>CAMDMA010000023.1 GCA_945902075.1 Candidatus Kuenenia stuttgartensis | reverse complement strand
TGCACTTGCGAAGCTCGACGAGAAGTTGGCCGTATCGGAGCCTGTGCCACCGTCGATGGAGTCGTTACCGGCTCCGACGGTGACGTTATCGATTCCGGCAAGCGCGCTGACCGCGAGGCGAGCCGAAATGTTTCCAGCTGTCACGGTGTCGTTGCCGCTCGTGCAGAGGATGTCGACCGTACCCGCACCAGAGATGGCGCAGCCGGTGGCTTGCACCGCATTGATCGAGATCGTGTTGCCCGACGTGACCGATCCAGTAAACGAGAAACCCGCGGTCGTAAGGCCGCGGAAGTTGACGGAGTCGGTTAGTTCGTTGGTGACGAGGGCGACTGAGCCCGCGCCGCTGAGCGTGCGGCCGTTGCCCTGGGCCGTCGTCAGGGTGAGCGTTTTGCCTGCGCCGACCTCGCCCGGAATGTTGAGCAACGTCGAAATGAGCGTGAAGTTCGCGTTTGCAGCGACGTTTCCGTCGATGTTCGTCGTGCCTGCACCCGCGATCGTCAGGCCATCAGCCTGCGCAGCGGTGAGGGTGAACGTTGCACCGGAAGCTACCGAGAACGAACCCGTCGTCGAACCGACGTCGAGCGTCGAGGCGAGGTTCGTGAGCGACGCGTTCGCACCGACCGCGCCACCCGAGAGGAGGACGCGACCCGAACCAACGACCTCAAGGCCATTGGCCTGAGCCGCGGTGAGGGTGAAGTCGATACCCGAAGCGACCGAGAGGCCGGTCGGGATCAGCGCGTTCGCGATGCCAGCGAAGCTGGTGTTCGCGGCGACCGCGGTGCCGTTGATGTCCACCGAGCCAGGACCAGCGATCGTCTTATTCGCGGCCTGGACGACGGAGAGGGTCACCGTCGAGCCCGACGTGACCGAAGAGTTCGCGAAGGCGAGCGTGACGCCAGCCGCGCGAGTTTCGAGGTCGTGCGAACCCATCTCGCCATCAACGGTCAGCGTGCCGCCGCCGTTGAAGCTGAGGCTACCGAGCTGGTTGCCACGCACGGCGAGGCTGCTCAAGGCGCCTGAAACCGAGAAGGGCGAGGGAACGGTGAGGTTGATCGTCGACGCGATGTTGCGGAGGTCCGAGACGCCCGTCAGCGTCGCGGAGTTGATGGTGAGAGCGCCCGTCCCGGTGACCGTCTGCCCCGAGACTTCGAACGCGTTGACCAAAATCGTCTTGTCGGACGCGAGGTTGCTCAGCGAGTCAACAAGCGCGAAAAACTCGTCGGTGACGAGAATCTGGGCGTTGGACATGCCTGAGGCGTTCACCGTCACGGTGGCCCCAGAGCAGATTCGGGAGAAAAGCGCAGAGAGGTTGAGCTCGAGTTGCGACGATGTGAGCGCCACCGCGCCCGAGATGCCGTCATCTACGACGTATTCCGCCTTCGAACTGATGTAGTTCAGTTGCACGCCGCTCATACCTGTCGCGTCGACCGACACTAACGCCCCACCGTCGACGGCAACGCCCACTGCGGCGTTCACGTAGTTGGAGAACGTCATTCCGGAGACATTCAAGCCCGCGATCGAGACGTGGTTGGACGTGGTAACGCACTGCTGCGCGCCGGCCTGTGACGACACCGCAGCAGTTGCTGCGAGTGAGGGCAGAACCATTCGAACAATCGTGCGGAACGTGTGGGAGAGAGCGTTGAACATAGAAACCTCGGAAACTTGACTCAGTCGTTCACTCGACGAACTGCCTGTGACGGGAGGCAGAGAGACTCAAAAATCGCCCAGTGAAACGGGATGAGTCGCAACCACTGGAGACGATTCAGTGGACGGGAGAACATCGGCCGAATTGCGGGTTTCGCAAATTGGTTTCTGAATACTGCTAGATATTCGCATTATTAGACGGTTCGAAAGGGTTGATAACGAAATTGATTTGTTCGACTTGCGTCTTGTCTGCAACCGCCGTCCCGCAAACACACGCTTTCGCGGCGCGCGACGCCTTTGAGTGCCTCTCTCTTTGAGAGTCTCGTAACACGACAAACGAGAATCCATGCGCATTTTGAGCGACTGATAACCATTTCGCTGGCTCTCTCGAGCCGATTTTTTTCCGTTTGTGACGGTGAACATTGTCGTGATTCAGGGAGATCTCAAGTACCGCGTGCTTGCAACCCGTGAGTATCGCGGCATAGTTGGCCAACGCCGGGTTGCTCGCGGGTCGTTTCGCGAACCTCTCCAGCGCAATTGAAAGACCACGCGGTCGTGAAACACAGGACGTCACCTGTGTGTCGCGCAGCGTGGAGGGGAGTTCAGGATGAAGATGCGAATCGGCCCTCGGGCCTGCGGGCTATCCGTTGCGTTGTTGCTCCATGCGTTGGCCGCTTCTCCGGCAAGCGCGGTGCCTCTGTCTTCAATGGCAGTTTTGGCGACCAAAGCAGTTGATGGTGACTACACACCTGTCGTCCTTGTTCGCGATCTCCCGCTTCTGGAGCGGGCTCTCCGGCTCGACGAAGGCCAGCGTGAGATTCTCCTCGCACTCTCCGCAGATTTGGCGACCGACACTCCGGGGCGGGAGACCTCGCTCGCATTTCTTGATTCACTCCGCGCAATCCTGACTGATGAGCAGTTGGCGCTGATCCCCGATGCGATTCGCGAGATCCGCCGCGACCGAATGCACACGTCTGCAGGCATTGCTGGAGAGCGCATCGATGTTGGCATGGTGGCCAAGCGCCACCTGAGAGGTATCTCCTCCGAGAGCGCGACCCAATGCATTGAACGCTACTGGCGCGAACTCGACCTTTTACTCGCAGCTCGTGAAGCAGCCGAACCCCAGATGAGGACGAACGCGGATCGAGACTCAGCAAGACGGGCCGCGACCGCGCGGGCAAATCGCACTGTGATTGGAGCGGTTGAAGCGCGAGAATTGCTGCAAGCTCGAATATTGATCCGAGAGTTGAACGACCTCACGATCACCGAACTGTCGGCCAGCATGCCCGAGGCCCTTGCTGGGGAGTTCGAGTTGAACGCACTCGCGGAGGCCTATCCAAATGCGTACGTTCCCTCGGGGACCCTCGAACATCTCAGAGCGATCGCGTCTGAGCACCCCTCTCCTGCCTTTCTCGCGCTGCGCGATGAAGCAGTCCAGCGTCTTGATGTCCTTCGCCGAAAGGCCGTCGACGCGATTCGAAAGCGCGACGCCGCCCCGCTCTCTGGAGGCGGAGCGCAGGTCGAGGCGGACAAGCTCATCACAAAGTGCGAGCTCGAATACGCTGACTTTGAAAGTTGGCTGCTTGAGGCGATCACCGCCGCGGAGTCCCCTGAGCAACTAGGAAAAATCGCTGCGGGTCGCGCCCTGCTTGAGCGGGCGAAGGTCGCAGAAATGTCGGCGAATCACGACTGGGATAACCAACAGGCCACAGTCGCCCGCTTTGATCTCGACGGGGATGGCCAACTGAGCGGCGATGAGAGTTCGCAGATTCTGGATGCGTTTGTTCGAAATGTCGGCCGGCGCAGTCGTTGGCGACTCTAGGTTCAACCACGGGCATCAATCCGGACTCAGCGTGCGCACAGTTATGCTGCGCACGCTGAGTTCCTTTGTTTGATGAACCTTCTGAAAGTCCGAGAAACTCGGATGAAGGGGTGGCGCTGGTGAATGGTCATGACATGGTCATGACATGATCATGAGATGGTCATGACATGATCATGAGATGGTCATGGACCGACTTGGGTTTCCAACTTTCAGCCGCCACGAAGCGCTCGACCAGGGCATCGGAACACACTCAGCCGGCGAACCCGACGCGAAGCGCGAACATTCAGCCACCGGCTTCAAGCGCGCCTCGAGGTGGGGGCTGCGCTTTCGTGTCGCGGGGCACGATCACAGAGGTCTGAAGCACACCGCGCAAGCCGCACCGCCCTTGAGCATGCCCCAAGACGACAAAAAGTCGGCCTGCCCGACCAACGCGGTGGGCGATGTGTCGAGTCCCATCGATCGTGCCGAAGACTGATCCAAGAACGATGAATCTGAGTCGTGGAAAGGGCAATCGAAAGTCTGCACGTCGCTGGCAACCAACCGACGCCGCACCAAGGTGTTGAGCGGCCGCCGCGAATTCGGCATCTACGGGATGAAAAGTGGCGAAGCCGCGGGCGACCATGCCGCAACTTCTCACTTTAATCTCACGCAATCTCGCCGTCCTTTTCGCCTGCGCAGTGTGCGCGCCCTGCGCCGCCGCACCAGCCGCCCGTCCCCCGCGCGCGCCCGAGTCGAATCTGGAGTTCGACAGCGGAACCAAGGGATGGCAAACCGTCCTCGACGGCGTCATGGGTGGACTCTCGACCGGACGCATCTCCGCTGGCGATGGTGGAACGCTGCGCTTCGAGGGCGAGCTTTCGCTCGAGAACAACGGCGGCTTCTCCCAAATCCGCACCGCAGTCTCCGAAGGAGCCTTCGCTGGGAAGAAGGGTCTCCTCATCCGCGTGAAGGGCGACGGCCGCACCTATCAGTGTGATATCCGGTCCTCGCGCCTGCGCCTCATGGCGGGTGGCTACCAGCGTGTCTTCGAGACCAAGGCCGGCGAGTGGATCGAGGTGGCAATTCCCTTCGACCAGTGTGATGCGAATAGCTTCGGCCAACGCGTGCGGAACGCGCCGACGCTCGACCCCGCATCGATCGAGTCGGTGGGAATCACCCTCTCGGATAAGAAGGAGGGACCTTTCGCGCTCGAGATGGACTGGATCCGCTCGATCGGCGACGCGGTAGCAGCCGAGCAGCCGTCTGCGGGATCCCTGGCATCGGTTGCGGGGAAGGCAAACCTGACCACCCTGCTTGCGCTGGTGAAGGCCGCGGGCCTCGAACTCCCCAAGGGCGGGAAAGTCACAATCTTCGCGCCGACCAACGAGGCCTTCGCCAAGCTCCCAAGCGCACAAGTGGAATTTTTGACGAGTGCCGAAGGCAAGCCAACGCTGCAGGCGATCCTGAAGCACCATGTGGTCGCGCAGTCGCTCGAGAGTTCGGCGGTTCTTGACCGCCGGCGACTCAAGGCACTGTCCGGCCAGTCGCTCGACATCGATCCCGCCGCGCTCACCGTCGACGGCGCGCAAATCGTGGCGACCGATGTCGCCTTCGACGGTGGTCTGGTCCATGTGATCGATGCCGTGATGCTGCCTGAACTTCGGAGCATCGAAGAGATCGTGTTCGCGGACGAACGGTTTGCCACGCTGCGCGCGGCCATCGATGCAGCCGGGCTTGGACCGCAGCTTGGTAAAGCCAACCCCGGCCCCTGGACATTGCTCGCGCCGTCGAACAAGGCCTTCGCAGCAGTGCCCGCCGAGAAGCTCAAGGCACTCCTTGAAGACAAGCGTGCGCTCACCGCCGTACTCGCCGCGCATGTTTTGCCCACGGCGATCCGACGAGAAGAGATGCTCTCGCAAAGCTCGGCTCGCACGCTTCTTGGTGACGGCGTCGTCGCCTTCGCCCTCGAGTCGGGCGCAATCACGGCTGCCGGCGCGCGCATCGAGGTCGCGGACATCGAAGCAGCGAACGGCATTCTCCATGTGATCGACCGGGTGCTCCCAGCTCAGAGTGCCGCGCCAGCGACACCGGCCACCGCTTCGCCACAACGTGCGCGTCAGGCTGCTGCGATCTTCGATCTCGCCATCGAACGCGGGGTCCCCCGCTTCAACGCGGGAGATGTCGCGTCATGCGCCGCGCTCTACGAACTTGCCATCGCGGCGGTGGTACTCCTCGGGGAGGATGCCATGAGTCCGGTTACCAAGGCGGATCTCGCGGCGGCCCTCGAACAAGGATCCGCAAACGACGACGCATCCAAACGGGCCTGGTCTTACCGTCGGGCGATGGATCGCGCGCTGGAGTCGATGAACTCCACGCGGTGAGCCCCGGACATTCCTGTCTCGGCGCGGCCGGCTTGGGGGAGAATTTCAGGCACCCAAGCCTTCTCCGCACGTGACCTCCGATGCGTCGATCTCGCTAAGAGTTCGAGAATGGTACGACAGAGTTATCTGACAAGTGCCATCGAGGCCTTTCGAGAGAACGCAGCTGAGAGGTTGCTTGGTTCGGGCATGCAGTGCTGCGAGGGTTTGGACGCGTGATGTCTTCTGGCTCAAAGCTCGTCTCCTGCTGTTCCAGTACCGCGCTGAAACGCTTCCTGAAAACCTCTCTCCCGACTTGGGCCGAACCGTGAGGGACGGAGGCCTGAAGAAGCCTCGTTGCTCACCACGAGTGAAGCGGCGGGCACTTTCACCTATTCGGCCGTCCCTGCGCCAGGTGCGCTCGCGCTTCTCGGCCTCGCTGGTCTCGCCGGCCGCCGTCGCCGCGAAGTCACACTCTCAACGCGTGCGTTGAAGTGCACGGCTCATCTAAGAAACAACTCGCCCCCGTGAGCGAAAGCTCTCGGGGGCGAGTGTTTTTGTCTCGCGTAGACAACAATGAGAAAAGCGCTTCACTTGCCCGTCGCGAGCGGTACGGCGTTTCCGGTGATGTCGGTCGGCGCAAAATCGGTCTTCAAGTCGATCGTGCGTAGGCCGGGCTTTGCAAAATCGATCTTCTTGAGATCGACCATCTGCACCTCGAGACCCATGTAGGTTCGCACATAGGTCTTGAGATTTGTGCGATCGTGCGCGACGACCCATTCGGTGGTGTCGGTGTTCACAATCTTGGGCGCGCCAGACGACGACAGAAAGCCCTTCGTATTCAACGTCTGATTGGCGGTGTTACTCTTGATCGCGCCATCAAAGATGTCGAAGGTGTTGAGCACATGGAAACCAAGATTCACGGTGTCGACCGCTGTCGGAGCGGGCGTCGCAACCTGCGAGAAGATCGCCGCACGAACAAAGCGTGACGGCGGCGTGAAATCACCGGGCAATCCGAGCAAGCCCGATCCTTGACCGTAGTTCGGAATAACGACACTTCCGAGTTGCGCGGACGAAACGTTGACCGGTGAGAGATTCACGTAGTTCGTGAGGTTGATGGAGTGCCAATCGAACGGGGGCGAGTTCGTAAGAATTCCCAATTGGTTGTCGTACACGTTCATCTTGCCATCGACGAATTCGACAATCACGACCTTGCCGCTCGCGTCGCCAAGCCAATAGTGCACCGGAAGAGACATCGCGAAGGCAGGAAACGTCTGCTCAACGATCTGCACTTTCTCCCGAAGCGCCATCACCGCTTCATCGACGGTGGCGCAAGTCGACAAGAGATATGCCCCCGCTTCCCATGAACCAATCGCGCGGTCGTTCGCTGCTGGCACCGGCGCGAGAAACTTCGCGTATCCCGGGAGATACAGCATGCCAAACGCAAGGCCCTTCTCGTTCTGACCATCGGCGACCACACTCGGAGCGATGTTCGCATTCAGACCGACCACGCCGTAGACCGTGGTCCAACGCAGGCCGGGTTTCCCGTCCGGTGCCGTGCCGACGAACTCCGTGCCCCGCGGAATGACGAGCACCTTCGAGAAGAAACTTGTCGAGGCAAGTGAGCGGGAAAGCCGCGGTAGCGAGTAACGAGCCACCACGCTTGCCTTGATGCAAGAAACAGCCCCGTGGGAACACGGGGCTGTTGTATGTAGAGGCTGTTGTATGTAGAGGCTGTTGTATGCAGAGGCTGTTGTATGCAGAGGCTGTCGTATGTAGGGGCTGTCGTATGCACTCGTCGCGATCACGCGCGCATGCACCCGCTTAGGCGGGCTGGAGCGCACGACCTGCATGGTCGACGATTGCATTGAGCGTGGTGCTCGGACGCATCGCTTGAGCCACAAGCTGTTCATCTGGGTGGTAGTACCCACCGATCTCAACGGGCTTCCCTTGCACGGCGTTCAACTCTGCGACGATCTTTGCCTCGTTCGCGGCGAGTTCAGCAGCGATCGGTGTGAAGTACGCGGCAAGCGACGGATCCTTTGCCTGCTTCGCCATCGCCTGCGCCCAGTACAGCGCGAGATAAAAGTGGCTCCCGCGATTGTCGAGGTCGCCGACCTTTCGAGCAGGACCCTTGTTGTTCGCGAGGTACTGCGCGATCGCCTCATCGAGGGTGTCGGCGAGAACTTGTGCCTTCGCATGACCAGTGGTGGCGGCGACATGCTCGAAACTGGCACCAAGTGCTTGGAACTCACCGAGTGAATCCCATCGGAGCGAGTTCTCGGCGACGAACTGCTGTACGTGCTTGGGCGCAGATCCGCCCGCGCCGGTCTCAAACAAGCCGCCACCATTCATAAGTGGAACAATGGAAAGCATCTTCGCGCTGGTACCGAGTTCGAGGATTGGGAAGAGATCGGTGAGATAGTCGCGCAGCACGTTGCCTGTGACAGAGATCGTGTCGAGCCCCCGCTTCATTCGCTCGCACGAGAATGTGCACGCCGCTGCAGGCGCCATCACATGGAACTCGAGTCCCGCCGTGTTGTGGTCCTTCAGATACGCATGCACTTTCTTCAGGAGTTCACGGTCATGCGGACGCTTCTCGTCGAGCCAGAACACCGCAGGAGTGTTCGAAAGTCGTGCCCGCGTCACCGCGAGCTTGACCCAGTCCTTGATGGCCGGATCCTTTGTCTCACAGGCGCGCCAGATATCGCCCACTTCGACCGCGTGCTGAATCAACACCGCGCCAGTTGCATCGACAACACGAACGGTTCCCGCTGACTTGATCTCAAAGGTCTTGTCGTGCGAGCCGTACTCCTCAGCCTTCTGCGCCATCAGCCCGACATTCGGCACGCTGCCGATCGTCTTTGGATCAAGCGCACCGTGCGTACGACAGAAGTCAATGACCGACTGATAGATGCCCGCATACGAGCGGTCGGGGATGATTGCTTTCGCATCCTGCGTTTTTCCAGCGGCATTCCACATCTTCCCGCCTTCACGGATCATCGCTGGCATCGATGCATCAACAATGACGTCACTCGGCACATGCAGATTGGTGATGCCTTTGTCAGAATCGACCATCGCAACAGCGGGCCCTCGCGCGTAGCACGCGTTGATATCGGCGTCGATGGCAGCGCGTTCCGCTTCCGGTAGCGTGGCGATTTTGGCGAGCAGGTCACCGAAGCCATTGTTCACGTCGACACCGAGGCGCGCGAGCGTGGCCGCGTGCTTCGCGAAGACCGGCTGAAAGAAGACTTTCACTGCGTGACCAAAGATGATCGGGTCCGACACCTTCATCATGGTCGCTTTGAGGTGAAGCGAAAAGAGCACGCCTGATGACCGCGTCGCTTCGAGCTCTCGCGCGAGAAACGCCACGAGTTCGCGGGTGCTGATGAAGGTCCCATCGAGAATCTCGCCCGCAGCGAGTCGAAGTCCATCCTTCAACACGGTCGTCGTGCCATCGATCGCAACGTGTTCGATGCGCGCCGTAGTCGCAGCGGGAATCGTCACCGACTGCTCGTTACCGAAGAAATCGCCGTGCGTCATCGATGCAACGTGCGCCTTCGAATCAATCGCCCACGCGCCCATCTTGTGCGGGTTTGCACGCGCGTAGTCCTTTACAGACTTGGTCGATCGGCGATCAGAATTGCCTTCACGAATGACGGGATTCACCGCGCTACCGAGCGCGCGCGCAAATCGAGCGCGGGCGTCCTTCTCGGCATCCGACTTCGGATCATCGACATAACTGGGAATTGCATATCCCTGACGCTGCAACTCTGCGATCGCTGCCTTCAACTGCGGGACAGATGCGCTGACGTTGGGCAACTTGATGATGTTGGCGTCGGGAATGAGACATATCTGCCCGAGTTCAGCGAGATGATCGGCAACCCTCTGCTCCGCACGGAGCACTTCTGGAAACTGCGCGAGAATCCGCGCGGCGAGGGAAATGTCCCGAGTCTCGACGCGAATCTCCGCAGGCGCGGTGAACATGCGAATGAGCGGAAGCAGCGAATAGGTCGCCAACATCGGCGCCTCGTCAGTGTGCGTGTAGATGATCGTCGGTTGTGCGGACATCGTTTCGAACCTCTCTGAAATGTGCGGATCTTGCCGCAGGGAACAAGCGCGAACAGTGTACGGGCGGCGCGTCAGCGCGTGCGGCCTTTGCTCTTGCTTGGAAAATCCCGGGGGGCTTCAGATCGTACCTCAACCGAAGCGATCCCCTCATAGTTTGATCTCCCCCACCGCTACCAATCAGTCCCGAAAGGTGGTGCCATGAGGAATGAAAAATCGGCTTCTTTCCGGAAGCGCCTGCGAACTTGGACAAGGCGACTTGCGCTCGCTGTGGGGGCGACCGTGGTTGTAGGTTCACTGCTCCACCCTCCTGTCGTCGCTCCTGCGGCGATCACCTTTGGGCTTCTGCTCGGAGCGCTCCCACTCCTGCGTGTCGGGGTTTGGCAGCCCGCACCAAATGCGCGCATGATCGAGGAAAATCTGCCCACAGCGAGTAGTGAACGCGGGAGTGGAATCCTTGCGACCATTGAGATCGCTACGACGTTGGCTCTTGTTGCTTTTGTGCTCGCGACTGCGTTGATCGGATGGGACTTCGCCGCAGCGGGTGCCGCGTTCGTTTTCTGCGCACTTGCGATTTTTGGTGGCCCGATTTGGTTAGCGAGTGTTGGTGAGGAAGAAGAAGCGGAGCACGAGCGCGCGACTGGTGAACATCGGACGAATCGCTGAAGCGACGTCGACTTGCGAAGTTCGTCTGCCCGTCACTTTCTCTAGACTGGCCGCATGACTTCAATGGACAATTCTGATGCCATCACCTCGTACGAATCCGGACCTGCAAAAATGCATGCTGCCTGCGCCGCACTCAGTGCTTCGCAACTCAATACACGCATCGCCCCAGGAACGTGGAGTATCCAGGAGATCATGGTGCACCTCCTTGATAGTGATCTCGCATCGACACACCGTATGAGACGCATCGTCGCGGAGTCGAATCCTCTGCTCGTCTCGTATGACGAGGATGCGTTCATTGCCCGCATTCCGAGCGTGGCGGCGGATATCGCGGAAGTCCTCGCGCTCTTCGAAGCAAATCGTCGTTTCACCGCCCGGTGGCTCCGCTCACTCGCGCCCTCGGACTTCGAGCGCACTGGCATACACACCCAACGCGGCAAGGTCACGCTGCAACAGATCGTTGAGATGTACTCCCACCACGTTGATCACCACCTGACTTTCGTCGTCGGCAAACGGAAAGCACTTGGCGCATGATTTCGTGCACCACGTTTTCAGCGCTGTCGAGTTTTTCCGTCATCACGACGTACGGTCACTTTGCGACCGCGGAGCGTTGCACCGCGGAGCGCCTCCACCACTCGATCGGCGTCTGATGAAGGCAGTTCGACCAGCGAGAAACCATCGGCAATCTCGATGTCGCCGATTCCGCGCGGATTGATTTTCGCTTCATTGGCGATGGCGCCCACCAGATCTGCTGGTCGAATTCCCATACGCCGCCCAGCCGCGATGTAGACACGCACCATGTCGCGAGCATGCCCACCACGACCGCCGTCTTGGAAGTCACCGCCGCCGCCCTGGTAACCACCACCGCCGTGGTAACCACCACCACCTTGCTGACCACCGCCGCCCTGGTAGCCAGCGCCGCCTTGGTAGCCAGCGCCGCCTTGGTAACCACCGCCACCTTGGTAGCCGCCGCCACCTTGGTAGCCGCCGCCACCTTGGTAGCCGCCACCGCGCTGATAGCCGCCGCCACCTTGCTGAGAATGGCCACCACGGTTGTAGCCACCTCCTTGCTGACCTCCTGCACCGCTTCGATCTGGGCGCGCAAAACTCTCGTACGCCGGGATGTGAATGTCATCCTCCTGCGCACCAGCGCCCGCCGACGCCTCGTGCGCGAGTCGCGCCGCAGCCGCCGCGACATCCATGATGTCATGCTCGCTCGCGAGTGACTCGATGACCACACGGAATGAATCCAGTTCACCTTGCAGCAGCGCTTCGCGGATTGCGCCCTTCGTAAGGTCAAGTCGTCGCGCTTTCACATCGTGCGGTGTCGGGACCGTCGCGATAGCGATCTTCTGCTTCATCACCCATTCGATGTTCCGCAGCAAACGATGCTCGCGTGGCTCCGCAAGCGTAATTGCAACACCCTCGCGGCCAGCACGACCTGTGCGGCCAGTGCGATGGACATACGCCTCCGGCGACGAAGGCACATCGAAATTCACGACATGTGAAATGTGCTCAATGTCAATTCCGCGCGCGGCGACATCTGTCGCGACAAGTAGGTCGACCGTCGCACCACGCGCCTTTTTCATCACACGATCGCGTTCAGTCTGCGACATCCCACCGTGCAATGCCTCGACGCGATAACCGCGCCCGATGAGTCGCTCCGCGAGTTCATCGACCTCGATGCGCGTGCGACAGAAGATGATCGCGAGGGTCGGGCTCTCAAGATCAAGCACACGTCCGAGCGCGGCAATCTTGTGCGCGCGAGGCACGATGTAGGCTGTCTGACGCACCTTTGGCGCGGTACCGTTCGCGCCTGTGTCGCGAGGAATCAAGATGCGAACCGGCGACTTGAGGTGACGCTCGGCGATCCCGGCAATGCGAGGCGGGAGTGTTGCTGAGAAGAGCGCGGTCTGACGCGTTTCTGGCGTCGCCTCCAAGATGAGTTCGAGATCCTCAGCGAAACCCATGTCGAGCATCTCATCCGCTTCGTCAAGGACGACCGCGACGAGATCGCTGAAATCGATTGTTCCGCGCCGCATATGGTCAAGCACGCGACCGGGAGTGGCGATCACCACATGCGCGCCGCGGCGCAGCGCGATGGTTTGTCGATGAAAGTCTTGGCCTCCGTAGATCGGGGCGACCGAGATCCCAAGTCCGCGGCCATAACGATGAAATGCTTCAGAAACCTGCACCGCGAGTTCGCGGGTGGGGACAAGCACAAGAAGAAGCGGCTTGTTCGCAGCCGGCTTGGTTCCGCCGACCCGCTGCAACAACGGAAGCGCGAATGCTGCGGTCTTCCCAGTACCAGTCGCGGCCTGGCCGAGGATGTCCTTTCCCTCGAGCAGCGGCGGAGTGGCAGCCTTCTGAATAGGCGTGGGTTCTTCGTATCCAAGCGTCGCGAGCTCGGCCAACAGTTCTGGCCCGAGACCGAGCTCTGCAAAAGTGTCCTTCATCCGCACAGGATACCCGACACCGTCATTGCCTGCCTTCGATGGCGGACCCGCATGTCGAACCGCGCGGAGTCGTGCGCGAGGAAATACCTCATGCAACCAAAGTCACGCGCGAAGTCGGGGCATAATCACCGATGATTCGGAGTTCGAGAGGCGATAACGCAGTTGCGCGCGCGCTGGCGATGGCGGATGCTGCCACTGCCGTTTGGCACTCTCGCGATGAAGCCCGCAAGCCCGTCCATCCGCCGCCGCATCTGCCTCGTGGCGACCGTGCCCTACGCCTTCAACATGTTTATGGTCGATCATGTTGACGCACTCGCGCAGCATTATGACGTGACGATCCTCACCAACGGCGACGAAACCGACTTGTATCCGGCACTGCGTGCACGCGCGCGGTTTGTTCGACTGAATATCACGCGCCCCATCGCTCCGTTCAGCGACCTTCGCACCTTGACGACGCTTTGCCTGTACTTCCGGAAGGAGCGATTCGACGCCGTGCACTCGATGACGCCGAAAGCGGGACTGCTCGCGACAATCGCGGGTCGACTGGTTGGAGTGCCGGTGCGCGTGCACTGGTTTGGCGGACAAGTTTGGGCGACGAAACGTGGAGTGACTCGGCGCGTGTTGCGGCAGCTCGACTGCGTGCTCGCACGGTGCGCGACGCATCTTCTCACCGACTGCGATTCCCAGCGCGCATTTCTCGCCGCGCAGGGCGTTGCGCCGGCAGCGCGCATTGAAGTTCTCGGGAATGGATCGATTTGTGGCGTAGACGGCGACCGTTTTCGGCCAGATCCGGCCACTCGTGCGAGAGTGCGGGGCGAACTTGGGATTCCAGAGAACGCAACAGTTGTACTCTTCGTCGGACGACTCAATCGTGACAAAGGAATTCCGGAACTTGCTGAGGCCTTTGCCCGAGTTGCACGATGCGATCCTTCGGTTCACCTTGTGATTGCTGGCCCGGATGAGGGTGGTATGCGCGACGCAACACGGGTGACGCTCCAATCGGTTACGACGCGGACTACATTCACCGGCATGACGCGTTGCCCAGAAGAATTTATGGCAGCAGCAGACATCTTCGTCCTCCCAAGCCACCGGGAAGGATTTGGAATGACGGTGCTCGAGGCTGCCGCCAGCGGAGTGCCAAGCATCGGAACCGCGATCTACGGTTTGACCGATGCGATCGTTGACGGCGAGACGGGCATCTTGGTTCCGGTCGGGGATGTCGCTGCGCTCACGGCGGCAATCGCGATGCTTTCAGTCGACCGTGCACGATGCGCACAGCTTGGACGAGCGGCGCGCGTCCGCGCACTTCGCGACTTCAGCCGCGAGCATGTTCGTGAGGCATTTCTCGCGTTTTATCGACGCGCACTTTCGGATGCCTGAGGCAAACATAGGGAACGAAAGCACGGCGCGGCGGGTCGCAGACGGAGGTACACTCGTCGATCCATTCATGTGTGCGATGCAAGAATCAACACACCAACAACGCGAAAAGACGGCAGGTGGCGGGCGACTGACCGCCCTCGTCACAGGATCGTCCGGTTTTTTGGGGCGCCACCTTTCATCGGCACTCGAGTCGCGTGGTTGGCGGGTCTTGCGTTGCGTTCGTGATCTCCACGGCCAAGCGAGCGAGGTTGGGTCTCTCGAACTCGTTGCACTTCCAGATCTCGACGATGCATCGATCGCACGACTGCCCCTTGATTGCGATGCGATTTTTCATCTCGCCGGGCTCGCGCACCGCTATCCGCCAGCAACACCAAGCGAAGCGGAATTCGTCCGCGTCAATGCCCAAGGAACGCGGCTTCTCGCTCGCGCTGCCCGCGGGCGAGCCAAATCTTTCGTACTCGTCAGTTCGATCGCCGCAGTGACCAGCGGCTCCTGTCTCGCAATCACAGCAGAAACTCGACCAACTCCAACGACTCCCTACGGCCGGAGCAAACTCGAAGCAGAACATCACGCGCGATGCGAAATCGACGGAAGCACAACGAGTCTGCGAATTCTGCGCTTTCCCGCGATTTACGGCGCCCATGCTCCGGGTGCGATCGCCCAACTCGCTGCATGGATTGCCCGCGGGCGGCCGATTCCGAGCGGTGCGGGCGAAGCGCGTCGAAGCATGATCGCTGTTGAAAACGCAGTTGATGCGATGATCGTCACCGCCAGTCATCCTGCTCTTGACGGCGTGTGCGCGATGCCGAGTGACGGTCTTGCGCCGAGC
The DNA here is from genome assembly GCA_945902075.1 of Candidatus Kuenenia stuttgartensis. GTDB lineage: Bacteria > Planctomycetota > Phycisphaerae > Phycisphaerales > SM1A02 > QWPT01. Next base: position 37,251 of record CAMDMA010000023.1, on the reverse strand, counting down.
ATCCTGGCCGTCGCGCGGATGATTGCCGAGGCGCAGGGACGCGCACTGCGCGTGGTTCCCTGCCCCGCTCTCCTTCTTCGCTCGCTGCATCGATGTTCTATTCCGATGACGCGCATCGGAGTGCCCGCGCTTGCGTCGCTCAACCGCCTCATTGAATCCTGCGCGATTTCCGACGACACCCTCGCATCACGCGCGGGGTGGACGCCCGCAATCTCAACCAAAGACGCGATTCGCTCGACCTTCGGAGGTGCGGCATGAGCGATCCACTCGCAGGAGCCATTCCACTCGCGACGTTTGCGGCGACGTTCCTCGGAACGCTGCTCTTTCGTCGCGTGCTGATTCGTTACGCGATGATCGATGTACCAAGCGAGCGTAGTTCACACACAACGCCAGTCCCGCGCGGCGGTGGCGTTGTCTTCGTCGTCGGAATGCTGGCTGCGATATCGATTCCGATTGCAACCGGTGCGCTTCCAGCGGCCACAATCGCTGGAGTTGCGGGAATCGTCGGCGTGGCAACAATCGGTTTTATCGATGATCGAAAGAGCGTCGGCGCGGCACCGCGCCTCGCCGTACACATGCTCGGTGCGGCGGCAGCGATCTGGGCCGCGACCTTTGGCGTCCTCCAGCCCTCAGATACTTCAGGCGGAGTCTTCGCCGCGCTTATCCCACTCGGAACCGTGTTACTCCTCGCACTCATCGCTGCGTGGTTCATCAATCTGGTGAACTTCATGGATGGAATCGATGGGCTCGCGGCGATGGAGGGCGTGTTCGTCTGCGCGAGTGCCGCGATGCTCTCCACAGCGCATTCCTCCGAAGTCGATGCCACCCGCGATATTGCACTCGCCGTTGCTGCGGCTGTCGCGGGCTTCGGATTGGTCAACATCTCGCGCGCACGAATTTTCATGGGCGATGCGGGAAGCGGCGCTCTCGGGCTCGTCATGGCATGGCTGCTCGCGACCCTCGCATTACGCGGCGGACTCACACCGCTCGCGGCGATCACGCTTCCGGCAGTCTTCGTCGTGGATGCAACCACCACGCTCGCCGTCCGCGTCGTGCGCCGCGAACACCCTGCGCGAGCGCACCGCACCCATGCGTACCAGCGGCTTGTTCGTGACGGTCGGACGCATCTCGCCGTTACGGGCCGCTACCTCGCGATCAACATGTTTTTTGTGCTGCCGATTGCATCGTTCGTGCAGCACACTGGCGCGACATCTGTGACATCCGTGACGCTCGTCATGGCGCTGTACTGCGGACTGACCGCAAACACTCTTCGGCGCGGCGCGGGTCGCGAGCCGCACCAAGCTGAACTCTCGCGTGAGGCCGGCAAAGTGAACGCTTCCGCGTAGGTAGATCACACTCCCGCGGAGCTCTCATGCACGTAGCCAACGACTCGCTGCGCCAAGAGGGACCGAACAGCCTTCGGATCATGCTGCGAGACCACAGCCTCCATCGACTGAAGCAACTGCTCGACACGCCTCCACGAGTCGAATCCTTCGCGTGCGCGCAGAATCGCCGGATGCGATGTCGGTACGAGATGCGAACCAATCACAAGCTCTTCGAACATCTTCTCACCAGGACGAAGTCCTGTGAACACAATCTCGATATCACCGTGCGGATTCGAAGACTCGCGAATCGTGCGGCCAGAAAGTCTGATCATGTTGCGCGCGAGGTCCACGATGCGAACCGGCTCGCCCATGTCGAGCACGAAGACTTCGCCGCCCTCGCCGAGAGCGCCAGCCTGAAGGACCAACTGCACCGCCTCAGAAATGGTCATGAAGTAGCGGGTCACCTCACGATGCGTCACGGTGAGTGGGCCGCCCTGCGCGATCTGCTGCTCGAAAATCGGTACGACGCTTCCGCTTGAACCGAGCACGTTTCCAAAGCGAACCACCGTAAACCGGATATCGCGAATCGCGCCAAATTCAGCCTGCAGCGATTGCAGCACTACTTCGGCGAGTCGCTTGGTTGCGCCCATCACGCTCGTCGGGCGCACTGCCTTGTCGGTCGAGATAAAGATGAAGTCGCGTACGCCATGCCGCAACGCCGCCTCGGCAACGCGATAGGTCCCGAGAACGTTCACTTCGGCGCCAGCTGCCTCATTCTCCTCGACAATCGGAACATGCTTGTAGGCCGCGGCGTGGTAGATCGTGTCTGGCCGATGCGTTGCCAAAATCTGATCGATACGAACTGCGTCCGTCACGGTCGCGAGGTACCGATGCATCATCGGCCGCACAGCGCCTGGCGCGGAGTGCTGCGCGAGACGGCTAAGTTCAGCGTCGATTTGAAACAGATTGAACTCACTGTTGTCGACGAGTACGAGCGCACGCGGCGAGAGGGAAAGCACCTGCCGACAGAGTTCGCTTCCGATTGAGCCACCTGCGCCTGTGACAAGAACTGTCTTCCCCGTGACATTTCGCGCGAGAAGCCGCCCATCCGGTGGCACGCTCACGCGGCCAAGCAGATCCGTGATTGCAATCGCGCGGAGCTGGTCTACTCGCACGCGGCCGTCGTCGATCTCTGCAAACGTCGGTACCGCGAGCACTCGCACGCCCATCGCTGTTGCGCGTTCGAGTACCGAATGTCTCTTCGCCCGTGCTGATGGAGCGAGCGCCACAAGTAACGCGTCCACACGAAGCCGCGTGAATTCGGCCTCCATCGCTGCCGTCGGAAACACGGGCACCCCGCGAAGATTTCGACCCGCGAGCGATGGATTGTCGTCGATGATCGCGACGACGAGCGACGCGCGGTCGTGACCTAACGCAGAAAGGAGCCCCGCACCGACGTCTCCACCTCCGAAAATCGCGACACGACGTCGAATGTTTGCCGCGGAGTGAAGAACGTAACGAACCAAGAGCCGCATGGCACCTGTTCCGCCAAAGAGCAACATCGCAGCAATCGGCACTGAGGTCCGTGGCACACGTGCGCCACTCTCGCCAGAGAGTGCAAGTACCGCGAAGTACACGAGTGCGGATGCGATACATGCCTTCGCCAGAAGCCATGCGTAACGAGGACCGATGTACCGAGTGATCTCTCGATAGAGACCGCACCAACGGAACACCGGAGGGACGATCGCAGCGAACACAAGAAGCTGCCACCACGCGGGCTGGGTGAACGCATCGATCGAGCCAACTCGCAAGACGACCGCGATGGGAAGTACCGCGGCGGCCAACAATGCATCCCAAGCAACCATCGCGCACTGTTTCACACGACGCGGGAGCGCGTCGATCGAGCGAGGGAGTCGCAGTCTGGTTTCCAATTCCATTCGGGGGCTCAAAAGAGGGCGCATTATACAGTTGCGAAGTGCGCTCGATCGAGAAGAATTCCCCTAGTGATCCGATAGAAACGCGCGCACATGGTCCGCGGCCGCTTCCCCAGCACGGACCGCTCCATCGAAAAATCCGGGCCAACGCATCGCAGCCTCGGTGCCGGCCCAGTGCACGCAGCCCACAGGTTCGACCAGTGCGCGTCCGCATGAGGTCCACGCTCCAGGCGGCATGTAGGCAGAAAACGCACCGCCGATGAACTCTTCGCGGGACCAGTCCGCTTCGTCGTAACTCACAGGCGTGCGAGCCTCAAGACCAAAGTAGGCCTCAATATCATCCAGTATCGCCTCGCGACGCGCGTCGCTCGCGAGCGCACTCCATCGCGTGTAGCGATCGCCCACGACAAACGCCACCAAAATTCCAACATCGGTACGCGGGTCACTGCTGTCGGCGCAAAGTTCAACCCACGAACGATTGCCGATCCCAAGCCCAGCCAATCCATGCGCGCGCCAAAACGGCGTTTGGTAGGAAATGAGTACTTTCGCACACCGACCCATCCGCATCTGTCGTCCGAGTGCAACCCTTGCTGTTGGAAGCGGCGGAACGAATGTGATCGCGTCGGCTGCGGAGGGAGGCATTGCAAGGATCGCGACACGCGCGCGTGCTTCGTTTGTTGTCCCCGAAGGCGTCGACCATCGAACCTCGACTCCATCTTGCCCATGCGAGATCGTCGTCACGATGGCGTTCGTGCGAAGAGACGCCGTGAATTCGCGCGAAATCAATTCGGGAATTTGGCCCGCACCGCCATGTAGCAACTCTGCTTCGGGATGCTCCGATTGCGGCGCGACGTGCTGCCCCCAAGCCACGTGCAGGAGCGACACCTCAGTTGATTCTGCTGGCCCGAGAAAGCCAACAGCACGCGACATTGATTCAAAGTACCAACGTCCGAATCGGGTCCGAAGATGCGCCTTAATCCAATCGGCGAATGTTTGCGCGTCGAGCTCCGCAGCATCCGGATGATTCTGGGGAGATCCGTCGGGAAAGCTTGAGGAGAGTGTCTCAAACTTCTTCCACCCGTCCATCGCATCACGCCACTCCAGAGCCCTTCGGAGACGTCACGCCCAAGGGCACTCGCGTGTCCGGTCACGTGACTCACGACATAGCCCGTCACCAAAACTGCGATGACGTTGGTGTACCCAGCAACCCATGCGAGCGATATCGCGAGGCGGGACTGGAGGATGAACGTGTGCGCGCGAGTCCTCAACATGCATTCGTCCGACCGCAGCCAGCATTCGGCTACGCCATGATCGTCAGATGACACGGAAGTCTTGATTCTGCGGAGTTCAACCACGCGGCAACTCCCCTTCAGACCTGAATCCCCGGTATACCCGCGCCATGGCTCAAAGGGAACGCGACTATGTTCTTGGAACGCACGACGCCGAAATCGATCGGCTTCGATTTCAACACGAGGTCTGGCGCGATGAGGTCCACGCAGCCTGGCGATCGGCAGGAATCGGATTGGGGTCGACAGTCGCAGACATCGGAGCGGGACCTGGATTCGCTGCACTTGATCTCGCGCGGCTTGTCGGGCCGACGGGACGGGTGTTTGCGGTCGAACGCAGCGTCCGATTCCTCCAGTATCTCAGAGGCGAAACACGAGACGGCGCGTATTCCAATATCGACTGCATCGAAGCGGACCTCATGCACGCGCCGCTCGCGCTCACGGGGCTTGATGCCGTGTGGTGCCGTTGGGTTGCCTGCTTCGTGCCGGATGTTGGCATGCTTGTTGATCGCCTCGCTGGATGCCTTCGCAAGGGCGGAACAGCAATTTTTCACGAATATGCCGTGTACGGCAGTTACCAATTGTTGCCCCCAGAGCCGAAATTCCGTGATTTCGTCGACGCGGTCTACGAGAGCTGGCGCGAAGAGGGCGGCGAACCGGACATCGCTCTTGCACTGCCAAAGCTGTTGGCTGAACGCGGATTTTCCATTCGGAGTGCTCGGCCGATAGGCTTGGCAGCGCTGCCAAACGAGCGACTTTGGCACTGGCCCGCTGGCTTTGTCCGAACAAACGTTCCGCGACTCCTTGAATTGGGTCGACGCGATGCCGCGTGGGGGGCGGAGGTTCTCGCCGCCCTCGAACGGGCTGAGCGGAATCCCGCCTCGATCTTTCTCACGCCAACGGTCCTTGAAATCATCGCCGAAAAGATCTGATCGCGAGTCAGCACGCGGCTCGCTGACTCGGCCATCGAATCCGAAGCCGTGATGCGGTACGCTTCCCAAACGCATCCCCTCGGACTCCGACCCGTGCCCCTTGCTGCAACACCCACCGCCTCATCCATGACATGCCGTTTTGCATACACCGTTCGAGACACGCAGTCTGGCGCATGTCTCGTGGCGACACGCGACATCGCGCGCGGCGCTCGCATTCTATTGATCGATGGACGCTTGCAGCGGCATCCCACGCGTTACTCCATTCAACTCGATATCGATGTACACATTGAGTGTGACAGCGAACTTGAGTCGTCCGAGATGCGAGCACGACATCCTTGGCGTTTTCTGAACCACGCCTGCAATCCGAATGCCCGCGTGTATGGCCGAATACTCTTCGCGCGTCGCGCGATTGGGGCGGGTGATGAAATCACCTTTGACTACACAACGACAGAGATAAGTATGGCGGAGCCGTTCCACTGCGGCTGCGGTGCCGCGAAGTGCCTTGGACTCGTCCGTGGATTTGTGCATCTTGACGCCGCCCAACGGCGCGCGCGCGCTGCGCGAATTGCTCCGCACCTCCAGTCGGTGATTGGGAGCGCGTGAGTCGGCATGGCGACGAACACAGACGCCCGAACCATCCTTGACTTTTTTATCGCCTCGCGCAACGACGCGCCTCGTGCGATTGCCCTCGACATTCCACCAAATTCCGAGCGCAGCCGATGCGTGCTCTCCTACGCGGAACTCGACCGAATGGCGCGCGCGATCGCTGCTCTGCTCGCGCCGCGAGTCCGACCCGACGCGATCGTCATTCTCGCGCTTCCGCGCACCGATCCCCACCTCTACGCCGCGATGCTCGGTGCCATGCACGCGGGCTGCGCGTACTGCGCGATCGACCCTTCGTTTCCAACGCGCGCCGCAGAAGAAATTGTTCGCGATGCAAGACCAATCGCCGTGATTGCCGACGACGCGCGCGGGGTCGAACTGACAACCGCGTTCCCAACCATCGTGCGTATCACGCCGCGCGCGATCGACGATGCAGTTCGCGACGCCCATCCCCGCGATTGGCACGAACACACTCCACTCGCGATTCAACCGACAAACCTCGCCTATGTGATCTACACCTCAGGAACAACGGGCAAGCCCAAAGGAGTCGAGATTGAGCACCGCTCGATTTTCAACCTTGTTGAAGGCGATCGGACAGAGTTTGCACTGTCTGCGAAAGATCGCGTGGTGCAAGGTTCGTCAGCAAGTTACGACTCGAGCCTCGAAGAGATTTGGCTTGCGTGGGCAGCGGGTGCAACCGTCCTCGTCATGGACGACGAAACTGCGCGTCTCGGCCCCGACCTCTTGAGTTGGTTACAGCACGAGCGCGCGACCGTATTCTGCCCGCCACCGACGCTACTTCGCACGCTCGACTGCGCCGATCCCGAGCACGCACTTCCGGCGATTCACCTGCTGTACGTTGGCGGAGAAGCTCTTCCAACGGATCTCGCAAACCTGTGGTCTCGCGGACGTCGGCTCGAAAACGGGTACGGCCCAACGGAATGCACCGTCACCTGCCTGCGATCAACGGTGCACTCGGGTGAAGCTGTCACGATTGGCCGCGCAATTCCGGGAACGCACGCTTGGGTGATTGATCCGGACCATGCGGAACTTCGTGAGATCACTGATGATTCACAAGGCGAACTCGTTGTCGGCGGTGCTTCCCTTGCGCGCGGTTATCGCGGACAGCCTGAAACAACAGCCGCACGCTTTGTCGAACATTGCACGCTCGGACGCGTGTATCGCACGGGCGATCTTGTCCACCGTGACGCGCGCGGCGACTTTCACTATCACGGCCGCATCGATGCTCAGGTGAAAATTCGTGGATATCGCGTGGAACTCGGCGCAATCGAAGCAAAGCTTGCAGCGCATCCTTCAGTGCTCGAGGCTGCGTGTACCGTCGAGGGCACCGGAGCGCAGCGACGGTTGGTCGCTCATGTCGTTGCGCGACGCGCGACAATGTACGACGCAGCATCAATCGACGCGGATGCGCTTCGTGCCTTCCTAGCTGCGGAACTCCCGCCCTATATGGTGCCCTCGGTCATCGCGACGATTGCGTCTGTTCCGCGTTCTGTCGGAGGGAAGGTCGATCGCAAAAAATTGCCAGAAGTAGGAAGAGCGAGTCGTACCGCTGCGATTCGCAGCAAAAATCTGCGCTTCGACGAAGCTTCAACCGAAACAGAACGCCTCATTCTCGAAGCGATCACTCGTACGATGTCGCAAACACTTGGCGCTGATCATGCAGGCGATGAACCGATTTGCGCGACGGCCGATTTCTTCGATGACCTCGGCCTTGATAGCCTCACCATCGCCATGGTCATCTCGCGCCTGCGCGCGAATGAGTCCACGCGCGATGCGACCGTGCGGCTCGCCTATGAACACCGAACCGCCCGCGACGCTGCCCGCGCGCTCGACACCGCGACAACGAACGCAGAAAGTGATTCGCAACGAAACCGCAGTCATCCGGGAAGACGCGCTGCGAGCATGATCGACCCCGCTGCGAGCATGATCGACCCCGCTACGAGCGTGAACGACCCCGCTGCGAGCGTGAACGACCCCGCTGCGAGCGTGAACCCCTCCCCTACGGACATCGTTGGGACCTCGCGACCCTTTCTCGCGACGCTACTGCAAACGCTGTTTCTCACGGGGCTCTTAATTGCAGTTTCCCAGTGGATGTGGATTCCTGACGCCGGCGAGTTTCTCGGCGAGCAGCTCCAAAAAGGGCTCGTTGGAACCATCCTCCTGGCCGCTGCAGGCGTCGTCGCGGTTGCGGCTTACGGAACACTCACGATCATCGTTGGACTCGCTGCGAAATGGATCCTCATCGGCCGCTATCGACCGATGAGGGTGCGTGCGTGGAGCCTCTGGCACGTGCGACACTGGATCGTGGTTCGGCTCGTGTCGATGGCACCATGGGAACTCTTCGAGGCACTTTCGATTGCGCCCTTCGCACTCAGATTGCTCGGTGCACGCATCGGAGCTCATGTGCACATTCACCGTGGTGTGCGACTGACGGATGGCGGCTGGGATCTCCTCACCCTCGAAGATTTTGCGACCATCGGTCAAGATGCGTCGTTACGAACGATCGAACTTGAAGCAGGAACCCTCGTCATCGGACCCATCACGGTTCGGCGCGGCGCCACGCTCGAGACGCGTGCGGGGATGTCACCAGGTGCCGAGCTCGGCGAAGGTTCGGTGCTGCGTGCGCTCTCAAATTTGCGCGCTGGACTCCCACACGCACGCATGATTCTTGATGGAATTCCAGCCGAGCGCGTTGCACCCGCGCCACAACCGCCATCCGTGGCTGCCCCCGCGCCTGCGCTCCTCCGTTTCATTCTTGGCGCAGGAATGGTTGCGAGTATTCTCGCACTCCTCCTCCTGCCATGGTCGCTCGCCCTGCGAATTTTTGGTCTTCGCATCGACGGGTCGCTGCGCGACACGCTCTTTGGCGGAGCTGAGTCACTGGTTCCGTCGCTCACCGGACTTGCGCTCATCGGCGGGGCCACCGTGGTTGCCGGAATTGGCACGGTCCTCCTCGAAGCCATTTTGGTTCGGATGCTTGGCCGCGCCCCGACCGAGCCGTATGCGCTTGGGAGTTTTACCGCGCTGCGACTTTCGCTTCAGTCGGCCTTAGTTGAAGCTGCAGGAAAGTGGCTTTCAGGGACGCTTCTTTGGCCACTGTGGCTCAACGCTGCCGGCGCGCGTATTGGGCGCGGGTGCGAGATTTCAACGGTCACCGATGTCATTCCATCTTCCGTCGAGATCGGCCGCGAAACATTTTTTGCCGACGGAATCTTTCTCGGTGGCCCACGACTGCAAGCCGGCACCGCAACGATCGAACCAGTCGTAATCGCGGAATCCTGTTTTGTTGGAAATCATGCGGTCCTTCCATCTGGTACGCGCATCGCGCGTGAAACTCTTGTTGGTATATCGACGCGCGGCGATGGCCTCCCCGACACTGCTGGTGCTTCATGGTTCGGGCACCCTGTCTTTCGCCTTCCTCGGCGCGAAGTGATCGATGCGCCGCGTGAACTCACACACGATCCACCGCTCCTCCGGCGCATCAATCGATGGATGTGGGAACTTGCTCGATTCGCGCTGCCGATCGGACCTGTCTTTGTTGCGCTCTTATGGTTTCGAGTGATGGAGGTCGCCGAATCGCGCGTCTCACCAGCAGTCTTTCGATTCCTGGCGCTTCCACTCGGGCTACTTGCTGCGCTCGCGGTTCTCGCGCTTTCGATTCTTGCGCTGAAATGGCTTCTTGTTGGCCGCGTCAAGCCGGGCACCCATCCGCTCTGGAGTTGCTGGTGTAGCCGTTGGGACTTTCTCTATGTCGCGTGGGGAATGTGGGCTGCTGTGCCACTGACGTTTCTCGAGGGTTCGCTGATCCTCGTCGGCTTTCTGCGCGCGATGGGCTGTCGCATCGGACGCCGCGCGCTTCTTGGCACAGGCTTCTCGCACGTGGTTGATCCTGACATGCTCCACTTCGGCGACGACGTGACGGTACAGGCGCTGTTTCAGGCGCACACTTTTGAGGATCGCGTACTCAAAGTCGATCATGTGTACATCCGCGATGGCGCGACCGTTGGTGCCAACACTGTGATGCTGTACGGGGCTGACGTCGGCATGGACACCATCGTCGAGCCGCACTCGGTGGTGATGAAGCGCGAGACGCTCCTTCCCGACGCTATCTACGAAGGGGTGCCGATTCGGCGCGTTTCTCGCCAACGCCGCGCGTAGTTTGTTCGTCGCGACGAAGCCGCAGACTGTTCGCGACAACGCTCACGCTTGAGAGCGCCATTGCCGCGCTTGCCGCCACGGGTGGGAGCATCCAACCCGTGAGTGGCCAGAGTGCGCCAGCCGCAAGAGGAATCAGTGCGAGGTTGTATCCAAATGCCCACGCGAGATTTTGTCGCACAATCCGCAGCGTTTGCCGGGAAAGTGTGATCGCATTCGCAACGGCGCGAAGGTCGCTCGTGACGAGGGTGATATCAGCACTCGCCTTCGCGATGTCGGAGCCGCGATGGACCGCGATACCAACGCTACTCTCTGCAAGCGCGAGAGCATCGTTGATGCCATCACCGACAAATGCCACAGCGGCGCGCGTTCGGAGGCTACGTACAAACGAAGCCTTCGCAAGCGGATCCATCGATCCATGAGCGCGTGTCGCGTCGAGACCAAGTTCCTGCGCTACCCGTTTTACTGTTGCTTCGCCGTCGCCACTCGCAACCGATGCGCGAACACCGAGTTCCGTAAGCGCGACGACCGCAACCATCGCCGACGCACGCACACGATCAATCAGTTCGATTGATCCGACGAAAACACCATCCATCGCTACCGCAACCACGGTGCGATCCGAGGCGACATCGGCGGGCATGACAATTCCCTCAGCCAACAGCCAAGTCGGGCGACCAACAATCACGGCGCGCGCGATCGAGGGCGCGCCACCTTGCTCGCGGTCCATGACTTTTGCGCGGGCCCCGCTTCCGGGAACCGCGAAAAAGTCAGTCGAATCAAGCGGTTGTACGCCACGCGCGTTCGCTTCGTCGACGATTCCGCGCGCGATCGGATGCTCGCTCTTCGATTCAACAGCCGCAGCGATCGCAAGCACGCGCTCGTGTGTGATGCCGGGCATCGGTCGCACCACCTCGACTCTCGGCAACCCTTCGGTGAGCGTGCCGGTTTTATCGAAGACAACATCCTCGACCTTCGCAAGTTTTTCGAGTGCAGCCGCCGTGCGGAACAACACTCCAGCTTGTGCCGCGCGACCCGACGCAACCATGATGGCAACCGGCGTCGCGAGCCCGAGCGCGCAAGGGCATGCCACAACGAGTACGCTCACCAGCGCTTCGATAGCGCGCGTGGCACCCAACTCCGCCGGACCAAGCCACCACCACGCCGCTGCTGCAAGGCACGCGATCGTGATCACCATCGGCACAAAAATTGCCGCAACCTGGTCTGCGACGCGAGCAATCTGCGCTTTTGTTGTCTGCGCTTCGTCGACCAATTCGACGATTCGTGCGAGCACTGTCTCCGCCGCCGCACATGACGCTTCGATTTCGAGTGCACCAAGCGTGTTGATTGTGCCCGCAACAACCGCGTCTCCGACGCGTCGCAATACCGGCATCGGTTCGCCCGTCAGCATCGACTCATCGACCTCGCTGGTGCCATCGACGATGGTTCCATCGACTGGCACCCGCTCGCCGGGACGCACACGGACGCGCATACGAGCTTCGATCTGGTCGGCAGCAATTTCACGCTCACCGCTCGCCTCGACAATCCGTACCCTCGACGTTGCGAGCGCCGCAAGCGCGCGCAACGCGTCGCCGGCGCGGGCAGTGGCTCGCGCCTCAAGCATGCGCCCGAGTAACACGAACACGATGATGATCGCCGCGGCCTCAAACCAAAGATGTGTATTCCCGTGCATGCGCGCATCGGTCGACGCGCCAGCACCGAGGTCGTTGCCATGGCTGATGAACGACATCTGCACCAGCGTCCACACGCTGGCGAGGAATGCGACGCTCGTTCCGAGTGAGACAAGCGTGTTCATATCAACGCCGCGTGCGCGCGCGCGCGCCATCGCTGCAGCGTGAATCGGCCAACCACACCAAACGAAAACTGGCGTCGCGAGGGCACATTGCGTCCATCCGCCACCGATTCCAGCAACAATCTCCACTGCTCCGTGCGTCATCGCAATCGCCGCAAGCGGAAGTCCAAGCGCTCCACCGACGGCGACCCGCCAAACCAACATTCGCTCCGCTGCACGCTCGCGCGCAGCCCGCACTGTTGGATCGCGGTCAAGCGCAAGTGCGAATCCAGCGCGCTTGACCTTCGACGCGATCGCTGAGAGATCCGTGCGCTCCGGATCGAACGCAATTCGCGCTTTCCGTGACGCGAACGACACACTTGCCTCGCGCACACCCTGCACGCCACGCACTGCGGCCTCAACTTTTGACGCGCAGGCTGCGCAGTGCATGCCCTCAACGGTGACGGTGCGAACCGTCTGCACGATCTCAGCCACCGATCGGCCCGACATGCTGTTCGAGCCGCGCCTTCACGGCTGCACGCGGCGAATAGCCAGTCCACGAATCAATGATTTCGCCATCCTTCATCAAAAACAACGCAGGAATGCCGCGAACCTCAAACGCACCCGCGATCGAGGGTTCCGCATCGACGTCGACGAAAGCGACACGCACTTTCCCGACAAGTTCTGGCGCAAGCGCGGCGAGTTCAGGCTTCAGCATCCGGCACGGCGGGCACCAAGCAGCCCAGAAGTCGAGAAGCACGGGGACCGAACTTTGCACGACCTCGGCGTCGAAGTTTGCGGCGGTGGCGTTGAAGGTGTTGGGCGAGTCGGCCACGGTTGTCTCTCCAAAATGAACTGTGGGTTTCGGCCTTTTCCGTTGAACGGCGGATCAGGCGTCACGAGCGGGCGAGTGTCGCAGATCGTCACAGGTTTCGTCCCGAGTCTCGTCCGTGAGGCCTCCGTCCAATAAGTGGTCAGTCTTGCTCGACCGACTTGCATCCGCTGCCCGCCTCTGTACACTCTCCGATCTTTCACCGACCAGAAGGTTCGACAGGAGCTGCCATGAAGAAGGACACCCACCCGAAGTACTACCCCGAATGCAAGGTCACCTTCCGTGGCGAGGTCGTCATGACCGTCGGCGCGACGGTACCTGAGATGAACGTCGAAATCTGGTCGGGGTCGCACCCCTTCTTCACCGGACAAAAGACGTTCGTCGACACCCTTGGCCGCGTTGAGCGCTTCCAGAAGAAGTTCGCCGGCAAGTATTTCGACGCCAACAAGAAGAAGTAAGCCGCGAAGCCACGCTTCGCGTATCAACTCGATCTCTGCAAACAGCCGTCTCACGACGGCTGTTTGTTTTACCACTCTGCCTTTGGGTCCCTCCCGAAGCCATCGTCGCTTCTCCGTGGTCGATCCCGTACCCTCCACCGCCTTGCCTCCGTCCCCTGCCAGTTTCGATCCCGGGTCATCCGACCCGCTCGTCGATGAGCTCCTCCCGGAGAATCTGCGTCGCATCCTCGCAGCGCAAGCGGCGGAGGACGACGGAATCGCCGCACAACTCGAGGACATTGCCATCGCGGCCGACCATCGAAAGTCAACCGCGCTCTCGCAGCGTCGCTCCTTGCTCGCGAGGACGCTCGAACCGCTCGCGCAGCTTCGCGCTGCCGCCCGCGAACTCGCGGGACTGACCGAACTTCTCGCCTCCGACGACGCAGAGATGGTTGCGATGGCGCGCGCCGAGCGGCCCACGCTGCAATCGCATGCACGCGAACTCGCCCAGCGCATCATCAAGGCACTCGTTACCGGCGACGATGCAGGTATCGCGAGTTTTGTGCTCGAGGTGCGCATGGGTGTCGGCGGCGACGAGGCAGCACTCTGGGCCGGTGAGGTCTTCGAGATGTACCGCACCTACGCGGCACGTCGTGGATGGCGCTTCGAGATCGTCGAAACGAAACCCGGCGACGCAGGCGGACTCACCCACGCCATCGCGACCGTCGAGGGAGTTGGCGCGTTCGCCGCGCTTCAATTTGAAGGCGGCACGCATCAAGTAAAGCGCGTGCCAGCGACCGAGGCGCAAGGGCGCATCCACACCTCCACCGCGACCGTCGCGATCATGCCCGAACCCGAAGAAGTCGATGGAGTGCTCGACTCCGCCGAAGTGAAGGAAATGGTCACGACTGCGCAAGGCCCCGGCGGGCAGAATGTCAACAAAGTTGCGACCGCCGTCCACCTCATTCACCTGCCGACCGGGATCGAAGTTCGCATGCAGGAAACGCGAAGCCAAGGACAGAATCGCGAGAAAGCGTGGCGACTGATGCGTGCGCGTGTGTTCGAGGTTCGTAAGCGCGAGATCGATGCACGCCGTAGCGCCGCACGCCGCTCCATGATTGGCTCGGGCGACCGTGCAGAGAAGATTCGCACCTATCGCTTCAAAGAGGCGATCGCGGTGGACCACCGCGTCGAACAAAGCTTTGCGCTCCCGAAGTTACTCGCAGGCGAGCTCGACCCACTCCTCGACGCACTCGCCGAAAAGGATGTTGCCGAGCGCCTCGCGGCGCTTTGATATGAACGCTTCGAGGTCGACGCCCGTCGTACATGGGCGACGGCACGAAACACGTCACTATTTGCGGCTTTAGACCTCGACCGCCTCATCGCTCGACCGTTTACCGCCCCACTGCTTTGGCTTGCGCCGCTCGGGCGTCCAACCACCCTTCACGCGAACGCGATCGGCTCCAACGAGCCTTCGAAGCGAATCGAGCAACGCGCGCGAAGGCACCACTCGCAATCGGTGCGACTGCAGCGTTGTGCGCCGTGCGTCGCCATCGAGGTGAACAAAGACTTCCGCGGGTCGACCGACCGACATGCTCGCCCCGCTACTCGCCTGCTTCAGAAGTCCGGCAAGCATCTCAAGCGTGCCCTCTGCCGCGCCCGCGGCATCACCCGCGCACTCAATCGCCACTTCGAGCCGCATGGCGAGATGCATCTCCGCCTCTTCAATCGGAATGACGCGGTCGATGATGATGTTTGGCTCACCGCGAGCGCGGTCGATGTATCCGATGAGAATAATCGCGCGATCACCGGCGACAAGATCACCGAACTTCGCGAAGGCATCCGGGAAGAGCACCCCTTCCATGGATGCATGCGTGTCGGCAAGACCCAAGATCATCATTTTCGCGCCCGGATTCTTTCCCTTTTGCGACACGAGCGCGCGCGTACGCGAGACAAGTCCCGCGACCACGATCGGTGCATCCTGTGGGAGCTCCGCCGCGCGCTTGAGGTCAGCGGTGCAGAACTGCGCGACTTGCTCGCGCCAGATATCGAGCGGATGACCTGAGACGTGAAAGCCAAGCGCCTCTTTCTCGTAGCCAAGCGCTTCCATCGCATCCCACGGAGCGGTCTTCTTGAGTGCCACCGACGACGCGCCCGCCGATTGCTTCGGCATCGCCGCCTCAAACATCCCGAAGAATGTCTCCTGACCGCCTGCGCGATCGCGCGCGAGACTCTGTCCCGCCGAAATCGCGCTCTCAAGGCTCGCCACCACCGCTGCGCGTTGCTCTGTGCCGTGCAGCGAATCGAAACAACCGGCTTTCACGAGACCCTCAAGCCCGGCGCGATTGATGCTGCGTGAGTCAAGGCGCTCGCAGAAGTCGAAGATGCTCTTGAATGGTCCGTTCTTCTGACGATCATCGATGATCGCGCGAATCGCTCCGCCGCCGACGCCCTTGATCGCCTTCAGACCAAAGCGAATATGACCGGCCCACGCCTGCACCTTTTCGCCGGGTTCGCAGACAACCGCAAAGTCCTCTTCCGAGAGGTTCACATCAGGCGGTCGCACTTCGACACCGATGCGCGGCGCAGCGCTCGCCGTCATTGACGATGCCTTCGCATCCGCAACTTTCAGTCTTGGCGGCGCGCCCTCGGGATAAACGAGTTTTCGACAATCATCGAGATAAACCGACCATTCCTCGATCTTGCGCGCCTGGCTTTCAAATGACAGCACCGCCGACATGTAGTGCGCGGGGAAATACGTCTTCAGATACGCCGTTTGATAGGCAATGATCGCGTAGCCCGTCGAGTGACTCTTGTTGAAGCCATAGCCGGCGAACTTGAGGATGAGTTCGAAGAGTTCGGTCGCCTTCGCCTCGGGAAGGCCACGCTCCGCAGCACCCTTGACAAAGCTGTCGCGCGCACCGTTGATGATGTCCTGCTTCTTCTTTGAGATCGCCTTGATGACCGAGTATGCCTCGCGCAGCGGGATACCGCCGAGGTGATGCAGCACCTGCATCACCTGCTCTTGATACACCATGATCCCGTAGGTCTCGGCTGTGAAGCGTTCGACGACTTCGTGAACCTTGGGCACCGCTTGCCGCCCATGTTTTCGCGCGTTGTAATCGGGAATGAGATCCATCGGACCTGGGCGGAAGAGCGCATTCGCTGCGATCAGATCCTCAAGCCGGTCAGGCTTCATATCGACGAGTAGGCGCTTCATACCGCCTGATTCGAACTGGAACACACCGTTGGTATCGCCACGCGCAAACAGTGCAAGGACGCGCTTGTCGTCGAGTGGTATGCGATCCAAGTCGAGCGGATCGCAATACGGATCGCAATACGGATCGCTCGCGGAAACATCAGCTTTCTTCAGAGGCGAACGGCCCACCGCGCGCGCGATCTCATCTGTGGGAAGCGTCTCGCGGATGAGTTTCTTTGCAAACTCAATCGTCGAGAGCGTGCGCAGGCCGAGAAAGTCCATCTTTAACAGACCGATCTTCTCGCAAGTCGGACCATCCCATTGTGTCACTGCCTCCTCCGCGCCGCCGGCCGCGCGACAAAGCGGAACAATGTCGTCAAGCGGCCGCGTGGCAACGATCACACCCGCTGCATGCACGCCTTGGTTGCGTGCGTGATCCTCAAGTCCGCGCGCGTGGTCGAAGACGCGAGCAATGCGCGGATCTCGTGAAATCAACGAAACGAGTTGCGGCTCTTTCGCAATCGCTTCCTCGATGGTGATGTCGAGCTCAGCCGGAACGAGATTCGCGAGGTTCTGCCCCTCGGCTGGAAGCAGCCCCATGACGCGTGCTACATCCTTCACCGCAGCCTTGGCCTTGAGGCGGCCAAAGGTGATGATCTGCGCGACATGGCCGTATTTCTTGCGCACATAGTCGATGACCGCGGCGCGTCCGTCTTGGCAGATATCGATATCGATATCGGGATACTCTGAACGATCCGGGTCCGTGAAGCGCTCGAAGAGAAGGCCGTACTTTTCGGGACACGCGTTCGAGAGACCGAGCACATAGCCCGCCATCGTGCCAACGCCTGAACCACGCGCATTGGCGGGAATACCGCGCTGACGCGCCCAGTTGACGAAGTCCCACACGATCAAGAAATATGCGCTGATCGACTTGTCAGCGAGAATGCGCAACTCGCGATCGAGCCGCGCACGAATCGCGGGTGTCACTCCATCATGGCCGTATCGCCAGATGACGCCCGCCTCGCACAGATCGCGAAGTGCGCGATCACACCCAGCTTTGAGAGCATCGCTTGGTTCGACATCCTTCGTCGTATCGACCGGAATCGTCTCAATCTCGCGGCAATAGGCTTTGAACCACTCGGTCAGATCTCCATCGATCGCCGGGTCATACTTCGGTCCGTAGCCGGGATGCTTGACCTTCACGACAGGCGCGTGATTCTCGCCCTTCGGAAGTTTGACATCGCAACGCTGCGCGATCCGACCCGCGTTCAAGATCGCCTCACCGTCGTCAGGGAACAGCGCAGCCATCTCCGCCGGACTCTTCACATAGAGACTTTCCGGGTACTTCAATCGCGCCGAGTCATCCTTGTTCTTCTGCATGGAAATGCAGCAGAGCGTGTCATGGATGTCATGATCCTCGCGTCGCAGAAAGTGTGCATCGTTGTCGGCCACCAGCGGCAGACCGAGCTCAGCCGCGAGTTTCCGTAAGAACGGATTGATCTCTTCTTGCTCAGGCACATGCCGCTGGAGCTCGATATAAAAACGAGGTTCGCCCTTCTCGTTGGGTTGAAAATTTTCTGCGTGCCACTGCGCTTCATCGACCGCGCGGCGCCAGTGCATCGGATCCTGCCCCGAACGCACGAAGTCCGTGAGGTGCGACGCGATCGATGAACCGAGATGGCCGTTGATCGCGATGATGCCATCGCGCCATCCCGCAAGCGTGGACTTGTCCATACGCGGGCGGTAATAGAAGCCATTCAGAAACGCGTCTGACGAAAGCTTGAGGAGATTGCGATAGCCGACGTTGTTTTCCGCCAACAGCACGAGATGGTGGCCGCCGTCCTTTTCACCGGTGTGCGTCTTATCGCGGCGGTCGCCGTGCCTTCCGTCGCGATCAACGGCGACGTAGGCCTCGATACCAAGGATCGGCTTCACGCCAGCATCCTTGGCTTTCAAATAAAATTCCATCGCACCGAACATATTGCCGTGGTCGGTGACCGCGACAGCGTCCATGCCGAGTTCCTTCACCCGCTTGAGTAACCGATCGATGGTGTTGCCACCATCGAGGAGCGAATACTCCGTGTGCAGGTGGAGATGTGCGAACACGGGTGCTGTTCCTTCAGCCATCGTTCATCCTTCAAAGTGTCGGTGCGGATCGCCGCCCATCGTACAGCCGAGTATGCGCGACGCACGCGCGCGAAACATCACCCGCTCGGATCGTTTCGCCGAAGCACACGCACATTTTCGCGGCCATCATCGACCGTCCCGCGTGCAACGGCTCGACGCGATCCTCCGACGCCGAAGAGCGACCGTACCAGCCACATAGCGAGTGCAAAGGCGACGAACACCGCCGCGCATCCCAAGAACGTCGCGAGGAGTAGTACCCCAAGCGCGAGCATCGACAGCGCCACCGGAATCGCGAGCAAGAATGTGCCCGCACCGACAAGTGCGCGCTCGAGCGGCCCTGCTGCGGCGCGCGCGCGCCACGGCGGCTTCATGCGAAACCGAGTCGCAGCGTCGCGACCGATTCCGTACACACGAAAACCTCCGGGAAAGCTGCCTCGCGGCCCTCCTTCTCCTGAATCCGGCGCACCGTTCGAGCCCTGCGTCATGCGAGCCACTTCTCCCGCATGCGTCGAGCGATTGGACCTGGTTTCGCGTCGCCAATCGTGTGCCGCTCCACGCGGATCACTGGCAAGACGCCCCAACTCGAATTTGTGAGAAAGACCTCGTCAGCGCTGAACACATCATCGATTGAAATCGCTCTTCGCTCGACTTCGATACCGACGCCTTCGGCCCACATCATTACTGCTGCGCGCGTGCAACCTGGAAGCACCGCGGAAGGCATCGCGCCGGCAGGCTCTTCGCCACGCGCAAACGGCACCACGATTCGACCATCTTTCACGACGAACGCACTCGACACACTTCCACTTGCGAGATGGTTGGTGATCGAAAACCAAAGCGACTCCGAACACCCTGCCTCGGCCGCACGTTGGAGCGCCGCGATCCTCGGCCAATACGCAAGCGTCTTGTGACTGGCGAAGGGGTCAAGCGGATTGGCGCGATTGTCGGCGATCGTCACACCAACTCCGTGCGTGAAAAGCTCATCGGGATAGCGCGTTGGCGGCTGCAGATGGATCGCGACGGTTGGCTGCGGAGCCGCGGGCCGTCCATCGCTCGCGTTTGCGCCGGCGAAGGGCTTTCCGAGATCACCGCCGGTCACGGTCACGCGAATGCGCGCGTCAGACATCGCGTTCTCAGCGAGACACAACTGAATCGTCTCCGCGAGCGGCTCAATCCGAAGGTTGTCAAACAGCCTGAGGAGTTTCGCGCTCGCCGCGAGGCGCTCAAGATGCGCTTCAAGTCGCAGCACCGCGCCGTCGCGCGCAAGCATCGTCTCGAACAATCCGATCGCGTGTTGAAAACCGCCGTCGAAATAGCCCACTTTCGCTTCGGCGAGCCCGACAAACTGACCGTTGATCCAAGCCTTCACTGCGCAACCCCTCCTGAACCAACCTCGTCCGCTCCACCTTCCTCAGCCGTCGGCTGTCGAACGACACCCGTCAGCTGCCCAACGCCACCCTCGAAGCGGACGATGAGGTAGCACGTCCCGCCATCGGTTGCCCGCACCTCGACCACCCGCGCGAACGGATCCGCGAGTTGTGCGCTGCCTTCGCTTCCTTCATCAAGCAGCGCAACCGTCACCGCCCCGCCATCGGCGCGGCGAATCGACTCCGGCACGAACAACGAAAAACTTCTTTCGAGCGACGGGTGACTCGCTTGTCGAATGGGGCGACCCGCGCGCACATCATCGACCACCTCGCGCGCGAACGCTTCGTACGCGGCGGGTGCCACCGGCGGCTCCAACGCAAGTTTGCCCTGCGAGAACAGAAAGATGATGCCCGCGACGCAGAGCGTCACGATCGGATAGGCGAATCGGCGGCGGCGGGCGGCTGGATCTCTCACGGGGGTCAGAGTGTACGCCGAGTCCGGGGAGGGTATTGTCCACGCATGGTCCCTCACGCCTGCGCCCGCTGCGGAAAGCTGCTCGACAGTTCGTCGCGCGTATTTAGCAGCGAGACCAGGCTTTGGGTCGCAACTTGTCCGCGCTGTGGCTTCGCTGCGCGATGGAATCTGCGTGCGGCGCGCGCACCCTTCCGCCTCTGGGCACGCGCGCGCGCGCTCAACCTCCGCATGGGAATCGCGTTGACTTGTGGCCAGTTGGCAGGCGGCGGTGTTGTCGGGATCGTTGCGATGGTCGCTGAAAGTAGACTGCGACTCAAGCAATTTGAAACCCGCGGAATAGGACTTGACCCCGAATGGCTCGCAGGCCTGGGCATCCTCATCGGCGTGGCCGCAGTCCTTGCCGCCCTGTCCGCCACGGCCATGGCACCGACCTGCCGCGCGCCCATTCGCTGGTTGCTTGCTTGGACGATCGGTGCGCTCCCCGTGGCGATCGGCCTCCTTGCGATTGTGACCGCATCTGGAACCCTGAACCCCATGCCGTGGCGTCGCACTCCGCAGACAGGCATCATCGCGATACTCCTCGCACTCGCTGCGACGCTCTTTCTCAGTTTCATTCTCGCGATCGCCTTCAATCTGATCTATGCGCGACTCCAACGCTCTGCTGCGCGAAAGTATCGCCGCAAACACGAACAGTCTGTGCGCGGACTCTCCGGAGTGCTCTTACGCCCACAAGTTATGCAAGTGCCCTCGCTATGACTGACCAACGCACCGACCACGCCCCGCCTCGCGAGACGCTCTCCGGAGATCGCCTCTGCATGCAGTGCCTTCATCCGCTCGCGGGCCGCGCCATTGAGCGCGACGCGCAGACAGGGCTGCTCTACGTTCGATGTGGCGAGTGCGGCACCGCAAGCGCGCTGTTTGAGTACCCAACCGGCGCGCCGTGGTTGAACCGAATGAAATCCGTGATCGCGACGACGCTCGTCGCTTCCCTGTTCGCGGTGGTGGTGGCACTTGGGCTCATCACCGGCGGATTCACCGTTGCGGTCAGCGAAAACGCGAGTGGTGAATGCGCGACGAGCGTCGAGAAGGCCTATCGCCAAGATCCACTGGTGAAGCGCGACGAGACTTCGAATCTTGGGCCATGGACAGAGGCCGATTTGTCATGGCTCGCGACAGAAACCGGGAAGTCCGCACTCGCTGCAGCGCGCTGGGACATCGGGGTCTGGATTGTCTATGCACCGCTTGCGCTCATCGGGCTTGTGCTCGCAACGCCGTTCGCAATGCTCCTCGGCGTGATCGTGATGCGCCGTTCCCGGTGGTCTCGTCTCGTCGTTTGCGCTCTCCCGGCGATGATGGGATGCGCATTTCCACTGGCTATTGCGCTGCTCTGGACTGACGGCATTCGCACCTTCGCGACACCCACGTGGTCCCAAGTGACGGAAGCGCATTATTCGTTGCATTTCGCGACGCTTGTCTCGGTACTCTTCATCGTCACCTCCGCGGTGATTGGACTGACCTCGCCCGCCATCGTTGCGACGATCTGTCGGTTCATCCTTCCTCCGCGTGACCGCAGATTCGTCGCTTGGGTGTGGGAATGGCGCGGCAAGCCCGTGCCGAAGCGTTGAACTGCGCGCCGCTCCGACCATCACACTCGTCTGCTACCCTTCCGACCCCTCCACGGGGCCACTATGTCGCTCGTCACGCTCTCCAACCTCCGCTACGGTCACGGTCTCCGCCTTCTTCTCGATGGCGTGAGCGGTTCGATTCACGAGAGCGAGCGCGTCGGTCTCGTCGGTCGCAATGGCTGCGGTAAGAGCACGCTGTTCAAACTCATCGCGCGTGTGCTGCAGCCGGACGAAGGCGAGGTCCAAATCGCGCGGACTGTGCGGGTGGGCTACCTTGAGCAGGACCCCAAGCTCCCGATGGATAAGACGCTGCGCGGTGCCGCGGCCGAGGCGTTCGCTTCAATCGAGATTCATCAGCAAGAACTCGAGGGCGTCTTCGAACGGATGGCGACCGCAGAACCCGCCGAACTCGACAAACTTATGGCGCGTCAAGTGGCGCTCGAGGAGGCGATCGAGGCTGCAGGTGGATACTCCGTCGGCCACAAGATCGATGCCGCGCTGCATGGTCTCGGCTTTACGGACGAAGACTTCGACCTTCCAGTCAAGGGGCTTTCTGGCGGGCAGAAGGCGCGACTTGCACTCGCGCGTCTGCTGCTGTCGGACCCCGACCTCCTGCTCCTCGACGAACCGACCAACCACCTCGACATCGAAGGACGTCGCTGGCTCGAAGAGTTTCTCGCCGACGAATTCAAGGGCGCGCTTGTCGTCGTAAGCCACGACCGCTGGCTCCTCGATCGCGTCGTAAGCCGCATTATCGAGATCGATCGCGGCGTACTCCGCGAGTATCCCGGTAACTACGCCGCCTATCGAACGCTGCGAGTTGAGCGCATGCTGACCGTCGAACGCCAGCACGAGAAGCAACAGGACAAGATCCGTCAGGAGCAGGCGTTCATCGACCGCTACAAGGCAGGCCAACGCGCGAAGCAGGCGCGCGGCCGCGAATCGCGGCTCGAGCGATTCAAGGAAGATTCGCTCGTCGAGAAGCACGCTGAAATGGGCGTGATGAGTCTCGATTTGCCCTCCCCGCCGCAGATGGGAGATTTCGCGTTCGTTGCGGAAGGCATCTCGAAGAGTTTCGGCGATCGCCACTGCTTCCGAAATCTCACGCTTTCGGCACGGCCCGGCGCGCGGATTGGAATCATCGGCCCAAACGGTGCTGGTAAGACCACGCTCGTCCGCACGCTCCTCGGCGATCTTGAGGCCGACTCTGGCACCATTAAGCGCAGCCCGCGACTTGAAATCGGCTGGTTCCGTCAGAACCATGATCACCTCGATCGCTCGCTTGTTGTGTGGCAGTTCCTTCAGAACACCATCCGCTCGCTCGAAGGAGCACCACGCGCGAACGAACAAGAAGCACGCAATCTCGCGGGCGCGTTTCTCTTCACCGGGCAAGAGCAAGAGAAGCCCATCGGCGACCTCTCTGGTGGCGAGCGCGGACGACTTGTCCTCGCGTCGCTCATCGCCAGCGCGAAGAACCTCCTTGTCCTCGACGAGCCCACCAATCACCTTGATATTCCAAGTGCGGAGCGTCTTGAGGAGTCATTGCTCAAGTTCGGCGGCGGCGCCGACGGTCGCGGCGGCTACGGCGGCGTGCTACTCTTGATTTCGCACGATCGCGCGCTCCTCGAAGATGTTTGTGACAAGATCATCATCCTCGATGGCGAGGGCAACACGCGCGTCTTCGAGGGTCGGTACAGCGAGTGGGAGGCGAAGCAGAAGGCCGAGCGCGCTGCAGCCTCAGAGCGTGAACGCAAGCCCAGTAGTGCAAAGTCCACGGCGCCCAAGTTGCAAGCGTCACAGCCTCTTGCGAAGGCCTCCGCTGAACGAACCTCGGCTCCGAAGTTGAAGGGGCGTTTCACCAGCCTGCCGATCGAGAAAATCGAAAAGCGCATTGCGGATATCGGCCGCGAACTCCGCGTCATCGACGGCGCATTCGCCGACCCCAAGGTCGCGAGCGACACTACGAAAACGAAGAAGTTCCTCGCCAAGCGCGAGGAACTTCAGAAAGAACAGTCTGATCTTGAAGAGGAGTGGATCCGCAAAAGCGGTTGACGCGATTCGCTGCGCGTGTGTGCTTGCGGTTGAGTCGATTTCGTTTCAGGCTTGCGTGTAAAGCACAACGTCTGCGGAACCGACGCTCGCGGACCCACGAATCTGGATACGGCCTGCAGCGATCGCGGCAGATCCCGCTTCCCAAAGTCCACCAAAGCTGCTGGCCGCGACTGTGAATTGTGATGAGGCGAGAATTTTCCCCGCCTCGTCAAGCAGAACAATCTCAACGATTTCGTTTGGATTGAAGCCGATGCCGTGCACTGCCACACGACCGTTTTTCTCATCGAGAAACACGCTCACATGACCGACGCGTGCTCCGCCAACCGGCACGAGATCTACATGTCGACTCGATGCAAAATCAAAGCCCGAATACTCTGCAGCGAGCCGAATTGCGTCCGTCTCAAGTGCCTGACCCATGGTCGCATCGGCGAGTGTTTCGGAAACCTTCGTCAACCTGATGTTGAAAAACATTGAGACGATGAGTGCCGCAAGCAAAATGAACGAAGCAGCACGCCAGACGAGCTGCGTTGGGGCCCGCGACTCGCGATTGCGCGCGGAGAGGTCAGAGATCAGGTCGCGCATGGATTCTGCGGTGATCGCCGAAGATCCACGCGTTGATTGCCCCTCTGACACTTGCACGGCGACTGCTCGAGAAACCGGGCCAATCGTTGCGATGGGCTTTGCAGAGGCAGATTCCGTTTCGATTGCCTCGATGACACGCGCGAGGGTGCGAAGTCGAAGCGACGCGGACGGCTCTCCTACGCCTGAGACCGAACCCGAACCGAGTATCGCGTCCTGCGTGGTATCGCGGAAGATCGGGTCGCGGGCCATACGCTCCTGCAGCCCGATGATTTCCGCCTGCACCGAAGGTGCCGACGCAGCAAAACCGCGCTCGAATCGAACAAGATCGACCGGGTCGAGGAGACCCAAGACCTCGAACGATGCGAGTTCGAAAAGTTCGTCAAGGGAAAGTACTTCGTGCTCCGACATCTGCTTCCGACCGACCTTTCCTTGCATATTTCCTTGCATATTTCCGCATGCATTTCCGCATGCATTTCCGCATGCATTTCCGCATGCACTTTCGCGCCGCATGGGCGTTTCCAGCAGAACATTGCAGCGGGTCATTCCAGTGCGCCAAACACTGGTCTTCCCCGACCTGCGCAACGTACCAAGCGGGAAAACTCTGCCGACCGCCATACGGACGCTCAGAACAAGCGGTTGCATGCTTCGATGAACAAAGCAAATGACGGCCCATTCTCAGCACGATCAAACTCATCCAAGCTGCACTGGCTCCTGGCTCGACCCCTCTTGCGACAGAGTTTTTGTCTGTGCGTCTCGCTCATGAGCCGCGACGCTCCTCGCCCCCCTCCAGTTCTCGGAGCCGCGTCAGTCCGCGGCTCAAGGCGCTTTTCACGGTGCCAAGCGGTGCGTCAAGCTGCGCGGCGATCTCCCGAAGGCTAAATCCCTGGAGGTAGGCCCGCTCAATCACAGTCCGCTGCAGCTCGGGAAGCCGACTCAATTGGCGGCGCAGTCGGTCTCGACCCTCGCCGCCCTCCGCAACACCTTCCGACACCGGACGCGCAATTGCTCCCCCGCCATCCGACCGCGACCCGTCGAGTTCGGCGCGATCGGGCCGCGCCGACTGCCTCCGCAATCGGTCGATCAGATGGCGCCTGGTTATCAACATGACCCAAGTCACCAGTTTGGCTCGGTGGGGATCGAATCGATCTGCGGTGCGCCAGAGCCGAACGAAAACTTCCTGAACCGCATCCTCAGTCTCTGCCCGCGATCGGAGTACCTGCCGCGCCGACTGATAGACCAGTGCCCCAAACCTGGCGTACAACTGCTCGATTGCTTCCTCGTCCGAGGCCGCAACGCGCTGCATGAGCTGCCAGTCGATGTGCTCTTGGGAATCCATACGCGAGCCGCAAGTTCGAGGGGCGCTCCACTCTTCGGAACTCAAGTCCGAGCGGGACGCTTTTTGAAACTCGAAGGAAGGTACTCGCTTTCCACGCGAATTCCACACGAAGCTCCTTACTTCCCAACGGTTCGGCGGTAGCCTATCGAGGTCCGGATCACTTGCCATTCGGTGTAAGTGCGATGGTGCCGCGAGGAGTTTCCGTTGGTTGCAGGCCGCAATCATCCGCAACACGCGAGCATGGACCGATCCGCTGTCTGCCTCGCTTCGTGCGATTCTGCAGTCTTGGCGCATCAGCCCGTGGGCTGTCTCCCTTCTCAAGCGCTTCCGAGATTTCGACTGGCGACGCGCGGCTTCACCATCTTTGAACTTCTCGTGGTGATCTCGATTGTCACCATTCTGACGGCGCTCTTGATGCCGTCGCTCCAACACGCTCGAAACGCCGCTTTCAAAATCCAATGCCTTGCAAACCTCCGACAAGTTGGCTGCGCGCTGACGGAATATCTCGGAAGTCATAACGATCGCCTCCCACCACTCACCGTCACGAGCAATCCGCAAACTGCCCAATGGGGCGAGGCGATGGCGATCACAAACCCCGTCGGCTCACGCCTTGAGGGACTTGGGCTGTTGCTCTCGACGCTGCACCTTCCTGATTCGCGCCTGCTCTACTGCCCGTGTCACCGCGGTGATCACAACTTCGAGCGCTACGCGAACCGCCTCTCAGGCTTCGGTCTCAACCTCGGGATCGGCGGCACGATGTACTCGAACTACCACTTCCGCAGCCACATGGACCCGCTCAGCACATCGACCACCGGGAGTCCGATGCGTGGGCGCAACCTCGCAAGCGTCGTCTTGGTGGTTGATGGCATGCGGACGCGACGAGACTTTAATCACGTGACCGGCGCCAACCGACTCAAGGGCGATGGCAGCACTGATTGGCTTGCCGACGCCGACAACGCCATCTATCGATCGCTCCCGTCCTCGGTGCAATCGTCGTTTGCTGGAGGCCTCGTCTTCCAGTCTGCTTGGCGGTGGGTTGACCGCGTGACCTACGAAGCGGCAGATTAATCTTGCCCACATTCGTGCCTGCATTCGTGCCTGCATTCGTGCCTGCATTCGTGCCCGCATTCGTACCTGCATTCGTGCGCCTAAATTTCGGCCTTCGATCATGGTCGGTGCTGAAGATCCACGATCTGCACGCGGTGTCGACCAAATCCAAAATCGACAATCTGTGAGCGGACCGCCTGCCAAGGGCTTCGCACCAGCGTGAGGTCAATCGGCCACAAAGGCCATGCCCGCGGGAAACTTCCGCCCCAACCAGTTCCCGCGGTGGCAAATGCCTCGTGTGCGTCAGGTGCGAGAGCAGACAACGATGCGCTGCCCCTGGTGATATTGAAGTCACCAACGAGTACATCCGGAAGACTGCTGCGAACCTGCGCGAGATCTGCAACGAGTGAGCGCACAGTGATGGCGCGCGGTAACGACGGCATGCTCGGAAGATCAACCGCCTCGATCGACAGGTCACCCTTCGGAGTCAACAGTTGTACGCGCGAAACAAATCGTGACCGAGATGCGATCAGCGGCCGCGCCTCAACAACCGGAAGGCGAGAGAGCACGGTGAATCGGCCGGGTGAATCAATCTGATACCCAGCCGCGCCAAACCGTTGCACGCCCACACCAAGAGTCGGCGCACCGGCATCGGTGAGAATGATCACATCTGCGTCAAGCGCGAGTATGCGATTCACTGCTTCGACCGCTTCGGACTCAGAAATGAAGCACGCATTCCAATGCACAAGCCGGAGTGAATCAGCCCGGCGTTCCGCGGGAAATCCCCACACTCGGAAGAGGTGCACCACCACGAAGAGCAACGCAAGCGCCATCCAACGAAGAAGACGGCGACTCTCGACCTTGTCCCGGCGGAGGAGGCGCGCGAAGAGAAAAAGCCCAATCAACCAGAGCAACGCTGGAAGGGCGAGTAGCAGTCGTGGCACCCACCACAATCCTTGCAACAGCGCCCAAGAGTCGGTGACCACATCGGAGAAGAGCAACAACGCAAGCGCTAGGACCGCTGGAAACTTTGCAACTCGCAGCCCGGACCAACCGGATTCCCGAAGCTCAGCCATGGCGCGCTCGCTCTCCGTGCCCTGCACTGTTCCGTGATGTTCCTTCGGCAATATCGCGCTCGGCAAGCGTCGCCGCCACCTGAGGGCCGAGATCGCGCGCGGCACAGATCACCGCATCGTTTCCACCGAGTCTCCGGCCAAGCGAGCAATCGACTTCCCCTTCGTTTGTGTCGCCCACCCACGCGCCTGCCTCTCGCGCAAGGAGCACTGCACCAGCGTGATCCCAGACGTATTTCCCAGGACCATTTCCGCGGCGGCTATACGCAACATCGGCGAGTCCCGCGATCACATGGGCGTACTTGGCCTGACTATCTGAGTGGACAAGTGTGCATGGATGACCAATGGACTCGCCCACCGAGCGGCGCGCTGCGATCTGCGATGCCGTTGCCCGCGCAGGAGCAACAAGCCGCATTGGTTCGCCCGGTGTGAGCGGTGCCTGCGAAACCATCGCTCGCTTCGCGTCGCCGCCCTTGAGCGGCCGCGACCAACATCCGCTGCCGCGCTCTGCGACGAGTAACACACCGCCGAGTACCGAAGGATGACCATTGACCGCAAACACGGGCTCCCCCCGCGACAGCAGCGCAAGACACGGGCACCAATGGTCGCCGTCAACGTACCCCTGCGTTCCGTCAATCGGGTCGAGTACCCAAACCGCATCGAGGTCCCGCGTCGACCCCTCAAGCCCTCCACAGGCAAGCGCGCGCGCGATCTCTCGGTCTCCCAACCCGGGCCTCCACTGCCGCAACAACGCGCGACAGTGCGCCTGCGCGTCTTCCTTGCCGCCGATCGAATCAGCATCCTCTTCGGCGATGACTGGTCGCGCACCAAACCGCTGCTCAAGTTCGTTCAAAATCAGGACCTGCAACGCCACATCGACGGCGGTTACAAGAGATCCATCGGGCTTCTGCACGATCGCGTGCGCGGGCAATTCGCGCCTCGCGGCGACCGCCAGCAACGTGGCCTCTCGCATCAGCTCGGCAACGCTTTCAAACTCCGCGGCATCGGTCGATCGCATCGCGGCAGCGTAACAACCCCTCCGCGCGACGCCTTCGGTGCCAATGTGGCAGACATGGAGAGGCCGATCGCCAGTTCGGGCGGGTATCGGTGCCTAAATCTGGCGATTCGCTTGGCACAGAGGTTGCAATTCGCGGCGACCTCGCCAGACGGCGGGAACGCAGTCAGCTTCGCCCGGAGCAACCCTCCCGGCGGGAAGGAACCCAACTATGTCTAGCGGAACCAGCAAGATCATCGGCATTGACCTCGGCACCACCAATTCGTGCGTCGCCATTATGGAAGGCGGCCAGCCGAAGGTCCTCATCAACGCGCAGGGAAACCGCACGACTCCTTCGGTCGTCGCATTCACCGACAAGGGCGAACGCCTCGTCGGCCAACCTGCAAAGCACCAACAGGTCACCAACCCAAAGAACACCATCTATTCCATCAAGCGCTTCATGGGTCGCCGCCGCGACGAAGTGGCGAAGGAACAACGCATGGTGCCTTACGAAGTGATCAGCGGTGGCGATGACGTCTCCAAGGATCTCGTCAAAGTCAACATCCGTGGCAAGCAGTACACGCCTCCAGAAATCTCGGCGCTCGTGCTCCAAGAACTGAAGAAGGTGGCAGAAGATTACCTCGGCGAGAAGGTCGAGCGTGCGGTCATCACCGTGCCCGCCTATTTCAACGATGCCCAACGCCAGGCGACCAAGGACGCCGGTGAGATCGCAGGCCTCAAGGTCGAGCGCATCATCAACGAACCCACGGCCGCTGCGCTCGCCTACGGACTCGAGAAAAAGAAGAATGCACGCATCGCGGTCTTCGATCTCGGCGGCGGTACTTTCGACGTCTCGATCCTCGATGTGGGTGATGGCGTCTTCGAAGTGCTCTCGACAAACGGCGACGGACACCTCGGCGGCGACGATTTCGACGACCGCTTGATCACCTTCCTCGCTGAGGAGTTCCGCAAGCGTGAAGGGATCGACATCACGAAGGATGCGATGGCGCTGCAGCGGCTGAAAGAGGCTGCAGAGAAAGCGAAGATCGAACTTTCTACGCAGATGGAGACGACGGTCAACCTTCCGTTCATCACCGCTGATCAGAATGGCCCAAAGCACCTTCAAGTGACGGTGACCCGCGCGAAGTTTGAAGACCTCTGCGCGGATCTCTTCACGAGGCTCTGCGGACCATGCGAGCAGGCACTCAAGGATGCCAAACTTGCACCCTCTGAGGTTCAGGAGATCGTGATGGTCGGAGGCTCGATCCGCATCCCCAAGGTGCAACAAATCGCGAAGGAAATCTTCAAGACTGATGCGCTCGACCGCTCGATCAACCCCGACGAGGTCGTGGCGATCGGTGCGGCGATTCAGGGCGGCGTGCTTGCGGGCGACGTGAAGGATGTACTTCTTCTCGATGTCACCCCGCTTTCGCTTGGGGTCGAGACGCTCGGCAGCGTGATGACGACGCTCATTCCACGCAACACGACAATCCCGACGTCGAAGAAGGAGACCTTCTCGACCGCGAGCGACAATCAGAGTTCCGTGACAATCCATGTGCTGCAAGGCGAGCGACCGATGGCTTCCGACAATCGCAGCCTCGGCAAGTTCGATCTCACCGGGATTCCACCGGCGGCGCGCGGTACGCCGCAAATCGAGGTCGAATTCGCGATCGACGCCAATGGAATTCTCAATGTTTCCGCCACCGACAAATCGTCGAATAAGAAACAAGAGATCAAGATCACGGGTTCCTCTGGTCTGTCGAAAGATGACATCGAGAAGATGAAGCGCGAGGCCGAGGCAAACGCCGCCGCAGACAAGCAGCGCCGTGAACTCATCGACCTGCGAAACCAGGCTGAACAAGTCGTCTACGGCGTCAAGAAGACGATGACTGATCTCGGCGACAAGGTTCCTGCTGCGACGCGAAGCTCGATTGAGAGTGCCATCTCGAATGTCGAGGAGCGCGTGAAGGGCGACGACGCCGCAGCAATGCAGAAGTCACTTGATGCGCTCAATCAAGCCGCGCAGGAACTCGGGAAGATCTCGTATGAATCTGCGAAAAATGGCGAGACCGGCGCGACCGACGGTGCAAAGCCGAAGGACGATGTCATCGACGCTGAGTACGAGGTCAAAGACGGGAACGCGTGAAATCACGTTGGCTCAACCCGTGTTGATTCCGCGTGTGCGTGGAATCCTCAGGAAACTTGGCGGCCCACAGCGCAAGCTGTGGGCCGCCTCACTTTTGTGATTCGCTAGACTGTCAACTTCATGCCCAACGCCCCGCAACCGCAGAAAGTCATGCAGACCGTCAAAGGCATTCCGGTTTCTCCCGGAATTGTCATCGGTCGCGTGTTCGTGCTCGGCGAGGCGGAAACCCATGTCCCCCGCCGCGAGATCGCCGAACACGAAATCGATATCGAACTCGCGCGACTTGATGTTGCGCTCCGCGACGCGAACGCCGATCTCGTTCTCCTCCGCGACCGCACTGAGCAACAACTCGGTCGCGAAGCGGCGAAGATCTTCGGATTTCACCTTGGGCTCTTACAAGATCCCGCGCTTCTTGGCCCGATCCGCGAGCACATGCGCAATGATCGCGTGAACGCAGAGTTCGCTGTCGCCGAGGCGTTTCGCAAAATCACCGAGCAGTTTCGCGCGATCGGGAACGATGTGTTCCGACAGAAGGCAAATGATGTCCTTGATCTTGATCGCCGCGTGCTCGGAAAATTGATGGGCGAGAATGAGTCGCGGCTCTCTGCTCTCGACGAGCCCGTGATCATCGTTGCACACGAACTGACGCCGTCGCAAACCGCTGGCATGGATCGTAAGAAAATCCTCGGCATTGCTACCGATCTCGGAGGTCGCACGAGCCACACATCGATCGTCGCACGTGCGATCGAGATCCCATGCGTTGTTGGCTGCCAGCGCGTGATGGAGCGCGTGGAGGATGGCGACGAGGTCATCGTCGATGGCGACACCGGGGTCGTCATCGTGCGGCCGACTGAGCGCACACTCCAGGAGTATCGCACGCAACAAGAGCGCTTCTCGACCTACCGCCGCGTGCTGCGCGAGACAGCTCCGCTTGAGGCCGTGACGAAGGACGGCGTACGCATCTCGCTGCTTGGAAACATTGAGTTTCCTCACGAAGTCGAAAGCGTGCTTGCCAATGGCGGCGACGGAGTTGGGCTCTACCGCACGGAGTTTCTCTATCTCACGAATGACCACGAGCCGAGCGAGGATGAGCAGTTCGCTGCGTACAAACGAACGCTTGAGTTGCTCGCAGGACGCCCCTGCACCATCCGCACACTTGATCTCGGAGCGGACAAATACACCCAGCAGCGCGCACACGAGCCAGAGCGCAACCCCTTTCTAGGCCTGCGATCTATTCGCTACTGCCTGCAGAACCGCGAGCTCTTCAAGACGCAACTCCGCGCGATCCT
The DNA here is from genome assembly GCA_945902075.1 of Candidatus Kuenenia stuttgartensis. Classification (GTDB taxonomy): domain Bacteria; phylum Planctomycetota; class Phycisphaerae; order Phycisphaerales; family SM1A02; genus QWPT01. The sequence goes on along the minus strand of CAMDMA010000023.1, from coordinate 4,628 downwards.
GCGCGCGAGCGCGTTTGGGCCGATGAAGGTCATGTTTCCGTTGGTGTCGACGCTCATGGAGCTTCGCCAAGCCAAGATGATCCTCAACGATGTTTCGGAGGAGCTTGATGAAGAGGGCATCCCCTACGACCGAGCGATTCAGACGGGCATCATGGTTGAGGTACCGAGCGCAGCACTGATGGCGCGCGCCTTCGCCGATGAATGCTCGTTCTTCTCCATCGGCACCAATGACCTCATTCAGTACACGCTTGCGGTCGACCGCGGCAATGAACGCGTGGCAAATCTGTACTCAGGTGCGTCTCCCGCGGTGCTTTATCTGGTCAAGCAGGTCATCCGCGCAGGTCGCCGCGCCGGCATTGACGTCTCACTGTGTGGCGAGATGGCGGGTGAAGCCATCTACACGATGTTGCTGATCGGGTTAGGAATGCGTACACTGTCACTTGTCCCGAGTCAGATTCCTCTCATCAAGAGAGTCATCCGTTCGGTCGACATCCCCCACTGCGAACAGTTGGCCCGCCGGGTTGGCTCGTTCGATTCCGACCGGCAGGTGCTCAACACCCTCCGCGACGAGCTCAGAAAGATCGATCCCGATTCGTTCGGCGGCTGGATGGCCGAGTAAACGCGCGTTTCGGGGTCGAATACAACGAAATTGAGGCCGTGAACGAGTTTCTTGGCGCGAGCGGATGTTCCGCTCCCCAATCAGGACGAACGGTCGTGCCGACGAATTGCGCGCTCCTTGCTCGTATCGACGGCACGCCCCCTGGACGGTCGGGCGGTCTTGCGGTTGGCGCTTTCGCGTCACCCAAGACCGAATGGAAATCGCGTGCGCCGCTGCGCACGACCGTCGCGCGACTCGACGGGATCTGGCCGGATTTGCTGCTTCGATTCGATGGATCGAGCCTGCAAAGCCCGTCGGTCCACGACTCGCGACCCCGACGGCGGCTGCAGCGACGCCTGCGACGCGAGCGCGCGGTTCTCCGCGCAACGGCACGCTGTTCGCGCGCCACACGCCCCGTCCGTTTCGGAGGCGTACTCGTCCAGGCTCCGCATCGCGGAGCCGTCCCGGCCGCTCTCCATCCAAGTCCTTCGAAGTCGCTCGTCCACAGCCTCGCAGTCTGGTTTGGGCCAGAGAATTGAAGCGAGATGGACATCAACACGCAGCACGAAGACGAAACTCCCCTTCCCACGCAGGCCGAACGCCGCGATCGGGAATCGTCCAACGAAACACCTCACCGCACGCGCGCCACGACAGAGGCGATCGCAGACATCACTTCCGACACGGAACAAAGCCCAGAGTTCGCTGGCGATCCCGGCCTTGGGCTTGGCTTTGAAGTGAGTGACTTGAACGGTGACGAGCCTCAAGATTCGGAAGCAGACACCGCAGAGATGGCAGCGGAAATCGCGGAAGAAATGTCGGACGCGGAGGACGCAGCAGCTGCCTACGCGCGCGCTGGAACGCGCGACTTTGACCTTCCCGCGCAGCACGACGAAGGGCGCGCGTTCGAAGTTGGCTTCAATGGTGGACTCGGGGGAAGCCTGAAGGGGCATGACGAGCCACTCGACTCCCATCGCGGAGACAAGCCCAAGCAACTGGTGATCGTCAACGATGTCCCCGGCGACGAGACGCGCATCGCGATTCTTGAGCAAGGGAAGCTCTCGCAGTACTTCTCGGAGCGCGCCGCCACTTCAACCAATGTTGGCTCGATCTACAAGGCACGCGTTGTCAACGTTGAGCCCGCTATTCAGGCTGCATTCGTTGACTTCGGCGAGGGCGCGAACGGCTTTCTCCACATCTCCGATCTTCATCCGAAGTACTTCCCCGGCGAGCGTGACAAGACCGAAAAGGTCGGCCGCAAGATCCCGCGACGCTCGCGCCCGATGATGCAGGAAGCGCTGCGGCGCGGCCAGGAAATCATTGTTCAGGTGCTCAAAGAAGGACTTGGCTCGAAGGGGCCAACCGTCACGAGTTACCTCTCGATTCCGGGCCGACTGCTCGTGATGATGCCGGACATGGACAACGTCGGTGTGAGCCGAAAAGTTGACGACGAGGAGGGACGCCGCAAGATGCGGAAGATCCTCGACTCGCTCAACCTTCCCGAGGGCTTTGGATTTATTCTGCGGACCGCTGGTTTCGACGCCACGCGAACTGAACTCGCCCGCGATGCGCAGTACCTCACGCGACTCTGGGATGTGATGGAGCGGCGCATGAACGCCGTTGGCGCGCCATGCGGCCTTTACACCGAGGGCGACATTCTCCTTCGAACAATTCGCGATTCGATCGATGCGGCGGTCGATGGAATTGTCGTCGACAGTGAGAGTGCGTTTCATCGCGCGAAGGCATTTCTCGATGTTGTTGCGCCGAAGGCATCGGCGAAAGTGCACTTTTATGACCGGCGCATGCCGATCTTTCACGCGTTCGATGTCGAGCGCCAAGTGGAACTCATCCACGCGCGCGAAGTTCCGCTGCCGTCCGGCGGAGCGCTTGTCCTTGACCAGACCGAAGCACTCGTTGCGATCGATGTAAACAGCGGTCGCTCGCGCAGCGCGCGCGACAGCGAAACCAACGCGTACCAAACCAACCAAGAAGCCGTTGATGAGATCGCCCGACAGATTCGTTTGCGCGACCTTGGCGGCGTGATCGTGAGCGATCTCATCGATATGCGAGCGTCGAAGCACCGCCGCGATATCGAAGAACGCCTGCGGAAAAACCTTGCGAAGGACCGCGCAAAGTCGACTGTGACTGAGATCAGCGAGTTTGGCATCGTCGAGATGACGCGACAGCGCATGCGTCCAAGCCTGCGAAAGACGCACTACATGGACTGCCCGCACTGCGCGGGCCATGGCGAGATTCGCATGCCGGACAGCGTCGCTGCCGATGCGATGCGACGCATCCAACTCGTCCTCGACATGGAGCGCGTTGCGCGCGTCGAAGTCGTGTGCTCCTCAAAGGTCGCGGGAGTGCTGCTTTCGCGCAAGCGCCGGGCGATGGTCGAGATGGAAGATCTCTTCGCGAAGCGTATCGAGGTTCGCATCAGTGACGCGATCGCTGTCGACCGAGTCGATCTGTACGCGTATGACGACCGCAATGCCGACGTTGATCTGGATAGACCGATCCGTCTACCCCTGCCCTCACTCGCAAGCCTCCCAACGGAAATTGAAGAGGACGAAGGCGTGCAGTCCGGAGGCGAACAACAAGGACAACACGGAGGCGGACGAAAGCGCCGTCGTCGCCGACGGAAGCCGGTTGCTGCGGATGCGACATCCATCATTCTCTCCGGTGGATTCGATGACCTCCCGGACATCGATGACGACGAACTGAGCGTTTCCGAAACGATTGAAACCGACGATGCGTCGGACGATTTCGAGAACACCGCGAGCGGCTCTGCGGGTTCGGCAACAGATGCGCGTGGTCACGAGGGTGGTCGCGAGGGTGGTCGTGAGGGCGGAAGAGGCGGCCGACGCCGCCGTCGTCGTGGTGGACGCGGTGGCGGTCGCGGTGAAGGTCGCGATGGCGAAAGCGCCCCATCAACCGCGTTGGTCGAGGGTACCGATCGCACAGGTCCCCTTGGATCTCAAACAGGACAATCGTCTGCTCGGCCGGAGCCGGAAGCACGACGTCCCCGGCCTGTTGCTCCGCCGCCGCCGCCGCGCGAGCCGAGCGACCCAATCCGGGTTCACGCGATCGCGAAGGAAATCGAGCTCACAAGTAAGGAAGTCCTTGCGAAGTGTGCCGAACTCGGCATCGAGGTCAAGGGCCATCAGTCGCTGCTGACTGGTGAACAGGGCGACGAGATTCGCAAGGCCTACGGGAAGCCTCCATTTGATGTTCCCGAGGTCGTACCCGAAGCGGAGCCCGAGTTCGACAGCGAACTTGATGCAACTTCAACGGGTGAACATCCTGAGGGTTCACAGGAAGAGGGTGGGCGGAAGCGCAAGCGGCGTCGACGACGGCGCGGTGGACGTGGTCGCTCTGGTGACGGTGCGGGATCTGCTGAGACCGATGCCGGTTCCGATTCCGAGGCTGATTCGAATACGGCTGATTCGAACACGGCTGATTCGAATACGGATGGAGAGCGTTCCGATGATTCCGCAGTTGATTCCAAGGCTCAACCACAAGCACGGTCAACCACGAGAGCAGGTTCCCGCGGACCAAACCAGAGAACCTCGCATGGCGGGTCGTCCCAAGCGGACGTCGTCACGCAGGAGGCAGCCGCGCGCGATGACTCCGAGGAGGGCGACGGCGGTGGTTCGGGTGAGAGCTCTGGTGAGGGTTCGGAAGAGGGCGGCGCGGATGGCGGCGGCGAGCGTCGTCGGCGTCGTCGGCGTCGCGGAGGACGCGGTCGCAGTCAAGGCGAGCCGCGCGGTGATGCAGCGCCAACGGTCAACGCACCGCGCGTCGATGCAGGTGAACCCCGCGTAACCACGCGCGAGCCCAGCGCAGATCGTGGTTCTGAAAGCCGTAGTGGTGATAGCCGTAGTGGTGATAGCCGTGGCGGTGGAAGCCGTAGTGGTGGAAGCCGTGGCGGTGGAAGCCGTGGTGGTGGAAGCCGTGGTGGTGATAGCCGTGGTGGTGGAAGCCGTGGTGGTGGAAGCCGTGGTGGTGGAAGCCGTGGTGGTGGAAGCCGTGG
>CAMDMA010000022.1 GCA_945902075.1 Candidatus Kuenenia stuttgartensis | reverse complement strand
ATCACGGGCACGAATCTGACGGGCGCGAGCTCGGTCACGATCGGCGGCGTGGCGGCGACGAGCGTGTCGGTGGTCAACGCCACGACGGTCACGGCCGTCACAACAGCGGGTACCGCCGGCGCGAAGACCGTGTCGGTCACGACCCCGGGTGGCACGGCGAACCTCTCGAACGGATTCACTTATGGCCTCGCCCCGTCCATCACCTCGGTTGCGCCGAACATCGGCCTGACCGCGGGCGGCACCGCGATCACGATCACGGGCGCGAACCTGACGGGCACCAGTTCGGTCACCGTCGGCGGTAACTCCGCCACCTCGGTGTCGGTCGTCAACGCGACGACGGTGACGGCGGTCACGCCTGCGGGCACGGCGGGGGCGGCGAATGTGTCGCTCACGACGCCGTACGGTTCAACGACCGCGAACGGCGCGTTCACCTACCAGTTGTACGGAACGCCGACGATCTCGTCGGTCAGCCCGAACTCGGGCCCGCTCGCGGGCGGCACCGCGATCACGATCACGGGCACGAACCTGACGGGCGCGAGCTCGGTCACGGTCGGCGGCGTGGCGGCGACGAGCGTGTCGGTGGTCAACGCCACGACGGTCACGGCCGTCACACCAGCGGGTACCGCTGGCGCGAAGACGGTGTCGGTCACGACCCCCGGCGGCACGGCGAACCTCTCGAACGGGTTCACCTACACGAGTGTCTGGTACACCGTCCTCGAGCAGAACCCCGACCCAGCGATCGTCACGAGCGCGACGCTCCGCAACGCGATCGTCGCGACGGGCTACCCGTGGCGCGTCCGTGACAACAGCACGAACATCGAGATGGTGCTGATCCCGCCAGGGACCTTCAACATGGGGTGCTCGGCGTCGAACTCCTACAGCTGCAACGGCGACGAATACCCCGTCCACTCGGTGACCCTCACGAACGCGTTCTACCTCGGCCGTTACGAGGTCACGCAGGCGCAGTGGACTGCGCGGATGGGTTCGAATCCGTCGTACTTTGTGGCGCGCCCTGAGAACGGCAACACGGCGGACACCAACCGTCCCGTCGAGACCGTCTCCTGGAACCAGATCGCGGGCACGGGTGGCTTCCTCTCGGGCACCGGCCTGCGCCTTCCGACCGAGGCCGAGTGGGAATACGCCTACCGGGCGGGCACGACGACGGCGTTCCACGGCTTCACGGGGTACCTCAACGGGACGAACGACGACACGCTGGTCGGGAACATCGCGTGGTTCTCAGGGAACAACGGCGCGTCCGGCACAACGACCCACGGAACGAAGGCCGTGGGGCAGAAACTCGCGAACGGCTTCGGCCTGCACGACATGGCTGGCAACGCGTTGGAGTGGGTGAACGACTGGTACGGATTCAGTTACTACTCGTCGAGTCCGTCGACGAACCCGCCCGGGCCGGCGTCCGGCACGAGTCGCGTGGTGCGCGGCGGCGGGTGGTCCTTCATTTCGCCCATGGTGCGCTCCTCCTACCGCGGCATTTTCAGCTCCCCAGACTTCGCGGGCGTCGGCTACGGGTTCCGTGTCGCGAGGGCCCCCGTCGACCCGCCAACCATCACCGGCCTCTCACCGAACTCGGGCCCGCTCGCGGGCGGCACTGCGATCACAATCACAGGCACGAACCTGACGGGCGCGAGCTCGGTGACAATCGACGACGTTGCGGCGACCTCGGTGAGCGTAGTGAGCGCGACGACGGTGACTGCGGTCACGCCTGCGGGCAGCGCGGGCGCGAAGACGGTGTCGATCACCACGCCTGGTGGCACGGCGAATCTGACGAGTGGGTTTACCTATACGACTGCGGGCGTGTGGTACACCGTTCTCGAGCAGAACCCCAACCCAGCGGTGGTGACGGATGTGACGCTGCGGAATGCGATCACCGCGACGGGCTATCCATGGCGAGTGCGCGACAACGGGACGCAGATTGAGATGGTGCTGGTGCCGGGTGGGACGTTTACGATGGGTTGCACGGCGTCGAACACGTACGCATGCAGTGCCGACGAAAATCCAACGCACTCGGTGACGATCACGAACGCGTTCTACATGGGCCGCTACGAGGTCACGCAGGCGCAGTGGCTGGCGAAGATGGGGTCGAATCCGTCGAACTTCCAGCCGCCGACCTACACGGCGGATACGAGCCGCCCCGTCGAGCGGGTGTCGTGGTACACGATCCAAGGCTTCCTAACGGCAACGGGCATGCAGTTGCCGACGGAGGCGCAGTGGGAGTACGCGTGCCGAGCGGGCACGACGACGGCGTTCCACGGCTTCACTGGTTACCTGAGCGGTACGAACGACGACACGCTAGTGGGGAACATCGCGTGGTACAGCGGAAACAATGGTGCATCGGGAACCCCGACATACGGCACCAAGCCCGTCGGCGGCAAGGCAGCGAACGGGCTCGGCTTGCACGACATGAGCGGCAATGTGTGGGAGTGGTGCGGCGACTGGTATGAAAGCACCTACTACGCATCGAGCCCGTTGACGAATCCGACGGGTCCGGCGAGTGGGACGAACCGCGTGCTTCGCGGCGGCTCGTGGAACTTCGACACGAGCGTCGTGCGTTCCTCCGACCGCAACTTCATCACGCCGGACGTCACGTACGGCTTCATCGGGTTTCGTGTCGCGAGGGCCCCCCTCTGATTTCCTTTACTCTTTTTCCTCTTTCCTTTACCTTTCTGGTCTAACGCCTCCTCGGCTCACTGACATCACAACTCGGCGTCTCCGATGACCATCCCAAAGGTCCCCAACCCCTCGCAGCACATCGTGTCCTTTCCCGCCGGCGCACCGTAGTTTGAGCGCTCGCGGCTGCGGCCGCTCGCTTTGGTGCTTGGCGGGCGACATCCTGCGCTGGGTCATCCCCAAGGTCGGAAAATTTCCAAAGACTGTGCGCTTTGGGCTTGGCGCGCGCCTCGAGAGCGCGCACTTCGATGTGCTCGAGGAACTCATCCGCGCCCAGTACGCCCGCGGCGGCGACCGCGGGCGGGCGCTCGAACTCGCGAACACCCGTCTCCAGATCGCGCGACACTTGGCTCGCATGGCGCGCGAACTCAACCTCTTGTCCGAGGAGTCGGCCGTATACCTCGCGCGCCTGCAGGTCGATCTCGGCACCCAGGTGGGCGCATGGCGAAAGGCATCGGTCGCGGCGGTGCCCGCGAGCGCGGAGCCAGCGCTCAATCCTGCGATATAGTGCGACCGTGAACCCTTCCCTTCTCGAACGCATCACGTCGAGCCCGGCAAGTGCGGCGGCCGTCCGTGCATCCGGGGTAGCCGCATGCGCGTCTCGGACTTGCTCGAGCTCCTCTCTCATGGCGCCACCATCGAGGAGATCGTCGCGGACTTCCCCGCGCTTGAGCGCGAGGATGTGCTCGCGGCAATCGCGTATGCCGCTGTCCAGACAAGCCACGCGGTCGTTCGGGTCGCATGAGGTTCGTCGTCGACAACCAACTGCCGCCGAGCCTATCGCGCTTGCTCGCGGAGTCCGGACACGACAGCGTCCATGTCGCGATGGTCGGGCTTGATGCATCGGCCGACGAGACCCTCTGGGCGTGGGCGGCGCGGGAGGACCGCGTCGTCGAAAGCAAGGATGAGGATCTCTTCTTCCTCGCGAACCGCGGTGGGGACAGTGGAAAGCTCCTGTGGGTGCGGATCGGCAACTGCCGTCGCGAGCAGCTGCATGATGCGTTTTCGCGGTCGCTCGCCGCGATCGTCGGGGCGTTCGAGGCGGGCCAGCGCGTGGTGGAACTTTCTTGAGGGACGTGGACGCATGGCGAAAGGCATCGGTCGCAACGGCGAACTCTTCCGCGTGCTCTGCGATCCAGCCCACCTGATCCGTAGCGCGCGCGCCGCGGCCAAGGGCAAGAAACGGCGCCCCGACGCGGCGCGGTTCCTGCTCGACATGGAGCCTGAGTGCTTTCGGTTGGCCGCAGAGCTTGCCGATGGCTTGTGGCAGCCGGGCTCGTACCACACCTTCACGATTCGCGAGCCAAAGCCAAGGCTCATCAGCGCGGCGCCGTTCCGCGACCGCGTGGTGCACCATGCACTGGTGTCGGTGCTCGAGCCGCACTTCGAGCGGCGGTTCGTGGCGCATTCCTACGCCTGCCGCAAGGGCAAGGGCACGCACCGGGCGCTTGAACGGGCGGCGGAGTTGTCGCGTAAGCGGAGGTTCGTGCTCAAAGGTGATGTCTGCAAGTTTTTCCCGTCGATCGACCACGAGATCCTGAAGGGCGAGGTGCGGCGGGTCATCGACGACGAGCGCCTGCTGGCGGTGCTCGAGCGCGTCATCGACGGCAGCAACCCGCAGGAGCCGGTGCTGGCGTGGTTCGAGGGCGACGACCTCTTCGCGCCCGCCGCGCGAAGGCGGGGGATTCCGATCGGAAACCTCACCTCGCAGTTTCTCGCGAATGTGTTCCTCGACCGCTTCGACCACCTCGTGATGGACCGCGAGGGATACGGCGAGTATGTGCGGTACTGCGACGACTTCCTGGTGTTCGCCGACACGCGCGCGGAGCTGTGGGCGCTGCGCGGACGGATCGAGCGGCATCTCGCCGATATGCGGCTGGTGCTCCACGAACGCAAGGGCGGGGTACATCGGACTTCGTCGCCGATCCCGTTTCTCGGTTTCACGATTCAGAGCGGCGTCAAGCGGCTGCAGCGCGAGGCCGTGGTGCGCGGGCGGCGGCGGTTGCGGGGGTCGATTGCCGAATGCACGGAGGGTGCCATCGACGCCGACACGCTGCGGGCGAGGGTGGCGTCGTGGCGAGGGCACGCGCTGCACGCGTCGAACGGTTCGTTTGCGGATCGGGTGATTCTCGAGGAAGGGTGCGGCGAGTTGCTTGGGCAGGCAATCTGATCCGTTACCCTGCGGGCGGCCTTGATCCGACAAATGCGAATCGCGTGCTGCGCGGCGGCTCGTGGAACAACAACACGAACAACGTGCGTTCCTCCAACCGCAACAACAACACGCCCGGCAACACGAACAACAACAACGGGTTCCGTGTCGCGAGTACCCCGGATCGTTGGACATGCGAGGACCACGCCTCGAACCGTCGCGGGTGACCGCGCGGGCATGGCGGAACAGGTCAGGGGTCCAGGGTCGGGGCCGGGGTTTGGTGCTAGGGTTTGGTGCTAGGGTTTGGTGCTAGGGTGTGAGGCTGGGGTTTAGTGCGCCTCGCAGAAAGCCCCACTCCGTACGCCCAAGCCCGAAGACGCGCTTGATACTGCCCACGGGGAACCCCGTCGGCGGTGTCATGCAGAGGACGTCATGCAAAAGCCATGCTGCAAAAGTCATGATGCAAAAGTCATGATGCGCCCCAACCGCTGCGCCGCTCACACCACTGCAGCCGGGATCGCCTTCGCGACGATCGAACCAGCGCCGTCACCGAAGCTCGTGCCGATGGCGCGTGCGGCCGCGATCAGCGGGTGATCGATGTTGACGAGGCGCTGCTTGCCGACGGTTTCGAAGAGATCGATGTCGGAGAAGAGGTTGTTCTCGCGCACCACCATGCGATTGCGCTTTCCGCTCGCAAGCACCGCCATCGCGTGGAAGCCGAAGTTTGTCGCGAGGATGCGGTCGGCCGCGATCGGTGCGCCGCCGCGTTGGGTGTGGCCAAGCACCGTGGTGCGGGTTTCGATTCCGGTGAGGTCTGCAATTTCTGTCGCGACGAGGTTGCCGATCCCGCCGAAGCGAATCGGATCGGGGCTCGTCGGGTCGAAGCGGCCAATGACCTGGTTTCCATTCGACGGACGCGCGCCCTCTGCCACCACAACAATCGCGAAGCCCGGGCCGCGCATGCGTCGCTCAATGTCGGCCGCGATCGTGCGCAGGTCGAAGGGAATCTCCGGCAGTAGGATCACATCTGAACCGCTGGCGACACCAGCGGTGAGCGCGATCCAGCCGGCGTTGCGGCCCATGACCTCGCACACCATCACGCGGTGGTGGCTGTCGGCGGTGGAGTGCAGGCGGTCGAGTGCTTCGGTGGCGGTGGCGACGGCGGTAAGGAAGCCGAAGGTGATCTCGGTTCCGACGAGATCGTTGTCGATCGTTTTCGGGACGCCAATCACATTGATGCCGGCAGCCGCAATTGGCGCGGCGCAGGCCATCGTGCCGTCGCCGCCGATCACGATGATCGATTCAAGACGCTCGCGCGCCAAAGTCGTGAGGCACTTCTCCGTGACATCTTCCCAGATCAGTTCGCCGTTTGGCTTGCGGCCGGTGCAGTAGCGCGCGGGATTGCACTTGTTGTTTGAGCCAAGAATCGTCCCTCCGCGCGTGAGAATGCCAGAGACATCCTTGATGCCGAGCGGACGCACGCGATGCTCGATAAGGCCTTGGAAACCGTCCTCGATACCGACAACCTCGATCCCATACTGAAGGATCGCAGTCTTCGCGACCGCGCGGATGACTGCGTTGAGGCCGGGGCAGTCGCCGCCACCTGTGAGAATGCCGAGTCTACGAATCGATGGTGCCATGGAGTTTCCGTTGAAGCGGCGGAGCGTAGCCGAAACCCCCGCGAATCGGAGGTGGTGGGTAGGATTCGGATCTATGTCCGAAGTGTCACCCCAAGAACCCGCTCCGCTCTCCGAATCTGAAATCGTCGCATCGCGGCGCGCAAAGTTGAAGCGCTTTCGCGACGAACTCGGTTTCGAACCCTACGGCCAGCGGGAAGCGGGACTGTTGCCACTCGCTAATGCGCGTAAACTTTTCAGTGAGGACGCGCATGCTGCGTTTGATGCAGCAAGCAAAGAGGCGAAGGCGACAGGTGGGGTGGCGGCTGACTCCCGCGCGGTGGTCCGCGTCGCCGGTCGCGTGGTGCAGCACCGCGATATGGGAAAGCTCGTGTTCCTCTTCCTGCGCGACGCAACCGGCGACTTGCAGGTGAGTGTGTCGAAGTCGGCAGTTGCCGCAAACGCCTTTGAACTCGCGAAACTCGCGGATTACGGCGACATCCTCGTGATCGAAGGGCCGATTGGCCGCACGATGAAAGGTGAGGTTTGCGTGTGGGCGACCACGGTGTCGCTCGGCGCAAAGTCGCTCGCCGCGCCGCCGGAAAAGTGGCACGGGCTCTCTGATCCCGAACTCCGATACCGCCGTCGCTATGTCGACATGTACGCAAACCCGGAAACCGCGAAGGTCTTCGCGATGCGCGCGCGGATCGTCTCGCGCATCCGTCGATTCATGGACGCGCGCGGGTTTCTCGAAGTCGAAACGCCCGTTCTGCAGCCGATCGCTGGCGGCGCGGCGGCGCGGCCGTTCACGACGCATCACAACGCGCTTGATATGCCGCTCTTTATGCGCATCGCGCCCGAGCTGTATCTCAAGCGCTGTCTTGTCGGCGGCATGGGCAAGGTGTACGAGATCAATCGCAACTTCCGCAACGAAGGCATCGATCGGTCGCACAATCCGGAGTTCACAGCGATGGAGGTCTACGAGGCCTTCGGCGACTACGGCACAATGATGGAACTCACCGAGAGTTTGCTGCATGAACTCGCGGTCGGAATGGTTGATGAGCGCGCGAACGCCGGGCTACGGGCAAATGCAGAGGGTCCGGTGTTGCCATGGGGCGAGATGGAGATCAATTACGCGAGGCCGTTCGTGCGTGTGAAGTTTGAAGAGCTCTTCAAGCGCGGCACCGGGATCGACATGCGTGATTTCGGAGCGGTGCGCGCAAAGGCTCGTGAACTCGGGCTTCACCACGAAGCGAAACTCGATGATTGGCTCGTGGTCAACGAGGTTTTCGAGGAAGCAGCGGAACCGCTGATCGACCCGTGCCGTCCGACATTCGTCACCGATTATCCAAGCGCGATCTCGCCGCTCACGCGGCCGAGTCGTCGCGATCCCGCGCTCTGCGAGCGGTGGGACATTTTCATCGGCGGCATGGAGATCGGCCCGGCGTACACCGAGCTCAACGACCCGGACATCCAGTTGGCCAAGTTCACCGAGCAACTCAAAGGGGCGGACGACGAAGAGTCGACTTTCCGCACGCTCGATGAGGATTTTATCGAGAGTTTGCGCGTCGGCATGCCGCCCGCAGGTGGCCTTGGGATCGGCATCGATCGACTCGTGATGCTCCTCACGGATAGCGCGTCGATCCGCGATGTGATTCTCTTCCCGCTCCTCAAGTCGATGGCACCTGCGGCGAGCGAAGGAAGCGCGGAGTGATCTTTCGCGCGGCCGCGGTCATTGCGTCCGTGCTCGCTTTCGCAAGTGGCGCGCTCGCGGATTGGACGGTCGTTGAAGAGCGCTTCTACGCGCTGACGCTTGCGGGCGAGCCGTGCGGCAGATCGAGTGAACGCATCGAACGCGATGGCACGAAGCTGCGCACGACGAGCCGCATCGAAATGCGTTTTACCCGGCTCGGACAAGAAACAGTGATTGATCTCGCGAGCGGGTTCACAGAGACAGATCGTGGAGAACCGATCGAGGCTACGGTCGAACAGAAGGGTGCGCAGCGGATTCGCTACGACTTCACCGATCCAACCCGCGTGGTCGTTGAACGCGGTGCAGCGCGCACGGTGCGCGAGCTTACGACGACCGATTGGTTGACGCCACGAGAGGTTGCGGCGTTCGTGGCTGCGCGTCACGCGGCGAGTGCAGCGGAGATTCGTTTTCGTACGCTTGATGTGCAATCGGGGCTCGTGCTCGCGGATGTTTCGATGACCCGCGGCGGTACCGAGAGTGTTTCACGCGGCGCGCGGAGTCTTGAGTTGACGCGCTACGCGGTGACCAACAGCCTCATCCCTGTCGTCGCGGAAGAACGCTACGACGCGGCTGGGGTTCTCATCGTCAGCACGACGCCGATCGGTCTTGGCGAACTCGTTTCGACGCTCGCGACCAAAGCGGAGGCCGATGATTCGTACGCGCGCGCTTCGTTCGATCTGCTTGCCGGCACCTTCATCGCATCAAAGCCGATCGTGGGTTTCGAAAGTCGTGCTGCGCTGCGTTTTTCAGTGCGCGCGAAGGGTGCACGATTGATAGACCTTCCGTCCGTCGGTGCGCAGACATTTGTGCGGATCGATGCGCGGCAGGGGACGATCGAAATCGACACCATGCGTGGGAGCGGTGCTGCGGTGGGCGATGCGACCGACACGCGATGGCTCCGGCCGAACGAGCTCATCGACGCAGACGAACCGGCGGTGCTTGAACTCCTTGCAACGGCAAAGTTCGCGCCCGGTGCGGGGCCGCTCTCCAAAGCTGACACGCTGCGCGCGCTCGTCTATCGCCATTTGCGTGTAAAAAATCTGGCGACCGCATTTGGTTCCGCGAGCGAAGCCGCCAAGTCGCGTAGTGGCGATTGCACCGAACATGCGGTGCTTCTTGCCGCGCTTCTTCGTGCGGTGGGCATTCCGTCGCGGGTGGCGAGCGGGTTGGTGTATGTGCCCGAACTCGGCGGAAATCCCGCAGCGAAGGGGCCCGGATGGGGTTGGCATCTTTGGACGCAGGCACTCGTTGAGCCGCCGATCGTGGCGGGTGGCGGAGGCAGTGCGTGGGTTGATTTCGACGCGACGGTTGGGGGAGCAGCGCGCTTCCACGCGGCGCATGTCCTCGTTGCGACAAGCGAGCTTTCGGGCGGCGCGACCGATCCTGCTTTTGCAACGGCACTCTCATTGATCGGTGCGGTTGAGATCGAGGAGATCGCTCCTGAGCGTTCAGCGAGCGATTCGGACAAGGGGCAGAAGTGACAGAATCCCCCGGAAATTCGCCGCCATTCAGTGCGCTCGCGCCTTTACCGACGCGTGCGACCGAGGGGCACAAGGGCACCTTCGGCACGGTTCTCGTGATCGGTGGCTGCGCGCATACGCCGCGCAAGATGCTTGGTGGCGCGATGCTCGCCGCGCGGGGCGCGTTGCGTGCGGGTGCTGGTCGCGTGATCGTTGCGGTACCAGAACCGCTCGCGCATGAAGCGCTTCTCATGCTGCCTGAATCGGTGATTGTGCCACTTGCGGTTGATGGTGAGGGCGCACTTCTCGCATCGGAGGCTGCGGAGTCGATTGATCTTGCGCGACGTGACGCGACGGTGACACTTGTCGGGCCCGCACTTGGGCGCGCACCGTCGGTTGAATCGATGGTGATGCGGCTGGTTTCGCTTGGCGAGATGCCGCTTGTCCTTGATGCGGATGCGATCCGCGCGTTTGCCGCGCATCGAGATCCCGGTCGCGATTTGCGAGGAATCGCTGTGTTTACGCCGCATCCGGGCGAGGCGCGTATGCTCGCCGACTCGCTTGGGCTCGATGTTGATTGCATCGAGCGAGCCACGCGGCCGGCGGCCGCGATGACGCTCGCGCAGCGGCTCGGTTCGGTGGTCGTACTCAAGGGCGCTGGTACGGTCACGAGCGATGGCTTGCAGGCTTGGCGTTGCGACCGAGGCAACGCCGCACTTGCGACCGGCGGAAGCGGTGATGTGCTCGCGGGCGTTGTGAGTGCGTTGTTTGCGCAGTTTGGTGCGAAGCACGGCCTTTCTGCCGGCACGCTCGCCGCGCTCGCAGTCGAAGCGCACGCGCGCGCGGGCGACCTCTGGTGTGCCGCGCACGGCGATTCCGGCGCGCTTGCACACGAGATTGCCGACCTTATTCCCGACGCCATGAGCGAGATGCGTCGAGGCTAACGGCGCGTGCGATTCTTCCCGTTACAGTGGCGAGATGTCCCGTGACCACCAGCGCATCGCAACGCTCACCGACCGAACCTACGTCGAGGGCGTGTACTCCATCGTCAATCCGCAACTCGCGCAAACGCGCACCAATAAGTCGTATCTGAAATGCATGATCCGCGACGCGAGTGGCGAAATCTCCGCGCGTGCATGGAGTTTTGAGGAGCCGCAGTTCGACGCGATCGCGCAAGCAGGATTCGTGTTTATTCGTGGGTCGACGCAGGCGTATCAAGGGCAGATCCAACTCATCCTTGAGCAGATCGAGCCCCGCGAGGTGACTGGTGATGAAATGCTCGCGCTGCTGCCGTCGACGACGAAAGATATCGGTGAGATGTTTGGCCGCGTCTCGGAGTTACTCCGGTCGATGGCACATCCGTCGATGCGCGCGCTCGCAGAGCAGTACCTCGGTGACGAGCGACTGATGGAAGATTTTCGGCGCGCGCCTGCGGCAATGAGCGTGCACCATGCGTGGATCGGCGGACTCCTTGAGCACACGCATCAGATGATGGAGCTCGCTGATCGGATGCTCCCGCTCTATCCGGGGCTCAATCGTGATCTCGTTTTGTTCTCGCTCTTTGCCCACGATCTTGGGAAAACCGTCGAGCTCGATTGGGAACGTGGATTCAATTACACGACCGACGGGCAACTCATCGGACATGTCGTTCGCGGCGCAATTTGGCTTCAAATCAAGGCCGCAGCTGCTGCGCGGAGTTCAAGTGAACGACTCCCCGGTGAAACCCTGCGTGTGCTGCAGCACATTCTTGTGTCGCACCACGGGCTCCTAGAGCATGGCGCAGCAAAGGTGCCTGCGACGCCCGAGGCGGTGTTTGTGGCGATGCTCGACAATCTTGACGCGAAGACCCAAGCGTCGCTCTCTGCGGCCAAACGGGAGTTCGCGGGCGGCGGCGAATGGACCGACAAAGTTTGGGCGCTCGACACAAAGGTGTACCGTCCGGATCCGCTGGTGTAAGCGGAGCGGCGCGACGCAACGTGATAAGCCACGTGATAAGCCACGTGATAAGCCACGTGATCCGTATCTGAATCTGCGTGGGCGAAACCCTCGGCCCGGGCAACGTGGTCCATTCGCAATCCGCGAAGCCCGCCGTCACGGCAGCCCGTGAAATGTCACGGGCTCAACTGTTTGCGCAAGTGCTCGACGACGGCGCAGTGCTCCGTTTGTGGGCTAAACAAGATGATTTCGGCATCAGCACTCACGCGAACGGAGTGGCCTGGTGGCCAGAAAAACAAATCTCCACCGACGACGGTCTCCTCTGTTCCATCGGAGTATGTCACGGTGACCGTCCCTTCCATCATGTATCCCCAATGTGGGGATTGGCAGAGATTGGACTCGAGCCCTTTGAGAAGGGGCGCGATGTCCGTGCCCTGCTTGAGCGAAAAGTACTCTCCGGCAATCGCCCCGTAACCGGTCGCATCACCAAAGTTGAGCGTCTGACGGGCAATGGCACCTGGGACGTTGATTCGTGCGGGAATGTCGTGCTTTGCGATTTTCATGGTTGGGTTCGCGAGGATGGGTTTTGCGAGTCGTTGCGCAAGACACATTGCAACTTCGATATCTCAAACCGAAATCAGAGTGATCGCCACTGTAAAACATGATAAACGTGCAAAATCTCGGCATGTCGCGCTGCGCGCGTCGAGCGCCGATGTCGCTCAGCCCACGCGCAGCGAGCCGTCGCAGGGCGACTCGGCGTTCACAAGTTGAAGCCACGAAAACGGAAAGGGCCAGGTCCGGTCGCTCGCAAGCGTGTGGGCGGCAAGCGCCTCGGAGTTTGCGTTGATCCGGGCGCGCAGTGCGTCAAGTTCTGCCGCGCGCGTGGCGCGGCCATCGAGGATGGCGCGGCGCATCGCGACAAAAGCTGCGCGTTTCTCGGCGCGCGAACCGGTGATCGCTTCGCGGAGCGCGCGCTTTGTGCGTCCATCATCGCCGAATGGATCCTGTTCGAGTGCGCGCAGCGCGCGGGGCGTTGCTGTCGAGTCAAATGGTGGCACGAACCTTGCGAGCGGGGCAAGCTTCGTGGCGGTCGCGACCACCATCGGCGCAAGCGCAGCGCGTACATCTTCGCCGAGTGCCTCGCCGACCCAGCACTCCATCGCGCGGTCGTAGCGAGCACCACCCGTACCGTGGATAAAGGTGTCGCAGAGTACGAGTCGCGCGATCGCTGTGAGCGTGAGTGCGCGCGGGGCGATGCGTTCCGCTGTATCGCCCTCGAACATCGGTTCTCGTGACGCGCGGTTGCGTTCGAGCGTCCAGAACGGAAGTTCGCGCGCCGCGAGTGGCGCGATGCGCTCACCTGCGACCGCGGTGTTGTACGCATCGCGCATCGATGCAAAGTTTGTTCGAATCGCCTGCGAAAGTGACAGTTCCGCTATGGTCGTTGCGGCCACGGTGTGGTCAACGCGAGCCTGTCGCGCAAGCAGTGCATTGGCTGCATACGCCATTTGCATCGCAAGATTCTCACGCCCGCGTTCGGCGGCGATCGCACCTTCGATCAAGGCGAGTGGCGCCTCAATCTCTGCAGGCAGTTCGTGTGCGCGCTCCGGTCGCATCGTCCGAATCGGTTTTTTAAGCGCATTGGGCGCGCCTATCACGGCGCGCGGTGACCGCTCAAGTGCGAGCCGAACGAGTTTGCCTGCGATAAGTGCAGGAAACGCAACGAGAGAGGCATCATTCAGATCGTGATCAATCACAACGTGGACGAGAACACCATCGCGCTCGGCGGCAAGCCGCGCACCAACGATAAACTTTTCCGCGATTCCAGCGTGCCAGATTCCCGCCTGATGACCTGTCATCACGATAAATCTGTCTGTCGGTAGCCCAAGCGCGGCGCGTGATTCCGCGCGCCATTCTGCCAAGAGACGACCGAATACACAGACACTCTTCAAGAGAGCCCCTCGAGTGCATGCACCGGAAGCCGCGCAGCGCAGCGCCGAATCTCGCGGTGCATCGTTGCGCGGTAGGTCGCGAGTCGTCGATTGGGTTCATCGAGCCCGCCACCGAAAGTGCGGGTCATATCCACATAAATGCGTCGCACGGGCAACTCGCGCACACGTAGCCCAGCCGCGCGTGCTTGCACCCAGAATTGCATCGGAAAGTCGTATCCATTGATGTCGAGGGCAAGTGATGCACACGCCGCCGCGCGATAGGCCTTGTAGCCGCAGAACGCATCGGTGATCCCAAGCGAAAGTCGATCATTGAGTTCCGTCGTCAAGAGCGCATTGATCCGACGGCGATCCTCGGGTGCAGGGTCACCAGGGAGCGACTCGTCGATGTAACGCGATCCAGAAACGATGTCCGCGTCGCATTGCGCTGCAGCGTGCGCGAAATCGGGCAAACTCGCCGGCTCATGCTGCTCGTCGCAATCCATAGAAATCACCCAGTCGTAGCGGCGAAACTCTGCCCACTCAAGCATGTCCTGCATTGCACGGCCATAGCCGCGGTTCTTACCGTGGCGAATCACTTCGACTGGATGTCGCGCGAGCATCGAGGGCGTGGCATCCGTCGAGCCGTCGTCGATGACAAGAATGTCGCCCTCAAAGCATGCAGCATGACGCGCGACCTCGGTCAGCACACGGTCGACCGAACGCTCCTCATTGAAGACGGGAATGGCGATGAGGATACGGGGGACGATCGTGGACATTTGGGGCGATGAAAAGGGGTGAGATAGTCGAGGATGTCCGAAAGTGGTTTGGATGCGGGACGATGCGTCATCGCACCTTGGTCGCGTATGGATTCGGTGCGATGAAATCGACGAGTACGATCGTTTCATCTCGTCGCCGCGGAATGATCCCAAGAATACGCACATCTTCGCGCCGCACTTCCGCCACGATTCCGCGTCCAGGAACGACATAGACCTCCGAGACGACATGCGCGGTCGCGACGTCAAGCGTGACATCAAACACCAACTCAAGCACGATCGCGCGCGTCGGTAGGCCACAGAGATTGATGTCACACTCGCCAACGATGCGTAGGGATCGCGTCGCCTCGCCCGTCCCGCGCGGCTTACCCGCAACGAGGGTGCGTACGGTCATTGTCGATGCGCCATCGAGCGATTCGCCACTCTCAAGTTCTGGCGCCGCGAACGCAAGCCCATCGTCAAATCGGCTCAACGAATCCTCTTCGGGTGTCGCGACTTCTCGAAGGATAAAAAGACCGTCGTCGGACCGCGTGAGACTCATGCGCTCGGAGTCGACCCAAGCGTCCGTGGGTCTTTTTCGCATGCGTTCCGAAATCACGAGTTCGCGCCCATCAGGTGAATTCATGCTGAAATCGTGGCGTTGTTCGAGTGTCGCGCCTTGGCGGCGACCGCTCAGCACGGCGTAGGTTGCGATTGTCCCCGGTGCGCGTACGAGGTCGTCCGCGCGAACCACGCGCGTCGACTCGACGAGCGCACCAGCGCTGAAACTCGGCGGCGCAACTGCAGTTTCGACGCGAGGTGCTGAAACGCATCCAGCCGCAAGAAACGCGACAACGACCAACGCGTGGGCAACGAGCACGCAACGCATCAATCGACGGGAAGCCCTTTCGACTTCCAGATCCGACGCAGTTGCTCAAGCTCGATCAACTCAGTCACGGTTCCATCAAAGTCGATGCGACGGACGCGTCGACCCTTCGGATCAAACTCTTGCACAAGCTTTGCCGGTGAGCTTCCGAAGCGGGTTTCGAGCCGGAAACCATCGTTCGTTTTCGTCCAGAGCTCGCGGCGCTGCGGAAGTTTCTCATCGCGCTGGTCGAATGCGTAGTCCATGAATTCGAGCGTCTCTGTGCCGATATTGTGGGGAAGCAGTTGACCAAGCACAATGAGTTCCGCCTGCGAAACATAGGCCGGCGGCATCGGCCACTCGTGTGGCTCTCGTACGAGTCCGTCGAGTGTTGCCGAGATAACTTTAATCTTTTGCTTCGGTTCGCCCGTGCTCGGCGCAGCACGTACGCCAGTTTGTGCGCTCGACCGACTCGCGCGGCGTTGCCGTTCGGTTGAACGGATCGACCAGCCCTCGCTCACGCGATCCCAAGTCATGAAGTAGCGGCTCTGCACATCAATCGTGTGCGATGGATCGTCGTTCACCACCACGCGTGCATCCACTGTTGCGAGCAGGCCAGAATCGGCATCGTCGCCCTTGAGTTTACTTCGATCGCGCGACGCATCCACTTCACCGCGCTTGCCCTCAAGGACGCGCACAACCACATAACCGAAGTCCTTTTGGCCACCACTCGGATCCGGTCGCCACATTCGGTAGTAGGCCGGCACTTCGGAAACAGTCGCACGCAAAACTTCGGGTGTAAATCGCGAAAGCAGCAGATTCCCACGGCTTAGGAGATCAACGCGTTCGACGGCAACCTCGCGAAAGTCCTTGAGCACAAGGCTGTCGAAGCAGCGGTCAAGCAGAGGTCGCACGCGGTTGAACTCTGCGCCAACAGCAAGAATCGAAAGCACGAGGTAATTGTCCGGACCGTTTGGAACAACCAGTGTGCCGGTCACGCCGCGCTCGCCTCCCTCGAGAGGAACAGAGATGTAAAATAGATGCGCGTCCTTTCCGGCGATCGTGCGTGGCTCATCAACGAGCGTCTCAAACTGTTGCTCCTTCGCGCGCAATTCGTCGAGATACGCTTTACATTGCGATTTTGCCGTGGTCTCCGCGCGCGAGGCGGCGAGTGCGCTTACGCGAAGTCGCCACGCTGGAACCTCGCCAGCTTCGGAGAGCAGGTAATTGGCGACTGGCGCGCGTTCGACGCGAACATTGGTGCCGACGGGCACGCGCATGGTGAAGCCAAGTAAGTCACCATCAAGAGGGGACGCCGCCAATCCATCACCACGATCATCCAGACGCCCTTCGGCGCGTCGGTCTGTTGGAGCCGGAAGAGTTTTGGGAGGCGTGTCGTCCGAGAAGCGCACGGCTGCAGGACAAAGAGGTGCGAGCTCCAACGTCATCACAGCCGCGATTCCCAGCGCAAACGCGCGTTTGCTGCGACAAACGATGGACCTGCGGTCGAAAGACGAATCGAATGAGCTCTTGCTGTGCGTCACGTCCGCAATGCTACGGCCACACTGCATGCGTGACGGGCTGTGTCAGGAGAACTTCAAAGGAGCAGGGGCAGGAGCCCGCAATTTTCCTCGACCATTTCGCTGCGCGGCAGACTCTCCGATAACGCGCTCTCTCGGAAACCACGCCCGCCCTGGACAGTTGACGCATTGACAACAAGCGAGGATTCGCTATCTTTGGCGATTCTCGCCTGTTCGGCCGTTGGCATTCGCCCTCGGTTGGCAGGCGCAGTCGTCGATGCGCATCTCGCGACTCGGCGTTGGCAAGTGGGTGTTCGCGCTGCTGTATGCGCGAAGAGTGTTCCGACAAGAACCTCGCGAATTCACGAGTGAATTTGCCTGATCTGGATCACGCGCGGTGCGCGATCCAGCCGCGAGGATGAACGACAGAAGCGACGCAAAGAACTTACGCAACCCCAAGGTTGCCCTGGAGCTCACGATGACTGGTGGCAAGTTCCGAATCCGCATGGAAGCCTACGACCATCAAGCCCTCGACGCTTCGGCGCGCGAGATTGTTGACCAGGCCAAGCGCACTGGCGCCCGAGTTGCGGGTCCGATTCCGCTGCCAACGCGCCGCGAGATTTACACCGTTCTTCGCTCCCCCTTCATCGATAAGAAGTCGCGCGAGCAGTTCGAAATCCGCACCCACAAGCGCGTGATCGACATCACCGAGTGGAATCACCGCACGACCGATGCGCTTCAGCGCCTCGTTGTTCCGGCGGGCGTGTTCCTCCGAATCAAGGCCTGATAGAAGGCCTGATAGAAGGCCTGATAGAAGGCCTGACAGAAGGCCTCAACCGCGCCTTAACCAGTCTCACAGGATGTTCCTGCGAGGCTCCATCAAGAGCGTCATGTGCGGTCATCGGCGGGAAACCCCGAGATCGAACCCCTGACGAAAACCCCTAGAAAGTACGGCATTAATGAGTAACAAGCCCTGTAAGGTCGCCATCCTCGGTCGCAAGATCGGCATGACGCGATACTTCCTTCCTGATGGCAAGAACATCCCCGTCACTGTGATCGAGGCCGGTCCTTGCGTCGTCACGCAGGTCAAGACCA
The DNA here is from genome assembly GCA_945902075.1 of Candidatus Kuenenia stuttgartensis. GTDB lineage: Bacteria > Planctomycetota > Phycisphaerae > Phycisphaerales > SM1A02 > QWPT01. The sequence continues at coordinate 37,135 of CAMDMA010000022.1, read as the reverse complement.
CCGATCGCGACGGTTACGCCGCAGTCCAAATCGCCTTTGAAGACATGAAGGCCCGCAACTCGTCGATGCCGATGATTGCCCACGACATGAAAGCTGGCACGACGCCAAAGCGTCTCCACCGCGAGATGCGCGTGGCCGATGATGCCGCAGCAAACGCGTTCGAACTTGGTCAGGTGATCGACGTGAATGCCTTCGATGGCACTGCATACGTCGATGTCATCGGCACAAGCAAAGGCAAGGGTTTTGCCGGCGTGATGAAGCGCCACAACTTCAAGGGCATGAGCGCAACCCACGGCACGGAGCGCAAGCACCGCACGTCGGGCAGCATCGGCTCCCACGGCACAGACCGTGGTCACGGCGCCAAGATCAAGAAGGGCAAGCGCATGGCTGGCCAAATGGGAAATGAGCGCGTCACTGTGCGCAGCCTCGACGTCGTGAAGATCGACGTGGAGAAGAACCTGCTGCTGGTGAAGGGGCCGGTCCCAGGCGCAAACGATGGTTATCTGTTCATTCGCGGCGCGACAAGACTTTTCAAGCGCAAGGCGAAGAAGCTCGCAAAGAAGTAAGCAAAATGATGTATGCTCCCCGACCCGGCGGCGCGTGAGCCTCCGGTCGTGTGAGGTGAACGAGTCATCGAACGAGTGATTCGAGAGAAAGTTCGAGGCCCGCAGGGTGCTCGAACGCCAGCAAGGCCGCTTGCGGAACCAGCTGGCAAACACAAGCGGATTCACCAAGTCGAATCCTACCCCGTGCCACCAACAACAGGCACGCGGAGGATGAGGCGAAGACGCGGGCAACAGCCCGCAAAGAGGCGAAACTATGATCGAACTACCGATCTACGATTCCAACGGCAAGAAGGTCGATACCCTTCAGATCGACGCACAGACGCTCGGCGGAGAAGTCCGCTACGCGCTGCTCAAGCAGGCGTACGTCATCACCCACGGCAACCAGCGCCAGGGCTCGGCTCGCACCAAGAGCCGCGGCGATGTGCATGGTTCGACCCGCAAGCTCTACAAGCAAAAAGGCACCGGCAATGCACGCGCCGGCGCCGCTCGAACGCCGATCCGTAAGGGCGGCGGTGTGACGTTCAAGAAGACCCGCACCCGCGAGGACTTCCGCACCGAGCTTCCAAAGAAGATGCGTCGCCTCGCAAATCGCAATGCGCTTCTTGCGAAGCTCATCGACAACGAAGTGAAGTGCTTCGCTGCGCTTGATTTCAAGGCTCCGAAGACTTCCGAGTTTGCGAAGATCATGACATCGGTCGGCATCGACCGAACCTGCCTCTTCGCGACCAACAAGACGAACCGCAACGCGATGCTCTCGGCGCGCAATGTCGAAGGTGTCGACGTCTGCCGCATCGATCAGCTCAACGCGTTTGCACTGCTGAACCACCGCTACCTCGTCGTCGATAAGGCGTCGCTGGTGTCGTTCCTCGATGGAAGCTGCTTCGGCGCCGACGACGGCCTTGAAGCGGCAGCCGCGACGAACAAATCCTCATCCTCGTCTTCAACCTCGTCTTCATCCTCGTCTTCGAGCCCGGCAGCGCCAAAGGCTCCGAAGGCAGTGAAGGCCGCGAAGGCTGAGGGCGCTGAGCCCAAGAAGAAGGCTGAACCGAAGGCCGCGAAGGCCAAGAAGGAGGGCGCCTGATGGACCCTATTTACGTCATCGTTCGTCCGATCATGACCGAGAAGGCCGCGTGGGGCTCGGGACATCAGAACCGCTTTGCGTTCGAAGTCTCCAAGCTCGCATCGAAGACCGAAATCAAGAAGGCAGTCGAAAGCCTTTACAAGGTTCGTGTCCTTGGTGTGGCGACGCAAACCCGTCGCCTTCGCAACCGCGCCTACGCGTACGGCTTCGTTCCGGGTAAGACCTGGAAGCGCGCCGTCGTCAAGATCCACCCCGAAGACAAGATCGAGCTCTTCTGAGCCGCGAGGTAAACCCCAATGGCAATTCGTGTCTACAAGCCGGTCACCAACGGACGCCGAAACGCGTCGGTGAACCTCCATTCGGAAGTGACGAAGAAGACTCCTGAAAAGTCGCTTCTCGCTCCGCTCGTGCGCGGCAGCGGCCGCAACGTCCAGGGCAAGATCACCATCGCCGGCCGCGGCGGTGGTCACAAGCGTCGCTATCGCAAGATCGACTTCCGTCGCAACAAGGACGGCGTCGGCGCGAAGGTCGTGGGCATCGAATACGATCCCAACCGATCCTCGCACATTGCGCTGCTTGAGTATCCGGACGGCGAGCGTCGCTACATCATCTCGCCCAAGGGCCTCAATGCCGGCGATGTGATCATCAGCTCTGCAGAGCCAGTCGATCCCAAGGTCGGCAACTGCATGCCGATCAAGCACATCCCAACCGGTCTTCCGTTGCACAACGTCGAGATGGAAGCCGGCGCTGGTGGCCGACTTTGCCGCGGCGCGGGCATGTATGCTCGCCTCACCAACAAGGAAGGACGCTGGGCGACCATCGTGCTCCCGTCCGGTGAAATCCGTCAGGTCTCAATGGAGTGCCGCGCGACCATCGGTGAAGTCGGCAACGCTGATCACGCGAATGTCGTCATCGGCAAGGCCGGTCGTAACCGTTGGAAGGGCCGCCGCCCCACGACCCGTGGCATCGCGATGAGCCACCATGCCCACCCCCACGGCGGTGGCTCGGTGTCGAAGGGCGGCCGCGAGCCGTCGAACTACTCCGGTACGTTTGCCAAGGGCGGACGCACGCGTCGCTACGGAAAGTCCAGCGATTCGCGCATCATCCGTCGTCGCCGCAGCAAGCGCTACGGCCAGCTCAAGCTCTAAGAGTCGCATCGAAGAGTCGCATCGAAGTCGGTACGAAAGACTGAAAGTCACACGTCGCGCAAGCGGCGAGAACCTCCCGAGAATCAACCATGTCGCGTTCGCTCAAGAAGGGTCCATACGTCGTCGAAAGCCTCTACCGCAAGGTGGAGAAGCAGGCGGCGAACACGAAGCGCGTTCCGATCAAGACGTGGGCGCGATCATGCACGATCGTCCCCGAGTTCGTCGGTTTCACGTTCCAAGTGCACAACGGTCGTCAGTTCATCGACGTCTATTGCACCGAGGACATGGTCGGCCACAAGCTCGGCGAGTTCTCGCACACCTGTACGTTCCGTGGGCACACCAATAGGAAGGAAGAACTCAAGGTCTGACGCTGACCGCTCGGTTTACAGCCTCCTGGCTGCGCACTGAACGAATCCACGCCAACACCTCAAGAGGTTTATCACCATGGCATACCAGGCCTGCCACCGTTTCGCTCGTATCGCGCCCCGCAAGGCGCGCCTTGTCGCTGACATGATCCGCGGCAAGCGCGTCGATGAGGCGCTCACCGCACTCGACTTCTCGAAGAAGCGCGGCTCTGCGTTCATCACCGTCGTGCTGAAGAGCGCCATTGCCAACGCCGAGGAGAAGAACGCCGATCCGACCAAGCTCATCGTGAGCGAGTCGCGCATCGACGAGGGTCCGACCCTCGACCGTTTCCAGCCCAAGGATCGCGGCCGCGCGCATCCCATCTTGAAGCGCTCGAGCCACATTCACATCGCCGTCGAGGAGCGTTGAGCGAACATCGCTCCGGAGAATAACTATGGGACAGAAGGTCCACCCGTTCGGATTCCGCGTTGGCATCACCGAGGCTCACCGCTCTCGTTGGTTTGCACCGAAGGCACTCTTCGGCGCGCTGCTGGTCGAAGACTACAAGATTCGCAAGTACGTCGATAAGCGACTGAATCGCACTCCGCCCTTTGCGGCGGTCAGCGATATCCTCATCGAGCGCACCCGCGATGAGCTCACCGTGATCCTGAAGACTGCCCGTCCGGGCATGGTCGTGGGGCCGCGCGGTGGTGGCATCGAAACGCTCACCAAGGATCTGCAGACGCTCACTGGCCGCAAGGTCGTGATCCGCGTCGTCGAGATCAAGAACGCCGACCTCGATGCCAAGCTCATCGCGGAGAGCATTGCCGAGCAGCTGAAGAAGCGCGCGAATTTCCGCCGCGTTCTCAAGATGCGCGCAGAGAGCTCGATGCAGAATGGTGCCAAGGGCATTCGCATCCTCCTCGCCGGCCGACTCGGTGGCGCGGAAATGAGCCGCACGCTCGACACCCGCGAGGGCTCGATTCCGCTGTCGACTCTTCAGGCGAACGTCGATTACGCACTTGCCCAAAGCTTCACCACCTACGGCGCGATTGGCGTCAAGGTGTGGGTGTTCAAGGGCATGTACACCGAGCAGGACGAAGATCAGACCCAGTCGACCGCCGCAGGTGGTCGCGCCCGCGCCCGCGGACGGCGATGATCACACGATCTTCGAAGATCGTCAAAGCCAGCAGAGTATTTCACCGCACGAAACCACAGTTCCTCGCGACAACGTCACAAACCGCGTCGCAAACGAACTGAGCAAACAACGACAGAGATTCAAGAGGACTCACTATGTCCAACCTGATGCCAAAGCGAGTCAAGTTCCGCAAAGAGCAGCGCGGCAAGCTGAAGGGCAATGCCACGCGTGGCAACTATGTCGCCTTCGGCGACTTCGGTCTGCAGACTCTTGAGCCGCACTGGCTCACGGGTCGTCAAATCGAGGCGGGCCGCATTGCCGCGCAGCACTTCCTGCGTCGTCAGGGCAAGATCTTCATCCGGGTCTTCCCTCACAAGCCGATTTCGAAGAAGCCGCTCGAAACCCGAATGGGTAAGGGAAAGGCTGAAGTCGACTACTGGGCGGCGCGCATCAAGCCGGGCACCGTGCTCTTCGAGATCGCCGGTGTGCCCGAGGATCTGGCGAAGCAGGCGATGGCCCGCATCGCTTACAAGATGCCGGTGAAGTGCCGATTTGTCGGCCGCCGCATCGCCGTCTAAGCCAGCGCCTGTGTCGGCGAGAGACTGAAACCGCACGTTACGAGAGACACCATCATGAAGCCTGCTGAAGTCAAGAAGCTTTCCAACGTCGATCTCAAGGGAGAGGCGATCCGCCTCCGCCGTGAGCTTTTCGACCTTCGTTGCCAAACCACCACCGAGAAGGTCGCGGACAATTCCCGCATCGGCAAGGCGCGCAAGGATATTGCGCGACTCCTCACCGAGCAGACCGCCCGGAAGAACGCCAAGAACTGAGACGCACCATGCCGACGAACGATAAGACGATCGACACCGCGAATTCCGGTCTCGTCATTCCCGAAACCTCTCCGCGCCGCATCGGCGTGGTCGAGAGCGACAAGCGCAACAAGACGCGCAAGGTTGTCATTGCCTACTCAGGGAAGCACCCGAAGTACGGCAAGTACCTTCGCAAGCGCACGATTCTGCAGGTCCACGACGAGGGCAACGATTCTCATGTCGGCGACCGCGTTGAAGTGGCGGAGTGCCGCCCAATCTCCAAGACCAAGTCTTGGGTGCTCGTGCGGGTTGTGGAGCGTGCACCAGCAGGTGCAGGCGTGCAGTTGAGGGAAGGCATCTGAACCGGACGCGCCGATCCAACGCGACAACTCTGCGGAGCGTCGTTTGGGAAGGTGCGGACAGGACAGTGCCAAGGTCAGTCAAATGAATCACGACGCCGGTCAAGGCCGGTGATGGAGCCAAGCAATGATCCAGAAAGAATCACGAATCGAGGTCGCCGACAACTCTGGCGCCAAGGAAGCCATGGTCATCGGCGTCCTCGGAGCCTCGACGGCCACCGGCCGATTTACCCGCCTCACCATGGGCATCGGCGACCGCGTTGTGTGCAGCGTCAAGAAGGCGCTCCCCAACGGTGATGTCAAGGCCGGCGACAAGGTCCAGGCTGTCATCGTCCGCTGCAAGTTTCCGACGCGCCGTGACGATGGTTCGTACGTGCGCTTCGATTCCAACGCTTGCGTGCTCGTCGACAAGGACGGCAACCCGAAGGGCACCCGCATCTTCGGCGCAGTCGCCCGCGAGCTGCGTGAGAAGAACTTCATGAAGATCGTGTCGCTCGCGACGGAGGTGATCTGACCATGCCACGCCACATTCGCAAAGGTGACACCGTCATTGTGACCAAGGGCGCCTCAAAGGGCATCGTTGGCGAAATCCTCCGCGTCGTCGACGAGGGAGCTCGGGTCGTCGTCAAGGGTGTCAACATCCGAACGATGCACATGAAGCCGACCCAGTCGCGTCCGAAGGGCGAGATCGTCAAAGAAGAGGGCCCGATCGACGCATCGAATGTCAGCCCAGTTGTCGACGGAAAGCCGAGCCGCGTGCGGTTCGTCTCGAAGCCAGACGGCTCGAAGTCGCGCATCGCGGCTCGCGGCGGCAAGGAGCTTCACCAGCTCCGCGGAGCGAAGAAGAAGTAAGTCGACAAGTCCTAAGGAATGATCGCGGGCCTCACGCTTCGCGATTCCAAGAACAACCTGCACCGCGCCCGAACAAGGAACGCGCTGCCTCAGACTGAAAGATGCCAAGGTCGCGCTCGCGCGACACAGCAGAAGGAACGATTTATGGCACACGTCAATCGCGAAAATCCCCGTTTGCAGAAGGCTTTCATCGAGGTCGTTGGACCGAAGGCGATGGAGGAGTTCAAACTCACCAACGCCCACGAGCTCCCAAAGCTGATGAAGATCGTCGTGAATGCCGGTATCGGTAAGTTTCTCGACAATCAGAAGCTCAAGCCTGAGATCCGCGATCAGTTCATCTCGAACTTCCAGACGATCACGGGTCAGAAGCCAATCATGATCAAGGCCAAGAAGGCAGTCGCCCAGTTCCGCGTTCGCGAGGGTATGCCCTCTGCGTTCATGGTGACGCTGCGCCGCGACCGCATGTGGCACTTCATGGATCGTCTGATCAACCTCGCGATTCCTCGTATCAAGGACTTCCGCGGCGTGAAGGACAAGTCGTTTGATGATGGTGGCTCGTACTCGTTCGGTCTGACCGAGCAGGCGGTGTGGCCAGAAATCAACATGACCAACGCGACCATCACGCACGGAATGCACATCACCTTCGTGTTCGAGAAGTCGACTCCGAAGTTGAGCCGTTTCGTCCTTGCTGAGCTTGGCATGCCGTTCGTCAAGCCTGAAGAGCGAAAGCAGAAGACCGCGTAATCTCTCCGCGCCACCGCGCGTTCCCGACTGAAGCAGGACAGCAATAGGACTGACGTAGACGGGAATCCCCCGAACACCGGAAAAACCAATGGCCAGCAAGCGAACCTTCAACAAGATGCAGCGCAAGCCGAAGTTCAGCACCCGAGCCGAGGTGCGCTGCGAGATCACGGGCCGCAAGCGCGGCGTCTACCGCAAGTTCCGCATCTGCCGCCATCAGCTCCGCGAGCTGGCGCTCCAGGGAATGATCCCTGGTATGCGCAAGGCCAGCTGGTGACCGAAACCGACCGAAACCGATTTGTTTGACTCGCCCCGCGGAGACCCGCAGGGGACAGGAGCCTCAGAAATGGCCGTTCAAGACCTCACCGCCGACATGCTCACCCGAATCCGCAACGCCGTGCGGAACCGCGAGAAGTCCGTCGTCGTGATCAGCAATAAGCTCAATCGCGGCGTCGCTCTCGTGCTCAAGGACGAGGGTTACATCTCCGACTTTGAGAACGTGGCCGATGGCCGCCAGGGCATCATCCGCATCAGCCTGAAGTATGGCACCCGCGGCGAAAACATCATCAACGAGATTCGTCGTATCTCGAAGAACGGTTGCCGGACGTATTCGTCCGTCGGCGAGCTTCCGCGGCCACTTCAAGGCCTCGGCATCTCGATCGTTTCTACGAGCCGTGGAATCATGTCAGACCGCATGGCGCGCGAAATGCGCGTCGGCGGCGAAGTTGTCGCGACGGTCTGCTGACCCCGCGTCCATACGAACGAACAGTCCGACAGGAGCTAGTCATGTCGCGCATCGGAAAGAAGCCCATCATCGTCCCCGGAAACTGCAAGGTTGCCGTGAACGCAGCGACCCGCGAGGTTGCCATCACTGGCCCGAAGGGTGAAACCCTGAAGGTCGTTTACCGCCCTGAGGTCACTGTCGATTGGATCGAGAAGGATCGCCACATCGTCTGCACAACAGACATGGCGCGCCTCGACGAGGGCAATCGCAAGGCTTTCTGGGGGACCACCCGGGCCAACATCAACAACATGATTAAGGGCGTGACCGAGGGTTACTCGGAAAAGCTCGAAGTCGTTGGCGTTGGTTACTCGGTAAAGATCGTCGGCAAGAACGTCGACCTCAAGCTTGGCTACGCCAACGTCATCTCGCTCGCGATCCCGCAGGGCGTGAAGCTCGATATCAGCACCGAAGGCGGAATCTTCGTCACGGTGAGTGGTGCCGACCGCCAGCGCGTTGGTGAGTTTGCCGCGGCGATCCGCTCCAAGCGCAAGCCCGAGCCATACAACGGCAAGGGAATCAAGTACTTCAACGAAACCATCATCCGCAAGCAGGGCAAGGCGACGGGCGGTTAATGTCCGCTTTGGCCGCAGCGCGTGCGCAACCGCACGAGTGCAGGCGACCATTCGACACGTGAGTCACATCGCATCGCACGTCATATTGCAAGTCATCGACTGAGAGTAAGGACCAGAACCATGAACCGAATGACCAACAAGCGCGTCCGCCGAGCCCGCCGCAAGCAGGGAATCCGCAAGGAGATCTTTGGCATGCCGGATCGGCCGCGTCTCTCGGTGTTCCGCTCCCTGAATCACGTTTACGCGCAGATCATCGACGACTTGACGGGTAAGACCGTCGCGTCGGCGTCGACCCGCGACAAGGGCTTTACCGAGGCCGGTGCCAAGATGTCCGAGGCAATCGCTGTCGGCAAGCTCGTTGCCAGCCGCGCGAAGGAAAAGGGCGTGTCGAAGGTCGTCTTCGACCGCAACGGGTACCTCTATCACGGTCGCATCAAGGCGCTCGCCGATGGCGCGCGCGAGGGCGGCCTGCAGTTCTGATCGGGTTCCGAAGCACCTCCCGAAGCACCTCCCGAAGCACCTCCCGAAGCACCACTCCTCGCGACTGCGCGTGCGCGTCCGAGGGATAGAAGACTGGCTCCACCTATGGCAGAGTTCATCAACAAAGATTCTTCCTCCGAGTCGACGACCGTCGGCGTGTACCGCACCTCGTCGACCGTCGCAGGCGGACGTCGATTCTCGTTCTCCGCAATGGTCGTCGTCGGCGACCGCAACGGACGCGCTGGCGTTGGCTACGCGAAGTCGAACCAGGTGCCCCAAAGTATTGAAAAGGCGCAGAAGGAGGCCTCTCGCAAGATGGGTGCCTTCCAGATGCAGGGCAAGACGATTCCACACATGGTCGTCGGTCGCTTCGGCGCAACGACGGTCAAGCTCATCCCGGCTGCGCCCGGAACCGGCGTCATCGCCGGCGCCGCTGTGCGTGCGGTGCTTGACATGATCGGTGTGCAGGACTGCTTGACCAAGGTCTACGGATCGAGCAATCCCAAGAACGTCGTCAAGGCGACGGTCAGCGCGCTTCAAACTCTTCGTTCGCGTCAGCAGGTCGAGATGCTTCGCGGCGTCACACTGCCTGAGACCGCTGTCGAAGAGGCGATCAAGCGCGGGATGGCGTTTATGCCGCAGAACAAGGGCGGCGAGCGCATGGCTGCTCCGAAGAATCTCGTTGGCGAGGGTGAGCGTCGCGGTGGCCGCGGTGGTCGCGGAGGTCCGCGTGGGCCGCGTCGCGATGGCGGCGGCGGTTACGGTGGTGGCGGCGGTGGGTATAGCAGTGGCGGCGGTGAAGCTCCTGCTTCGGCCCCGGCTTCGGCCCCGGCTTCGGCCCCGGCTTCGGCCCCGGCAGCGGCTCCCACGCCGAGCCCGGAAGCCGGCGCTTAATCGCCATTTGACAGACGCGCGGGTTCGGTGAAAGACATACCGACCTCGCATCGAGCACATCAAGTTGAATCCCGATCCGCGCCAAGTGCCAGTCGGTTGGAACAAATCTGGCACAGCGAACACAAGTGTGAATTCCGGCCTAAACCGCCGTTCTGGAGATTTCCGTCATGATGATCCACGACATCACCGCCAAGGTTGGTCCGCACAAGAAGCGCAAGCGCGTTGGCCGCGGCGAAGGCAGCGGACATGGCGGAACGTCCACCCGCGGCCACAAGGGTGCCAAGAGCCGTGCAGGTTGGGTGAGCCGCCCGTCCTACGCCGGCGGCGCCACGCCGTTCTCCCGTCGCTTCCCGAAGCGCGGCTTCTCCAACGCGGGTTTCCGCGTGGAGTACTACGTCGCAAACGTGCGTGATCTTGAAAAGCACTTCGAGAGCGGCGCCACCGTCGACATCGACGTGTTGGTCAAGCTCGGTCTCGTTCCGAACGCCAAGCTCGGACTCAAGGTCCTTGGTACCGGTGACATCACGAAGAAACTCACCGTCGTTGCTGCTGCTTTTAGCGCAAGCGCGAAGGCGAAGATTGAGGCTGCTGGCGGCAGTTGCAGTGAGCCGCCGTCCAAGAAGTCCGCTTGAGTTAAGTGGGGCGTCAACCTCTTCAAAGCATGATCCGGGTGGATCGTGTGACGTCGAGAGCGCCATATCAATCCCACTCCGCGAGGCTGAATTCGCGAGGCTGAATTCACGAGGCTGAATTCACGAGGCTGAATTCACGAGGCTGATCTCACGAGGCCGATTCTGAGGCACAAACTTCCAGATGCTGCAAGCCTTCTCGAACATCTTCAAGATCCCCGAACTTCGTCGGCGCGTGCTCTTCACGCTCGGGATGATCGCGATCTACCGAATTGGATTCGTGATTCCCCTCGTTGGAGTCGACCAGACTGCCCTGAAGGAGCTTGCTGAAAAGGCAACGACTTCAGGCGGACAGGATGCGATGGGCGGCTTCGGCCGCATCGTCGAGTACGCGTCGATTTTCTCAGGCGGTAGTCTGCAACAGTCCACGATCTTCGGCCTCGGCATCATGCCGTACATCACGGCGTCGATCATCTTCCAGTTACTCACAACGGTTTGGAAGCCGTTGCAGGAGCTGAAGAAGGACGGAACATCGGGTCAAACCAAGATCAACGAGTACACGCGCTACACCACCGTGGCGCTTTGCGTTATTCAGGGCATGATGTGGCTTGGCTACCTGCGCACGCAGGGCCTTGTCGCACCGAACGTCGAGAATCAGCCGGGCGGCCTTGTGGTGTTCTATGCCGCGGGTATCGCTGGCCTCACCGCAGGCAGCCTCTTCTTGATGTGGCTTGGCGAGCAAATCGACAAGTATGGAATCGGTAACGGAATCTCACTGATCCTCACCGCGGGCATTCTCTCGCGCATGCCGCAGGCTGTGCAGTGGATCTTCGAGAACTTTGGTTGGTCAATCCAGGGTGACACCGCGCTTACCCCGATTGGTCTTCTCCTCCTGCTCGGCGGATTTGTCTTCGTCGTTGCTGGAGCTGTCCTTATCACGGTCGCTCAGCGCCGGATTCCGATCCAACAGGCGAAGCACACCCGTGGGCGCAAGGTGTACGGGGGACAACGACAGTATCTGCCGCTTCGCATTAATCATGCGGGCGTGATGCCGATCGTCTTCGCAAGCTCGCTGATGATCTTCCCGTCGAGCATCTTTGGTTGGCTCGCGACGCGCGCCCGCGACGGCAACTCGGCGGAGTGGTGGCAGTCGATCACCAACTTCCTCGCGATGAACACCCAAATGGGTGAGTTCCCGTACATCTTCATTGAGATCGCGATGATCTTCTTCTTCAGCTACTTCTGGACCACCGTCCAGTTCAGCCCCGAAGACATGTCGAAGCAGCTGAAGCAAAACGGCGCGTTCATCCCTGGCTACCGTCCGGGGCCGCGTACGGCTGAGTACCTCGAAACCGTTATGGAGCGCATCACCTATGTGGGTGCGGGCTTCCTCTCGGTGATCGCCGTGCTCCCAACCGTCATCAGCTCGAATATGGGAATCCCGCCGAATGTCTCTCAGTTCCTCGGCGGAACAGGTCTCCTCATCGTAGTCAGCGTCGGACTCGATCTGATCCAGCGCATCGAAGCCAATCTTCTTATGCGGAACTACTCGGGCTTCCTCGCACAGGGCGCGAACGACTCGAAGGCTCCGCGCATCCGGAGTCGGCAGGGTTGATCGATGGCTGGCTGCTCGACCACCATTGCTCCGTGTGATCATCCGAAGTCTCGGGAGATACATTCTCTTGGCGGTGCGGATCATCACCTCGCTAGCGCGGGCGGTTCCCAAACCAGTTCGCGCGGTGGATCGCGCGGGTCTTCCGCAGGTCGCGCGGCAGGTCGTGGCCGAAGCCGCGTTCCTCTGAAGGTTCCGAGCATCGAGTTGCGTTCCCCAGCCGAGATCGAACTTCTCCGCGCTGCTGGCAGTTTGGCAGCGCTGGCGCTCGTCGCTGCGCAGCGAGCTTGCGTTGCCGGCGCGACGACGCGCGATGTGGACGCGGCAGCGCATCAGGTCATTCGCGATGGTCGGGGGGAGGCACTCTTCGTCGCCTATCGCGGGGCTGCGGGCAATCGACCTGCCTATCCGTCTGCCACCTGCATCAGCGTGAACGAGGAACTTGTCCACGGCGTGCCGGGCCCTCGGATCATTCGTGATGGCGATCTCGTCTCGATCGATGTTGGTGTACGCCTCGACGGTTGGTGTGCCGACAGCGCGACAACCGTGTGCGTAGGAACCGTTGATCCGAAGCACCGAGCGCTGCTCGCCTGCGCTCAGGCGATGCTGAACCACGCCATCCGCGCCTCAGTGCCGGGACGGCGTTGGAGTTCCATTGCACGCGAACTTGAGCAGATCGCAGGCGACGCCGGTTTCGCGGTTGCCGTTGACTTTGTTGGTCACGGAATCGGCAGAGAGCTGCATGAGCCGCCGCAGGTTCCGTGCAGCGCGTACCGCTCCTTCGTCGAGCATGCAGACTTCACGCTTCGACCCGGTATGGTGCTCGCAATCGAGCCAATGGTTGTGGCAGAGAAGCCGCTCCGCACGATCGGTGGCGAGCTTGCAAGCCCGGCATGCACGCTCGCAGCAGACGAGTGGACGGTCATCGTCGACTCTGGTGCTGTCAGTTGCCACTTCGAGCACACCGTTGTTGTCACCCGAGAAGGTGCGGAAGTGCTCACTCGCGCCGATCGCGCTCAGATTGATCTCGTTTCAAACCTGCCCGACGAATGTGCAGTTGATGTTCGTCGCGTCGGGTAACTCCCGCACTACCCTCAACCCCCTACGATTTCGCGAAGCCCGTCACCCGCCCAGACACAACGTTCGATAGGTCACGATCCCAAATGGCAAAGGAAGACAAGATAACGCTCGACGCCGAGGTCACCGAGGCTCTGCCAGACGCAATGTTTAAGGTGCGTCTACAGAACGATCAGGTGATCCTTGCATACGTCAGCGGCAAGATGCGGAAGTTTTTCATCCGCATCCTTCCCGGCGACCGGGTGACCGTTGAGATGAGTCCGTACGACATGACCAAGGGCCGCATCATTTACCGATTCTGACCGACCACTGCTTTTCGCTCTGCGCGAAGCAGACACGACCGAGAACCCCAGACCAACCGTCCAACAGCATCGACCGGACACAGTCCGTTGGACCCGACAGACAGAAGGAGCAACACAATGAAGGTTCGTTCAAGCATCAAGCGACGCACCCGCGACTGCCAGATCGTGGTCCGAAAGGGCAAGCGTCTCGTCATCAACAAGAAGAATCCTCGTCTCAAGCAGCGTCAAGGCTGACTTCAACTGGATTTTCTGTACAATCTTCCTTCCCCCCCCGGTCGGTGACCGGTTCGGAAGGGTCTGATTCGAGTTCTTTCACGCTTCTCACGAGGCGATTTCACTGAGCGTAGCCCGCATTGATGCGGTGCCTACTGGAGCCTGACATGCCGCGTATTGCTGGTATCGACATCCCTGAGAAGAAGAAGATCGGCGTCTCCCTGCGGTACGTCTTCGGCATTGGTCCGAAGGTTGCGCTGGAGATTCTCCGCGAGGTCGGCATCGACCCGGAGCGCCGTACGAGTGACCTCAAGGAGCAGGAGATCGCGCAGATCACCTCCGTCATCGACGCCAAGATCGTCGTCGAGGGTGCGCTTCGTCGCCAGATCCAGCAGGACATTCAACGTCTCAAGGATATCAAGAGCTATCGCGGCGATCGTCACCGTCGGAGCCTTCCAGCGCACGGCCAGCGCACGCGCTCGAACGCGCGTACTCGTAAGGGCAAGAAGAAGACCGTCGCTGGTAAGAAGGGCGTGAAGGGCTAAGGGCTCACGGCGCTCGGCTTCCCCGAGGCGCGATCATGGTCCGTGGATCATGATCTGTCGCGGAGGGTCAAGCCAAACGTTGCTTCAACAAAGCGACGGGCGCGATTGGATCCACCAACCTGCGCGGCTACGCGCAGGATCTTGGATCAAGTGTGTCTCAACTTCCCGCTTGCTCCCAACGACTGATCAAGAGAACAACAATGAACACGCCAACACCGGCATCATCATCGAAGAAGAAGGTTCGCAAGAACGTCCTGCGCGGCATCGTGCATGTCAACGCGACCTTCAACAACACCATCGTCACCATCACCGACGTCAATGGCGAAACCATCGCCTGGGACTCGGCCGGCACCGTCGGCTTCAAGGGCGCCCGCAAGTCGACTCCATTCGCGGCAAGCCGCGCGTCGGAGAAGGCTGTTGGTAAGGCAAAGCGCGTTGGCCTCAAGGAGGTCGAAGTGCGCGTGAAGGGACCGGGTCCGGGTCGCGAGAACGCGATCACCGCGCTCCAAGCCAACGGGCTTCGCGTGACGGCTGTTGAAGATCACACGGCTATCCCGTTCAACGGTTGCCGTCCCCCGAAGAAGCGTCGCGTCTAATCGCGTCGCTCCTCTGCGGAGCGTTCGAAAGAAAATCCACCGATCGACGAAGCGCACTGCCAACTCGATCGGTTGTACAGAGCACATTGTTTCCCTCGCACAGAAGAATCCGCGCTCGCCGACAGGAGCGGGGTTCGATGAGGCAAGGGTAAATCGAAGGGCTTCGGCCCAAGACTGTCGGGCCTTCGGGCACTAGGAGTTTCTGATGCATCTTCGCTGGCGCGGGCTCGACCTTCCCGCAAACGTATTCCCCGAACCAAAGAGCCGAACGGCCACTTTTTCGCGATTCACCGCGGAGCCGTTTGAGCCAGGCTTTGGTACCACCATTGGTAACTGCCTCCGTCGCGTGCTGCTTTCCTCGATCGAGGGTGCGGCCATCACGAAGGTCAAGATCAAGGGTGTAAATCACGAGTTCTCGACGATCCCGGGCGTGCTTGAAGATGTCGTCGACATCATCCTGAACATCAAGGGAATCGTCGTTGCAATGGACGGCGACGGACCAAAGACCATGCGCCTCTCGGCGGAAGGTCCTGGCGACGTCACCGCAGAACTCATCGAGTGTGACGCATCGATTGCCATCATCAACCCGGACAAGGTCATCGCGACCCTGACCGACAAGATTGACTTCGACATCGAGTTCACCGTTGAGAAGGGCCGCGGCTACATGCCGGCCAGCGAGCAGATCTCAAAGGAAGCAACCCGCGGTGGCGATCAGGTCATCGGCGAGATTCCGATTGATGCCATCTTCTCCCCGGTGCAACGCGTGCGCTTCGCGACCGAGGACACCCGTGTCGGTCAGCAGACGAACTATCAGAAGCTGACCCTCGACGTTTGGACCAACGGAACCGTGACGCCAGATATGGCGCTTGTTGAGGCTGCGAAGATTCTTCGCAAGCACCTCAATCCGTTTGTCCAGTTCGATGAGATCGGTGACCACGTCGTTTCTGACGAAGTCGCAGCATCCAACGAGCAAGACGACGAAATCATCCGCAAGCTTCGCATGCCGGTCACGGAACTTGAGCTCAGCGTTCGCGCGTCGAACTGCCTCGAAACCGCCAAGATCCGTTCGGTCGGCGAACTCGTGCAGCGCACCGAGGATGAACTCCTCGGAGTTCGAAGCTTCGGCAAGACTTCGCTTCGCGAGGTCAAGTCTGAGCTTGAGAAGATTGGTCTGCACCTGGGATATCCAGTTCCAGACGGCGTGCTCAACGCCTGAGAGGGCCCGTTGAGCCTGATAGAGAGTGTGTGAGTGAAGGATGGTCCAGTACCATCCGATCCAAACTGTCCAGTAGATTCGGAACCGACCGAGAGCGTCGGGACCAGATAGGAACGAGTCATGCGTCACCGTGTATTTGGCAAGCAACTCTGCGTGAAGGAAGACCACCGTCGCGCCATGCTTCGCAACCTCGCTGCTGGGCTTTTTGAGCACGGCCAGATTGAGACCACGATTCCAAAGGCCAAGGCCGTTCAGCCGTTCGTTGAGCAGCTGATCACCATGGCCAAGCGGAGTGGGCTCGCGAGCCGACGCATGATCGAAGCACGCATCAACGACCGCGCTGTGTTTGCGTGGGTCGCGGATCCCAACACCAAGGACGAGAAGAAGAATCTTCACGACCTTTGGGAGCTCCCAGCCGCAGACTCTATCGAGTTCAACCGCTACGGCGAACTCCGCAAGTCGCCGCGTCTCGTGCAGCATCTGATGACCAAGGTCGCTCCGCTCTTCGCGGAACGCGCCGGCGGGTATACCCGCATCATCAAGCTCGACAAGCGCCGCGTTGGTGATCAGACCGACCTCTGCGTGCTTCAGCTCGTCGGCAAGGAAGAGGGCCCGCAGGTCAGCGGTCGTCGCTCCAACCGTCGCCGCACGGCTGACAAGCGCACAGCCTACGCAGCGGACCTTCGCAAGAAGGGCACCGAGAAGCCGGCCGAGAAGGCCGAGTAACGCGCGACTGTTTCAAGAAGCTTCAGCCACCCCGCACCGCCCGGCACCGTCCGGTCATGTGCGGGGTGGCTGTCTTTTTCTTGTCGTCTAACAGCCAACTCGCGCGTCATTCACCGAGCAGTCTGCGAAGGAACTCACGGTCCTCAAACCCCTTCAGGCCATTGAGGGCGCCGAAGCGTACGACTGTCATCCGCTCGTCGGGCAGAATATAGAGTCGTTGCTTGCCCTTGCCCGCGGCCATCACGCCGAGCCGAGGTCCAGTCGCTGCGTCCTTGGGAGCATCGCTCTGCTCCGCCGCTGCGCGCTCTCGAAGTCGCCGTGCAACGCGCTCGCGAATGGGCCCGCCTTGCTGCAAGAGTCGGTCAGCGACCATCTCCGCTTCGATCTCATCTTCCGCGTTCCGCTCGTTCGCCGAGAGGATCCACCAAGTCAGCCCGTACCGCGGGTTCGGTCCGTGAGCGGCAAGCATCTCATCGAGGAGCGTGGCGTCGAGCAGTTGCACTCCGTCGTGCGATCCGCGATTGCGAATCAACTCGCCGAAGGTCGCCCAGTCCTGCGCGCCGATGCGACAGCCACCGGGAAGATTCGCATTTCCCGCGGGATCGCGCATGAACACGGGCGCAATGTTCAACGGGTCGAACACCCTCCGCTGAAGATAGGCAACAACATCCGAGTCACCAGTCTTCGCGGCCGAGAGCTTGCGCTGCATAAGTTCGCCAAACACATAAAACGAACTCGGGCCATAGAGAAAGCGCTCGCCGGGAGCTGCGCGCAGCGACGCATCGATCGAAGCTTTCGCGCGGTCCGTGATTCCAGCGGCCCGTGCGCTTTGCGCGGAATCAATCGCGGCGCTGAGCGATTCCAATCCGCTTGCCAATGAGAGAAGTTGTCGGATCGTGATGGAGGATTTTGCCGGATCAGTTTTCCACTCGACAATCGTGTCTGACACCAGTTCGTCAAACTGGAGCAGGCCGTCCGACACCGCAAGCACAGCCGCCACTCCAGCGAAACTCTTGGTTCCGCTCGCGAGAAGGTGCGGCGTATCAGCGGTGGTGGGGCTTCGGAAATCAGCGAAGACGACTCCACCATCTCGGAGCACGAGGACGCCATCTCCATCGTGCGTGCGCGAGTACGCGGCAGCGTGGCGACACCGCTCAAGGAGGGCGGGATCGGCGATTGGATCGGTCACATGGTTGGCGACGGGTGTGGACGTTGGGTCTGGTGTCGAAGCCGGCGCATCGTCACGAGCAATGGCCGGGGGTGACGCTGCGGGGCGATCGGCGGGTCTGCAGCCGAGGAGCATCGCCGTCACTGTGAGGAGGGTTCCAAACGGAATACGGGGTCGCATGGAGAAGCAACGGAGGCTTCGCATCGGTATTGCAGAGTTTCGTGCGAGGAGCGGTTAGAGTAACTGCATGCTTGCAGATCTCGACGCGATGGAACTCGAAGCGCTTGCCGAACTCGCCGTGGTAAGCGATGACGCAGGGCTCGAGGCATTTCGCGTCCGTTGGCTCGGTTCCAACGGCCGACTTCGTGAAGTGATGACGGGCCTCAAGGGTGTCTCAAAGGAAGAGAAGCCTGCGGTTGGCAAGCGATTGAACGAGGTCAAGGCATCCATCGAAGGCGCGTTTGCGGTGAAGCGCGAGGCCACCACTACGATGCCAAAGGGGCCACTTGTTGATGTCACTGAGCCAGGGTTTCCGGTTGGTGAGGGTGCGCGTCACGTCCTCACGCAGACGATTGATGAGATCGTCGATGTCCTCGGGCGCATGGGATTCTCTGTCGCGGATGGGCCCGAACTCGAAGACGAGTGGCACAACTTCAACGCACTGAACATTCCCGAAAGCCACCCGGCGCGCGGGCCTGCCGACAACTTCTTCCTCGGCGGTCAAGTTGCGGGCAAACTGCTTCTCCGCACCCAGACCTCAACGGTGCAGATTCGTGCGATGGAGTCGATGAAGCCGCCGCTCAAGATTTGCGCGATCGGCCGCGTCTATCGGCCGGACGCGCACGATGCGACGCACTACTCCATGTTCCATCAAGTGGAAGGTCTGTTCATCGATCGGAAGGTATCGATGGTGGACCTCAAGACAACGCTCGTGCAATTCGCGAAGGCATTTTTTGGGCCTGAGGCAGAGATCCGACTGCGGCCGAGTTTCTTTCCGTTCACCGAACCATCTGCCGAACTCGACATGAAGATGAAGATCATGAAGAACGGTAAGCCAGAGTGGAAGTGGATCGAACTTGGTGGCTGCGGCATGGTCGATCCGAACGTCTTCAAGGCTGTGGGCATTGACCCCGAGGAGTGGACGGGTTTTGCTTTCGGCCTTGGCATCGAGCGCGTGGCGATGCGCAAGTACGGCATAGGCGACATTCGCTTGTTGTTTGAGAATGATGCGCGCTTCCTCCGTCAGTTTGCCTAACCGGCGCGAGCGAGATCCTTTCCAAGCCTGTTTGATCCATTGTCGCCGTGCGCGTCGTGCACCTGAAATCGGGCGACATTGCCCCGAAGGGCGAGTACTTCTTCGGCGGATTGTCGCGCGGTTGAGGCGACTTGTTCGCTTTGCCCAGCAGCTTCCTGCGTCGTTCGCGAAATCTCCGCGACGCCTTGATCGAGCTGGGTGATGCCAGTCAGTTGTTCGCTTTGGGCTTGTGCAATCGTCTCGACCGCGCGCGCAACCCGCGCGGAACTCGCGAGAATTTGCTCAAGCGCCTGTCCCACCTCGTGCGAGTAAGCCACACCTCGAGCGACGCGGTTGGTTGCGGTTCCGACGAGTTCCGTGGTCTGGCGAGCTGCCTCGCTTGATCGGGTTGCGAGTGCGCGAACTTCTTGCGCGACCACCGCAAATCCGCGGCCAGCCTCGCCCGCACGAGCAGCTTCGACCGCAGCATTGAGCGCGAGCAGATTCGTTTGGAACGCAATGTCATCAATGATGCGGATGATCTGTCCGATTTCGCGCGCGGCCACGTCGATCTGTCCCATCGATTCCTCGAGGCCAAGTACTGCCGACTTCGCAACGCTTGCGTCTTTCGCGCTGTCTGCGCTTGTCTGCTGTGCGGACTGCGATTCCTCGGAGGCTCGTGCCGTTTGCTCGCGCAACTCGGTGATCGCGGCGGACATCTCTTCGATACTCGCCGCTTGTCCGCTTGCGACGTTGGCGAGTTGATCGCTCGAGTTGGCAAGTGCGTCAACATCACTGCTCAATCGATCTGCGCCACGACGTACACCTTGGATCGAGTCGCCGAGCTGCGTCGAAAGTTCATTGAAACTCTGTGCGATCGTGGCAAACTCGTCAACGCCCTCGACTGGCAACCGAGTGCGCAGTTCACCACCTCCAAGCGCACGCATGCCTTCGACGACACTGCGAGCGCGTCGTCCAATAGAGCGGGCCACTGGAATGAACGCGGCACCAACGAGGATGACTGCTGCCGCAGCGACAGCGACTGTCGACCACGCGAGCGTTCGCACCGGGGCAAGCACTTCGTCCTGCGCGATGGTTCCGATCATGGCCCATCGCTGCCCAAGAAAGTCGAATGGGCGATACGCGGTGATCAAGCCTTCGCCGGATGTCTCGGTCTCCGTAAAGCCTGATTCTCCTCTGATCGCGGAGGTAACTTGGCTTCGGTGCGGACTATCAAGTCCGACAGTGGAGGACTTCGAAAGGCGAAGGTTCGATCGATTTTTTCCATCGGCACCGACGATCGAGACTTCACCAGTCTTACCGAGCCCGGCAGCAATCGTGCACATCGCATCGATCCGATCGATCGGGATCTGGACCGCGAGCACACCGAGGATTGCGCCATCTTCGATGATCGGGGCTGCCAGAAAACCAGCCGGCGCGCCGTAGCTTGGTAGGTAAGGTTCGAAGTCACAGACGACCGCGCCCGAGGTTGGCGACGCGGCGAGCACGGAGCGCACAAGTCGGGAGAGGCTTGATTTCGCGTATGCGTCGGTGTGCGCGGAACTCGCGAAGTCAGTTTCCTTGAACACCGTATAAATCGCGGTGCCTGTGCGGTCGTACAGGAAGATGTCGTAGGAGCCGAAGCTCTCCAGAATCGCCCGGAGCCGCGGGTGATGGAGGCTGTGCGCGCGGTCGTATTCGGTGTCGACGTCGGCACGATCAAGCAGCTGCTTTGAACCGACAGCATGCGGATTGCGCACGATGTAAAGGTCTTGCAGCGTTCGCGCGTTCGCATCGCTCGGAACAAGTGCGTTACCGCCAGTCCAAGGGAGTCCTGCACTGCGGAACCGACCGGCGAGTTCGCGGTCGTGGTGCTGCGCGACACGGTGATGCGCCTCCTCGGGCGCGAGTTGCAACGCTGCGGCGTCGCTTGTGGCGGTTGAGAATCCATGACCAAGTGACTTGAGTGCCGCGTGCGTCGAAGGCTCGTCGGCGAGCGTTTCGACATGTCCCCGCATCGTCGCGAGGTATTGCTCGAGGCTCGCCGAACGTGCGGCAAGCGTTGCTTCAAACGCTGACTCGCGCTCGCGAACCAACGCGCGCTTTGCCAGCTGCGTCGAGGCGAGTCCCATGGCCGCACTTGTGACCAGCACCGCGAGCACACAGACAGAGAATGTTCGCGGACCGATTCCTTGCCACCAACGCATGGATGTTGGTACCGCAACGTTTTCGGCATCACTTGTGCGCGACGACTTCGAGAGAGAAGGGGGGGCGGTACTTTGTGCCAAACGGTGCATCGAGACTCCTGCTGTGCGTCGCCCATCGCGCATTCCCTTGGCTTGAGTTGGCGAAAGACGGAATCAGCGCGCCGATTGGGGTCGTCACCCATTTAAAGTCACTTTGCTTGCATGGGTGGAGTTGTTTTGTTCTACTCCGATGGGCGAGTTTGATTTTTATGCAGCAACAGCCTTGTGCGGGCGTGAGACGTTGGTGTCGCATGGCTCTTGTCGGTACTCTTCCTGCAGTTTGCGGGAAGCAACCAACCAACTTCCGTGTTCGGGTATTCGCATGTTTGTTTGTTTATGAAACCGGTCGCCTCTCGAATTTCAACTGAGTCTGCGCGAGGACCGGTATCGGAGCACTCGTCGCTGTGGACTCCCATGCAGATGGAGATGTTCCGGACGATCGCCGTGCGCGCCGAAGGCACGCGGCCCTATCAATGGCAATGGGCCGCAACGGTCGACCGACAGCTTGATCTCGCTGCGTTGCAGTCGGCGTGGAACTTGTTCTGGACGCGGCACCATACGAATCTCTCCATCAGTTTTGGTGACGAAGTCGCGGTACCGCAGCATGTCGATGCTGTGGCCGTCCCCGTGGCCATCCCTGTGGCCATCCCTATGGCCATCCCCATGGCCATGGATGTGGCCATGGATGTGCGAGAGGGTGTCCCGATTGAATCGACCCTCGACGAAGCTTGGAACCGAGGCGCCGGGTTTGAGTATGGGCGTCTCCCGATTGAGTTGATGGTTCTGCGCGCCCCGGAGGGCGATACGGTTTCCTTTACGGCGCACCATGCGTATGCCGATGGAGGTGGAACGTCGGTGCTGCTTGCAGAGGTGATCGCGCCAGCGCTCGGACTTCGGTCTGTAGAGGAGATTGCCGCGACGCAGGCGCCCGATTTCCGCGAGTTCGTCCAGTGGTTTGCGCGAGAGTCCGCTTCTTCAAGCGTCTGTGACTACTGGGAACGGCGATTCGCGGGCGCTGATGTTGGTGTTGGCCTTGATTGGCTGCGGCGCGAAGGCGGATTTTTGCAGCAGAATTCAGTTGGTTCTCGACGAGCGACGCGAAGGCTCGCCCCCGAAATCTCGGCGCAGCTGAAGTCGGCTTTGGTCGCTGCGGGAGTTCGACCATCTTCTGCGTCGCACCTCGCAGTTGGGCTTCTCATGGCGAGTGCCGCTGGTTCGCAATCAGCGAACTTCGGAACGATTCGCGCTTTGCGCGATATCGAACTCCCAGGTGTGCGCGCGATGCTGGGAAACCTTGTCAATTTGGTTGGCGTCCGGGTGGACGTAGATGGCACAGCGACTGTTCGCGAGATGCTTCAACGCGTGCGCGCACACGATCGTGACGCTCGTGCGAATTCCGCGATCGCGCTTCATGATCTCCAGCGCATCGCGCGGCAATCGACAGGCCGACCAATTGAGCTCATCGTCGTGCACAGCGATTCGACGCGTGTTGAGGAAGCGTGTCAGACACTCGGGACAAAATGCGTCCACTCGGTACGCGTGCGGCAGGAGTCGACGAATCCTATTGCGGTCATCATCGGCTTCGGCGAATCTGTTGAAATCGAAGTGCTCTGGGATCCGTCGCAGATTTATGCGCAGCGCGCGGAGCGTTTTGCGGATCGATTGGCGCACATGCTCACGCAGTTTTCGAACGGGCTCGATCGGCCGATCGGTGAGCTCGAAGTCACCACTCCTGCTGAGCGCGCTGAAAGCATTCGCTGCGGCGATGGAGGAGCGGCGCTCGTCACAATTGAGAGGCTTGATGATGCGATCAGCGCAGTTGCGCGAAGGACTCCCGCGGCAATCGCAGTCGATGACACAACCCGTGCGATCACCTACGCAGAGCTCGAGCAATCCGCGCGCATACTCGCGGGGGTGATTGGCAACACAGGCACGTCGCGCGATGCACCAATTGGCATCTGTATGGGACGCGATCTGGAGTTACCCGCGTGCCACCTGGCGTGCTGGTTCGCGGGGCGTTTTTTCATCCCACTTGATCCTGAACTTCCTGCGGAGCGTTTGCGCATGCTCGCGGAAGAGGCAGGAATCACACTCGTGATCGGGCGTTCCGTGGATTGCACGGCGTTCGATGGCCTATCCGTGCGAGTGATTGATCCAACCGATGTGGCTCGAAGCCAGCAACACGCCGTATGCGCTGATGACGGAGCACTCCCACGATCACCGGATGATCTCGCGTATGCATTCTTCACCTCGGGTTCCACGGGTAAGCCCAAGGTCACGCTCGTTGCCCATCGGGGCGTTGCCCATTTTCTCGCTGGAGTGCGACATGCGTATGGATTGCCCGATCGCGTGAGTGTGGTGAATCTCACGCCTGTTGGCTTTGATCCGTCGATCATTGAACTTCATCTTCCGCTGACGACAGGCGGAACGGTTGGTGTAGTGCCGCCGGGTCTCCATGTTGATTTTGGTCGCGTCGCCCAAACCGCAGCGGCGATCCACGCGGATCACCTCACGCTCGTGCCAGCGGTACTCGCGCGCATGGCGGAGACGGCGGGCGCGTGGGACGTAGGGGGTTTTCGGTCGGTATCCGTGATCACCTCGGGAGGTGATGCAATGCCGACCGCATTATCAGCGGCTTTTCACGCAAACTTTGGGCAACTCGGTATCCGACTCTTCAATGCCTACGGGCCGACGGAGACGTCGATCGCGGTGACGGTAATGGAACTCCGTCGCGATTTCGTCGCTCCGTTCCCGATTGGTCGTGCGATTCCGGGTGTCCGATTGCGTGTCGTTGATCCGACGCTGCGAGCTCTCCCAATCGGCGCTCACGGCGAACTGCTGATCTCAGGAACACAAGTTGGCGGCGGATACCTTGCCGACCCGACTTTGACGAACGCGAAATTCGTGCGCCTCAGTGACGAGCACGGCCGCAGCTATCGCACGGGTGACCGCGTCGCCATGGATGAGGATGGCGTGGTTTGGTTTCATGGCCGGCTTGACTTTCAGTTCAAAGTGCGCGGTATGCGCGTGGAGGCTGGCGAGATTGAGCAGGTGATGTGCGATGTTGATGGCGTCGAGAGTGCTGTTGCGTGGTATGTCGGCGACGGTGCAGATCGACGAGTGGTTGGGTACTTCAAGATGCTCGGTGGGTTGGCCGCTCGTGTAGGACAGGGAGTTGGTGCTGCGTCCGACTGTGTCGCGCGGTTGCGTGCGGAGTTGAAGGCGCGGCTACCGAGCCAGGTTGTGCCGGCAGCACTTGTTCAGGTTTCCGAGTGGCCGCTCTCGGCGAGCGGGAAGATCGATCGTCGTCGCTTACCCATTCCCGAGAGTGTGCTTGAGGTGGGCCCGGTTGCGCGAATTCCGCCCGCCGCGACGATCGCGGAGCAGTTGCTGCGCGTGCGCGTTGCTGAGATCTTCGCTCAGCTTCTTCGAGCGAAAGACGCCCAAGTCGATTCATCGTTTTTCGATCTTGGTGGTGACTCGCTCGGTGCAGTCTTGCTGATCGACCGATTGATGCGTGAATTTGGCACCGCGCCGAGTATCGCGGACATGCTTGCCGATCCGACACCAATCGCTATCGCCCGTCGGCTCGCGCGAGGCGGTGCCGTGACTCGCATTGAACCTGTCGTCGCCATTCTGCCGAGTCAAGCCGCCGAGGTGCTCCACTGTTTCCCTGGTATCGGCGGACTCGCAGCATTCACCTACATCCCGCTTGCCGAAGCATTACGCGATGACTTCCGCTGTTTCGGCTACCAACTCCCAGGCGCGGGTGACGGTGAGAAACTCTCGTATCACCTGCGCGATTCGGCGCGGCTTCTTGCCCAGCGCGTACGCGAGCGCAGCGGGGATCGGCCCGCGCATCTCGTGGGTTTTTCCTTCGGCGGGATCCTCGCGGTTGAAGTCGCCGCAGCCCTTGAGGCGCAGCGCGTTTCGGTTGGAAGTGTGACTGTGCTCGACGCATCGCCGATTCGTAATCGCGATCGATTGGGGCGGCTCGGCCGAACGGCGCTCCGGTTCGCTGGATTGTCGAAGGCGTCGAAGCAGCTCCGAAAACTCGATGAGTTGGCGGGTATTCGTACGGTCAACGGAGCGAATCTCGGCGATGTCGAACGGCGACTTCGTCAGGTCATGGATGCTGCTGGCATCTCGATGGTGGCGCATCGTATGAGCCGAATTCGATGTGGGCTTGAGGTGGTGCTTAGTAACGGCAAGCACACGCACGTTGAGGCCGATGGTGCTCCGCCCAACGGCGAGAAACCGGACGGTTCGATCGTAACGCGTTGGAGTCGGTACACCGCGGGCGGCGTTCGACTCACGCGAACCGACGCGAGTCACAACGGTCTCGTTCGTCGTGAGGGCGTACCGAGGGTCGCTGAGGCCATTCGCCGGGCACTCGCGGACTCGCGGGCGCGGCGCTAACACCACGCAACCCGCGCGCTGGAGGGGTTATGTGGTGTAATCGGCGTTGAGCCGCACATACTCCGTCGTGAGGCCGCAGCTCAGGAAGTCGTCAGAGTTCATCTCAGCGTCGGCGCCGCTGGAGACACCGAGTGCGATTTCAATCTCAACATGCGTCCCATTGAAGGCTGCGCGTACCGCATGCTTATCAATCGATAGCGGCTCGCCGCGAGCGAAAAGCAGGATGCCACCCACGCGCAACTCGAGATCGTTGGCACGGAAGTCCACGCCCGCGCGGCCCGCTGCTGCAATGATGCGACCCCAGTTGGGATCACCACCCGTGATGGCCGTTCGGACGAGAAGGCTCGATGCGACGGTCTCGGCAACCCGAAGCGCATCATGCTTGTTTCCCGCACCGATCACGCGCACGCGAAGCGATCGCTCGAAGCCTTCGCCGTCGCAGACGATCATGCGCGCGAGCTCACAGGCGACCTCCCGGAACGCTTGCGCGAGTGCCGCCTCGTCGCACGGTCCAGCAACACCCGAGGCGAAGGCAAACACGGAGTCATTCGTCGAGGTATCGCCGTCAATCGAAATGCGGTGAAAGCTCGCATCAGCCGCATGCCGAAGAATGCGGTCAAGTGTGCGACCATCGACAGCAGCGTCCGTCGCGATCACGGAGATCATCGTCGCCATGTCGGGGCGAATCATGCCCGCGCCCTTCGCAACACCAGCGACATGCACGGTCGATCCGCCGCACTCGATCGTTCGTGCTGCCATCTTCGGCTTCGTGTCAGTTGTCATGATGGCTCGCGCGAATGGCTCAAGCGGACCACCATCAGCGCTCGTTGCCAGTCGCGCTGCGACTCGCGGAAGTTCGGGAATGATTCGCTCCATCGGGAGCTGCACCCCAATCACACCCGTCGAGTTGACCAGCACCGACTCACCTGCGCAGCCGATCGCGCGCGCTACTGCATCCGTGCACTCTGTCGCGTTGGCTATTCCGCGCGGTCCGGTGGCCGCGTTGGCGCAGCCGGAGTTCAAGATGAGCGCGGATGCATGTCCGCGCGACTCTTTGAGGTGGCGGCGCGAGACCTCAATTGGCGCGGCGGCGAAAAGGTTACGCGTGAACAGCGCAGCGGCAGTGGCCCCGCCGGGCATCGCAAGCAGCGCAAGGTCGTCGCGCCCGGCCTTCTTGATTGCAGCCGCGCCTACCGATGCGCGAAAGCCGCGCGGCCAATCCTGTGGACCAAGACGAACGACTGACGGCGTTGAGACAAAAGTTGCCATGATGAAATCTCTGTCGTGCGGTGCATGAATTCCGTCTGTGTCACGCGAGCCGGTCTTACTTGCCAGAGTCGGGAACAACCGTGTCGTGCACCAACGCGATCTCGTCGCATTTGGTGTTTTTCGGGCAGTTCGCGCAGTCTTTCAGGACTTTCTCTGGAAGCGAGTTGATCGAAACGCGGCGGAATCCACACTTCTCAAAGAAGGCTGGTGCGCGTGTGAGGACAAACACCTTGTCGATGTGCAGTTGGCCCGCGACTTGTTGGAAGTGACGCACAATGCCTTGGCCAATTCCTCGACCCTGAAACTCCGTATCGATGCCGAGCGAGCGAATTTCGGCGAGATCAGGCGTGTAGATCCAAAGCGCCGCACATCCTACGACGCGTCCATCGACGACAGCGACGCCAAAGTCGAGGATTGCTTTCATGATGTCCTCGCGCGAGCGAGGCAGATTTTCGCCATGACGCGCCCAGTGATCGACGAGGAGCACGATTGCGTCGAGATCGTCCATTCGTGCTTGCCGGAACTCGACTTCGCCAGCACCGGCGGGAATCGCGCGCTCTCGCAGCATGCGGCGAATACGTTCGATTGCACTCTCGACCGCGCGCGGGCCAGTACCCCCGGTGACGCCGCGCTTTTCGAGCGTGGCGTTGATGGTGAGTTGTGTGTAGACGTCGTTATTCGCACGCGGCGCCTGCTCGCGAATGACTTCGAGTGAAAGCTCTTCGAGCGACGAGTGACTTTCAATCGCTTTCCGTACCAGGCGTCCTGCCTGATGATGCGCCTCGCGAAATGGCACGCCGAGACGCGTGAGGTAGTCGGCGAGATCCGTCGCGTTGGTGTAGCCCTCCGCAGCAGCAAGCAGAGCATTTTCACGGTTGATCTTGATACCCGCGATCATCGGTGGCAGCACGCGGAGGCACATTGAAAGCTGCTTCATCGAATCGAAGAGCGGCTCCTTGTCTTCCTGCAGGTCCTTGTTGTAGGCCATCGGGAGGCCCTTCATCGTGACCAGGATCCCCACGAGGTTTCCGATTTGGCGTCCAGCTTTTCCGCGGAAAAGCTCAAGCGCGTCTGGATTCTTTTTCTGCGGCATCAGCGAACTTCCGGATGTGAACGCATCGGGAAGTTCGACCAGCGAAGACTCGGTTGTTGAGTAGAAGATCAGATCTTCCGCAAGCCGCGAAAGATGAACGGCGCAGAGTGCGCACGCCGAGATGGTTTCGATGACAAAGTCGCGATCACTGACCGCGTCGAGCGAGTTCGCGGTGGGTGCGCGCAAGCCGAGATCTTTCGCGAGAAGCTCGCGATCGATTGGATATGCAGTTCCTGCGAGCGCGCCCGAGCCGAGGGGCGATGAACGCACGCGCTTGAGCGCGTCGGCAAGGCGTTCTGCGTCGCGGCGAAACATCTCGACATACGCGAGGCACCAGTGCGCAAAAAGGATCGGCTGCGCGCGCTGGAGATGAGTAAAGCCCGGAAAGGGCGTCATCTTCTCGCGTTCTGCGAGATCAACGAGTGCGTTCATCGCAGCCTTGAGCTCTGATTGCCGCGCCTTGAGTTGCCGCACCGTCCACAATCGGAGGTCTGTCGCAACCTGATCGTTGCGGCTTCGCCCTGTGTGCAACTTCTTCCCGAGGTCGCCGACGCGAGCGATGAGTTGGCGTTCAACCCACGAATGCACGTCTTCGTCGTCTGCGTCGACGATCGACGATGGATCTTCGAGTGCGAGTGTGAGAATCTCGCTGAGCGCTGCTGCGATGAGCACCTGTTCGTCTGCATCGATGACGCCAGCACGCATGATCGCTTTCGACCAGGCGATCGAGCCTTCGATGTCCTCGCGCACGAGTGCACGGTCGAACACAAGCGAATCGTTGAATTCACGGAAGAGCGAATCGGCCTGTCCCTCAAGACGGCCTGCCCAAATGGCTGTCGTCATATCAGTGCACCTTCTGCTTCGAAACCGTGGTCGTGTTGGCGGCGGCGAGTTTGCGTGCTTCAGGATTGAGGCCGAGCAGCGCGCGAATGCGCAGCGGGAGGCTGAAAAGTCGGATAAACCCTTCACTGTGCTTATGGTCGTAGACCTCGTCCTCGCCGAAGGTGGCGAATCCGTGGTGGAAGAGGGAGTTTGGTGAGCGGCGGCGGCACGCCTCGGCGCGGCCCTTGTAGCAGCGCACGACGACGTCGCCGTCGAGTGACTGCGCGATTGCTTCGAATGAGGCCCACATCGCTTCGCGCGTTGGGCTAAACCATGTGCCGTTGTAGATGATCTTTGCGAAATCGAGCGCGAGTCGCTCGCGGAAATGCAGCGTTTCGCGGTCGAGCACAAGTTGCTCAAGCCCACGCACAGCCTCCATGAGAATTGTGCCGCCTGGAGTTTCGTAGACGCCGCGACTCTTCATGCCGACGAGGCGGTTCTCGCAGATGTCTACGCGTCCGACGCCGTTGCGCCCGCCGATCTGGTTGAGCTCGGTGAGCAGTGCCACCGGGTCCATTGCTTTCCCATTCAGATGGGTCGGTCGTCCTTTTGCGAAGGTCAGCATCACATCTTCATGTGCATCAGGCGCGTCCTTCGGGCTGACTGAAATCATCCATACATCTTCCGGCGGCGCGTTCCATGGGTCCTCAAGCTCGCCACCCTCGTGCGAAATGTGCCACATATTTGCGTCGCGCGAGTAGATCTTCTCGGCACTCGCGGCGCAGGGGATGTTGCGCTCCTTGAGGTAGCCGAGCATTTGCTCGCGGCTCTTGAGATCCCAGATACGCCAAGGCGAGATGACAGCGAGGTGCGGGGCGAGCGCGGCATAGGTTGACTCGAAGCGAACTTGGTCGTTGCCCTTACCGGTGCAGCCGTGGCAGAACGCGTCGCAACCTGTGCGAAGCGCGACCTCGACCTGCGCGCGCGCGATGATTGGGCGCGCAATCGATGTACCCATCAGGTAGCGACCTTCATAGACGGATCCGGAGATGCACATCGGGAAGACGAACTCTTCCATGAATTGCCTCTTCAGGTCAACAACGTGGCATTCCTTCGCGCCTGTTCGAATCGCCTTCTCTTCGATCCCTTCGAGTTCGCGCGCGCCCTGACCGACATCAGCGACGCAGGCGATGACTTCGCAGCCGTAGGTCTCGACGAGCCACGGGATGATGCAACTGGTATCGAGGCCGCCGGAGTATGCGACACAAACGCGGGTGGGCTTGCGGGATGTGTGACGAGCGGAGTTCGCGGATTCGTTGGTGCTGGTCATAGTCGTTCTGTTTCTGCTGCGGTTGTCACGTGCAGTCGTGTTCGATAGAAAATAAGTTGTAAATGCGCCGCAAGGTGCGGAGCGGCGTTGGTGCTTCGTTGGATTTACAGATTCGTCGCGAGGACCTCAACGCTTGGCGCGGCGCTGCTGCGTCGGCTCGCGGGTAGCGCACCAAGAAGTGCGAGCATCAGCGCATTTTGAACATGCATGCGGTTTTCTGCTTGGTCGTAGACCACAGATGTTGCGCCATCGATCACCGAATCGACCACTTCCTCGCCGCGGTGTGCAGGAAGACAATGCATAAATTTCGCGTTGCTTCCCGCAATCTTCATGACATCAGGTGTGACTTGTAACCGGCGAAGTTCAGCGCTCTTTTGCTGCATGGCATCAGCGCTTGCGTGCTCGCCCATCGAGATCCAAGCGTCCGTGTAGACGGCGTCTGCGCCACGGATGGCAGCGATGTCGTCTGAACACTCAACACGTGCACCAGTACGGGCCGCGATGCGCGCGATTTCTGCAGTCAGCGCAGGGTCCGGCCGATGGCCCGTTGGAGTCACGACAGTCATACGGCCGCCCATGACAGCTGTGAGTTCCATCAACGAGAGGCAGACGTTGTTGCCATCGCCGAGCCACGCGAGGTGCATGGAAGTGAGTTGAACACCGTGTTCGACAAGCGTCAATGCATCTGCGAGTGCTTGGCACGGATGCGCCGTATCGCTGAGCGCATTGACAATCGGAATGCGGCAGTGCTTGCGGAGTTCGACGAGCGTGTCATGTCGGAAAACCCGCGCGACGATCGCATCGGCCCAACGCTCAAGGTTGCGACCGTAGTCGGCGATGGTCTCGCGAGAGCCAATTGGATCCGCGCGGTGATCGAGAAATGAGACGGCGCCACCAAGTTTTTGGAAGCCAAGTTCAAACGACACCCGTGTTCGCAGTGAAGGCTTTTCGAAGAGCATCACGAGTGATTTCTGCGCGAATACGTCACGAAACGCCGGATAGTCACGCTTGACGTGGCGCGCGAGATCAATCATGCGCGTGACCTGCTCGCCGGAGAGATCAGAGAGACGAAGGATCGACGCGCCATGCAGCGGTTCGAGGGCGGTGAGGTCGGCGGTTCGTGTCATGCGAGTCGTGCTTTCTGCTCTCGTGCTTTCTACTCTCATGCTGTCTTCACGCAAGATTTCTTTGTTCGTTCTGGTTACTGACTTCGTGTCGGGTAGCAGCATCAGGGTGTTCGATTCGCGTAGATGCGGGTTCCGCCACCGTGTGAAATCGCCCGTGCCGGATCACGCCACGACGCGATCGTCGCAGGACATCCAGCATTTCGTGCGGCGTCGAGTGCGCTGCGGACTTTCGGAATCATTCCACCGGAAATGGTGCTGTCGGCGATGAGCGCTTCGATGCGCGTCTCGTCGAGTTCAGAGATCAGTGTGCGTGACGCGTCGAGCACGCCGGGAACATCGGTGAGGAGCACAATCCCCGCAGCGCTCGTGATGCGCGCGATCGCACAGGCGGCTTCGTCTGCGTTGATGTTGAGTGGCTCGCCTCGCGCAGAAAGTCCGATCGAATTGACAACCGGAATAAAACCGGCCGCAAGAAGCGTGTGGATGAGCGTTCCGTCGCCGCCGGTGATCTCGCCCACCTCGCCAGCATCGAACGCAAATTTCGTTGTGTGTCGGCATTCGCAGAGGCCGCCGTCAGAAAGTGAGAGCCCGACCGCGCGTGCGCCGTGAGCGCTGAGAATTCCAAGCAGTCGCAGATGAGCACTTCCAGCGAGCACGCCGACGACTTGGTCGATCGCATCACGCGTCGTGACGCGGATGCCTTCGACACGCGGCGTTTCGATTCCAACAAGCTTGAGTTGGCGGTCGACTTGCGCACCACCGCCATGGACGAGAACGATGCCGCCAGGATGGGCGCGGTGGAGGGCAATTAGTCCAGCAAACGCGTCGCGGTTTTGGTCGGCGGCTTCGAGGAGCGCGCCACCAATTTTGACAACAAGCGGAGCGTTGTACGAGGTGCTGGCGACGACCGTGGCAACATCTTTCGCGCGCGCGTCGATCTCGACTGGATTGATGGGCTGCGGCGGTGCCATGCGAAGTAGCGTCACGATCGAAGCGTCGATGATTGAAGCAGTCGTCGTCACGTTGCACCTCCCACAGCGGTGCCGGTCACAAGAAATGCTCCGGGGGCGAGGAAGCCTGCAGTTTCCTCAAGTCCGAAGCGAATGTTCATGCACTGCACCGCTTGTCCGGCGGCTCCCTTGACCAAATTGTCGATCGCGCTTTCGACGATCAGGTGCGGACCGGGTTCGCCCTGCTCGAGCGCAAAGCCGATGTCACAGAAGTTGGAGCGTTCGACCGAAGCGATACTCGGCCAGCGACCGGCTTTGAGTACGCGTACGAAGGGACGATTGGTGTACGCGCGTTCGAAGGCGGCGCGCACATCAAGCTCCGTCGATCCCGGCTTCAACTCAAGGTGAATCGTCGCGAGAATGCCGCGATCGAAGCAACCGAGATGCGGTGTAAAGATCGTCGCAATCCCGGCGTGTTCGGCAATCTCCGGTCGATGCCGGTGCTTGAACACACCATACGCTTGCATCGAAACCTCGCAAAAAAGGCTCTTGACCTCGGCCTTTCGCCCGGCGCCGGAGACGCCGCTCGTCGCATCGACGATTGCCGGCCGCGTGAGATCGACAAGGCCCGCCTCGACGAGGGGTCGGATCGCAAGAATGGAAGCCGTGGGATAGCAACCGGGCACCGCGACGATGCGCGCATCAGCGATGCGGGCGGCATGAAACTCTGCGAGTCCGTAGACCGCTTCAGTGAGAAGCGAACCGTGTTCGTGTGCGAAGCCGTAGTTTTTCTCGAACGTCACGCGATCCGAAAGGCGGAATGCAGCGGAGAGATCAAAGACGATGATTCCTGCATCGACGAGCGCGTGTGCAACATCATGCGACAGTTCATGCGGAGTTGCGAGGAAAATTGCGTCGAGCTCGAGTGCCTTGACTGCAGCGAGTTCGAACGGCTCCACGCGAAGCATGCCGATGGGAAGACCCTCGAAGCGCGGGAACAGATCGGCAGCCGTAGGGGCACCCTCCTCCGCCTTCCGTGACGAACCAAACAGTCCGACGACTTCGACGGCGGAGTGGTTGGCGAGGATCGCGAGGAGTTCAGCGCCCACGTAGCCGCTGGCTCCGACGATCGCAGTGCGGAGAGGCGTCGTGGCAGAAAACGTGGCAGTGAATGTAGCGGAGGAGGTGCTGTCCAACTCGTGAGGCTCCGAGGTGTGGGTTGCGAAAGGAGAAGCGGCTGTCGATCTCGGTCGGTTAGGCAAGTTGCGCGAGATTGCGCAAATCTTTGGCGACACGCCGCGCCGCGAGTTCGCTTCGCGCGGCGAGGAAGACGGTGTCGTCGCCCGCAATTGTTCCGAGCACCCCGGACATTCGTGCGCGGTCGAGTTCGATCGCGAGCGCATTGCCATGCCCTGTTGGGGTCTTCAGAACAACGAGCGTGCCTCCAACATCGATCGAGACCAACTCGCGCTTCAGCACGCGGGACAACGATGCTTCGGGCGTCACCACTGCAGGATTTTCGCCAGGAAGTTGGTAGCCCGCTGGTCCTTTCAACACGCCGAGTTCGGTGAGATCGCGGGAAAGGGTTGCCTGCGTTGCTTCAATGCCATCGCGCGCGAGCAACTTGGCCAACTCGGCTTGGCTGTAAATCTCACCGGACGAGATAATGTTTCGGATCAGGGTGTGTCGGCGAGATTTCATGGGGTAGCTCGTTACGCATGTATATGCAGCGGGAGGAAAAATATACATTGCAGTGGATAAAAAACAACTCCGATGAATACTTTTCCACAAAAAGTTTCGGAATCTTTAGCGGACGGCTTTGACCACTGCCGCGAGTCGTGCACAGGCCTTGAGTCCGGTGCCGTGAGCGATGCGGCGGGGGAGCCCGTGGCCGCGAAGGTCAACGAATTGCCCGGCGTCGAGGGCGAGATGGAACGGGCGGCGCAGCGATTCCCATCCAACCATCCAGGCTGTCAGGGTCTCAGGCCACAGGGTGAAGCGTTCGTATGAGAGGCGAAGCGAGAGCGGTATTGGCATTCGCATGCAGATGAAGTTTGTCGCCTCGCGTGCGCGCAAAAGACGTGCGTCGAGAATCGACTCCGGAGATGTCGGTGTTGCGCGGTACGGCCGATAGAGTCGCGGCGTGCAGCCGGTCACGAGCATGAGTCGCTCTGCACTCCGGGCGGGGTCGTCCGATGTGGGTCGCGTTGGATCGAAGCCAAGCGCACCGAGTTCGTGTGTGGCGGCGATGCGTCGCGTGAGTGCTGGTGCGGCGGAGGCGAATGCCCCGGAGACGAACACCGTCGCTCGGACTCCGAGTGTGGAGAGAATATCGAGTACGCGTTCTGCGCCGAGTTCACCGATCGACTGCGCGCGGCGTGGGGGCAGCGTTCCGCCGCCCCCGGGTGGTTGCCACGCTGCAACATCAATCGAAAGAACGAGCCGCCGGGCATGTGCGCCGGCGGCTCGTGAATCGTTTGTCGAGGTTGCGTGTTGGTGGGCTGTGTTCCGCGGAAGAAACGCGTCGCGGGGCCGAAACGCGTCGCGGGGCCGAAACGCGTCGCGGGGATTGAGCGCGAGATCACGGAGCGAAGCGTGGGTCGAGGGACGGTCGTCCATCAGTGCGTTTGCCTCACTCCTCGCCGCTGCCACCGTCCATCGTGTCATCGATGTCGTCGTCATCCTCGTGTTCGAATTCCTCGAGTTGCTCGGGAATCGACGGGAGGACCGGCTTGCCTTCGGCGATCATCTTGCGCTTGTAGACCTCGATCTTCTGCTTCTCAGGCACGAGAATCATGCCCATGCGCCGCCCGTTGAGTCGCGGCGGGACTTCGACCTTCGCAAGGTCTGACAAGCGCTGGATGATGTCATCCATGCGGTCATCGCCACGCGAACGGAACGCCATTTCGCGTCCTCGGAAATTCTGGATGATCTGGACGCGGTGACCTTCGATCAGGAATCGCCGTGCCTGGGCGATGCGGATGTCGACATCGTGCGGATCGATTTTCATCGAGCGCCCGAGACGAACTTCCTTCATCTCTGAGGCCTTGCTCTTCGCCTTGTTGGCTTTTTCCTTCTTCGACTGCTCGTACTTGAACTTACCGAAGTCCATGATCTTGCAGACCGGCGGCCGGCTGTCCGGCGCGATCTCCACCAGATCGAGGCCCGCGTCGTACGCGCGGCGCTTGGCTTCATCGAGCTCGACCACTCCGATCATCTCACCTTCCGGATCGAGGAGCCGGACGGGGGTGATGCGGATGCGGTCATTAATGCGAGGACCGAAGTCTCTCGAATCTTGTCGTTGGCCTCCAAACGGTCTGCGCGGCGGATAGATGGGTCGATTCCTTTTGTAAGAGCAGGAGAAGCGGAAAGGGTCAGGCGTGAACGCGGAAGCCGCTGCCGATTCCGGCGCGGTTGCGTGGGTTCTCGAGCACGAGCTCGAGAATCAGGCTTGGTGTGGGAGCGACGCGTGTCGAACCTGCGCGCAGCAACGAACCTCTGGTCGAGGTGGTTGTCATGCGGAGTGGTTCGAAACGGTGGCCATAGATCCGAACGATAGCACTTTCCGAGGCGGATGGAAATGGAAACCTGCGGAACACGACGCATCCAACAGTTCGTTTGTGGAAACGGGTTCCTCCAGACCGTACGCCTCCGGCGCATCGGCATGGCGACGGGCGGGAGCGTTGGCTCGGCCACCGGGGGCGAAGCGGTGACCTGGGAGCATGATGAGGACCTCCCAGTTGGCATTTGACCCCCGCCGCGGGAGGCTGCGAAATGTCGGGATTGGCCGCCCAAAGCGTGCCGCGACCAACCCAGATTGGCGCATATGCCCGCATGCATGAGGCATCGCATTTTCCATCGACCCATGCGACTTGGATCGATCGGACACTCGCCGAGAGCGACGATGGGCTTGCCGAGGTGCGGCGGTACGTGATGGGACGCTACCGCGAGGCATTGACCGCGTACGCGTCGGCGCTCCCGGCGCGAGGCGTGACGGAGCCGGCGGAGCTCGTGGGGAGGTTTTTCGCGCGCGGTCTCGGTCGTGAAGACTTCTTCAAGGCGTGGCGTCAAAGTGGGCTGCCGCTTCGAAGATACCTCATGACCGGCCTTTCGCTCGATGCGCGGACTTTTCTGCGCGGCGAGCGTCGCGAGGCAGAGCGACGGCGGCGCTACGCGGCGGAGGAGGCGGCCGAGGCGCGTGAACGCGTGCGGCGCGAGGCGGATGCGGAGGCGGTTTTCGAGCGGGCTTGGGCGAGGACCGTGGTTGCTGAGGCGTGCGCGCATGTGCGCGCGGAGTTGGCGGCGGGCGGCGATGGGCAGGCGTGGGAGGCGTTTGAGGCGCATGTGCTGCGCGGCGAGTCGTACGCGCAGATCGCGGCCGCGCGTGCGGGGACGCTCGCAGATGAAGGGTTTGGCAGTGTGGCGAACGGATCGGAGGAAGCGCTTGCGGTGCTTGTGCGGCGTGTGGGGCGGAGGATGCGTACCGCGTTGCGTGCGCTGCTTTTTGAGGAGGGAGTGACGGCAGAGGAGGTCGAGCGTGAGCTGCGCGAGGTGCTCGCGAGGTTGCGGGCGTGAGCGGGGGCGCGTCGCGGTCGTGGCTTGAGGATGCGGCGGCTCGGGCGCGGTTTGCCGCGTTGGTGGAGGGAGAGGCGTCCGACGCGGATCGCAGCACGCGTTGCGATGGGGTCGTGGCGCAAGCGCCGCCGCGTCGGCGGGCCTCGCGATTTTCACGATTTCGCGCGTGGACCCTCCCGATGGTCATCGTCGTCGGCTTTGCAGCCATGCACGCGGC
>CAMDMA010000021.1 GCA_945902075.1 Candidatus Kuenenia stuttgartensis | reverse complement strand
GCATGCGAGTACTTGGTCGTACTGGATTTGTGGCGGTCGCGGCGGGCGGATTGGGTCTTGCTGCCTCAAGCATTGCGCTCGGCCAGGAACTCGTCGTCAACGGCGGATTTGAGCAGTCGGACTACGAGGATGACTGTTGTCCGATCTGTGGAAGTGGCATCACGATTCCCGGTTGGAGTGCAAACTTTGTCGATCAGCTTCGCGCTCCTGAAGCGCCCGCCGGCGAGTGGTGGGTTGATCTCAATCAGTGCAGCGCTGGGTGGATTCAGCAAACCGTACCGACGGTCGTTGATCGGAAGTACCGTCTGCGATTCTTACTTGGATCGGGCGAGTTCAGCGGTTGCACGCCCGCGGCGCGTTTGGTGCAGGTGACCTTTGGGCCGTTCGTCGAAACGATCGCGATTCAAGAGGACGAAGGCATCACGGCGCACGAATTCATCGTGACGGCGACGTCGACCCAATCGCTCCTCCGTTTCGAAGGGCTGACCGGTGGCTGCGCGAGTGGCGATCTCGACAATGTGTCCATTGAGGCCATTCTCTGCGATGGCGATGTTGATGCGTCCGGCTTCGTCGACGGCGTCGACCTCGCGATCATTCTCACGAATTGGGGCGCGCCAAGCCCTAAGTATCCCGAGGCCGACGCGAACGGCGACGGCGAAGTGAACGGAGCGGATCTTGCGATCGTGCTCTCCGGTTGGGGCGCGTGTCCGTGACGCAGACGAGTGTGTTTCGTTTGAGCGCGAGAAGAAACAGCACGGGCGTTGCGCCCTGCACTGTGGTCATGTCGATGCTGTGATCAAGGAGAACCACGACGCGAGCGTGGCTTCTCTTCCAATTGTTTCGGTCTCACGCGTGCGCGGGAGCGCGCTTGGCGTCTTCGATCAGGCGGTTGGCATAGCTGTTCATCGCGTCACGTAGCTGCTCGAAACTCTCGAGCACGTAGAGAATCGGCTGGTAGTGGTCGATCTCGAAGCTTGTGTTGCACACGGTTTCAAGGTCAAAAGGCCTGCGATCAACCTTGTCGCTCGTGAGCGCGTGCAGCGATTCGCCTGGGCTCGAAATGAGCCCTGAGCCGTAGAGCTTGATCTCACCGGCTTCACGGATCAGCCCGAACTCGACGGTAAACCAGAAGAGTCGCGCGAGGCGCTCGGTGTGATACGGGTCGTCGGTGAGCAGCGCGGCCTTGCCGTAGGTCTGGAGAAAGTCAGCGAAGATCGGATCCGCATGCAGCGGCACATGTCCGAAGATGTCGTGGAAGATGTCGGGTTCCGGCAGGTAGTCGAGCGACTCCTTCGGACGAATCACCACAGTCGTCGGAAACTCGCGCCGCGCGAGACAGGCGAAAAACGCCTTGGCCGGAAGGTATCCCGGTACCGCGCGGCTTTGCCAACCCGTGAGCTTCTCGAGGAAATGGTTCACGCTCTTCGAGCCTTCAAGATACGGAATATGGTCGCGCACAAGATTGATCGCGCGTGCGCCCGAGAGATACACCGACGACGCATGCGTGGCGAGGTACACCATCTGGCGGTCGTACAGCGTTCGCCAACTCTGCTGATTTTCCTCGGTATAGCCTGCATAGCGCTGCGAGATGTACACCTTGGTGATGTCATCAAAGCCGGGCTCGCCGAAGTGGTTTGCGTACTCCTGCGCGGTGCGTCCCTCGGGGCCATCGATCATCGCGTGGTTGAGACTGCCCTCAAACTTGGACTCGCTGGACTTTTTGTCACCTTCGGTCGATGCCATGGGAAACCTCGCGGGATTCGGCGTGAAATATGCACGCGCATCCTAGAGCACGCACGCGGTTAGGCGGCCGAGTGAAAGTACAGCTTGCGCGAGAAATTCAACCCTGGTCGGGTGCGTCCGCAGCCCCATCATCGTCACTGCCCGCGACTCCGGCGATCTCTTCAAGTGCCGCAATTGCATCCTCTTCGTCCGTGATCGGCGGATTGGCCGGCAGACGGACCACGTCGAAGCGTCCGCGAACATCGAAACCAAGCGGATCAATCCCGACCAACCGAGGAGATTCGACCTCGAGCCCGGCGACCGCTGCCACAGCAGCTTTGAGCATGTCGATCATTCCGCCATTGATCTCGCGGCAAAGTTGCGCCTCAGCACTGGCCAACGCGTTGGGCTCCATCATCACCGCGCCGTCAAACATGCGTCCGCGGAACTTGGCAGCGTCGATCGATAGTCGCGCCCATCGCACATCTTCCGGCTCGCCGTGGTAGATGCGCCAGCGGTCGCAGAGCGCTGCATGTTCTCCGCGATCGGCGATCTCCTCGATCGTGATCTGCATGTGCATCGAATCATCGCCTTCGTCTGGAAGAAAAAGCGCGTTATCAAACGAGCGCAGCATTGCCACCATGGCGGGAGCTACGAGCGTGCCATCGGGTGCGACCACCACCTTGATCGGGACATACTCGCCGTCAAAGCCGATGATTCCCGAGAGGTGCGCGCGCAGGTATTCGCGCGCTTCGATGATTGCTGCTTTGGTCGCGGACATGACGCAAATGCTACCGGCTTCACCAGCGCGCGCGGAAGAGGGACGACTGCAACTCAGCTTGTCGGAGGAACATCGCTTCGCCATCAACCACATGCGCTCCACGTGATCGCGCCTCGCGCACGAGCGGCGTGTCCTTCGGGGTATAAACCGTGTCCATCACGACAACCGAGTCGTCAAGGTGCACCTCGTCCGGAAGCGGCGAGCCCGTGGGATCTGGGCCGCCAATCATGCCGATCGGTGTGCAGTTGACAAACGCATGAAAGCAGCCGCAGGCAAGCGCATCGAGACGACCAGCGACGACCTTTGTCGTGCGGGTGCGGCCATCTGCGGTTGTGATCTGTCGACCATCGAGCGCTGCGGAAAGTTCCTCAGCACGGGCAAGATTGCGATTGAAGACAACCACCGTCGCGCCCGCCGCCGCCAGTCCACCAGCCACCGCACGCGCGACGCCGCCTGCGCCAATCACAGCGATTCGCGTGGACGGCAGCGTGTGTCCGCGAGTGGCGAGCGCGGCCGTTAGTACTTCGACCGCCGCGGGCATGTCGGTGTTGGTTGCGAACAGTCGCTCGTGCGCCGTACTTCCATGCGGCCCCACCACAAGTGTGTTCGCCGCGCCGATCCACGCAGCGTCGGCATCAATTGTTCCACCGCGCTCGCGCACGAAACGCACGAGGTGCTCCTTGTGCGGAATGGTGACGCTTGCGCCGGAAAAGTCGAGTTTTTCGTGGTCGATCAGCGCGCCAACAGTCGCTTTGAAATGCTCCCATTCCGGTGGTACCGGAATCGGCAGATAGACGCCGTCATACGCCGTTTCCGAGAAGCGCGCGTTATGAAACGCAGGTGACTGCGAGTGGGTCACAGGCCAACCGACCACGCCAAAGACGCGCGTTGCGGGCCGAATAGCGTCGAAGCGGTAGAGGTCGCGGAGTTCGCGCGCTGTCGGCTGACCTGGCGCGGTTCCGGTTCCGGTGGCATCCGATGCGAAGGTGAGAAATCCGCCGAACTTCGGCGCAAGTACGCGACTCATCAGCCCAAATTCGCCCATCAAAAGTGCGATGGTTGGTTTCGTGCGCGTAGCGAGAATGTCGAAAGCTTCGAGGTTGTCGCGTACGCTGCGTGCGGTCCACGCGAGTTTGACCACAGCGAGAAGCGGATCTTCCTGCATCGACGCCACGCGCCGCATCAGATCAGCTGGGCGGCCTAAGAAATCGTGCGAACTCCCGACGATCCGTACCGACGGAGTCTCACCGTCTTTCGACGCGGTCGCAGCGGCGAAGAGTCCGCGGGCAAGATCATTCGAGAGCGATGCGAACTCGACGTCGAGCATCCGCGGTGCGTCGTCCGATCGCGCGACGCGTGCCAAAAGCGCGAGCCTCGCGTTTTCTTCAAGCGCACATGTTCCGCCCTCGCCTTCCGAACGCACGGTCACAATGGACGGCAATGCTGATTCACGCACGAGCCGCGCGATTGCGGCGCCAGCATCTGCGTCACTCGCGAGTCCGTCACAGCGCCACTCGATCATGCGCGCACCAAGCACCCGTGCGCGCGCGGCGCGG
Organism: Candidatus Kuenenia stuttgartensis; assembly: GCA_945902075.1. Classification (GTDB taxonomy): domain Bacteria; phylum Planctomycetota; class Phycisphaerae; order Phycisphaerales; family SM1A02; genus QWPT01. Next base: position 52,203 of record CAMDMA010000021.1, on the reverse strand, counting down.
TCGAGTGCCGCAGGAATCTCAGCCGCGGCCTCGACAACGATTGGAATGCAAATGAGTGACATCGGTGTGATCAGCGCTTCGGCGCGTTTTCCTCAAGCACGGCGCGGGGAATCAGCTTGCTCGTCACCACATATGGCAGCATTCGACAGGCAAAAGCGGCAAATTTATTGAACGCCCCCGGAACGACAACCGGCGTATTGCGCTCGACTCCTGCCCAACCTGCTTCGACCACCGGTCTCGCCTGTTGCCACATGATGCCCGGCAGCGTGTTCATTTGCTCTCGGCAACCGAGTGTGTCGTGGAACTCGCTGAAGGTGAATCCTGGACACAGTGCAGTGCAATGCACGCCAGTCCCGAGTAACTCGAGTCGCAGGGAACGGCTCGCGCTCGTCATCATGCATTTGGACGGCGCATACAAGCTTCCTGGCGGCTCAGGACCAAGCGAAGCGAGGCTCGACACATTCAGAATTCGCCCGCGTCCACGCCGCACCATCGACGGAGCAAGCAGGTGCGTGAGGTGGAGCCACGACATCACCATGACCTGAAGGAAGTCGGCATACGAGGTCCATTCCGTGGTGAGGAAGCGGCTGCGCATTCCGTATCCAGCGTTGTTGACGAGTACATCGACTTCGATACCCGACGCCCGCACGACGTCAACGATACGCCTCGGTGCGGCAGCGTGCGACAGATCCTCCGTGATCACCATCGCACGCGCACCAAAGCGATCAAGCACGGTGCGCTTGAGGTCGACAAGTCGATCCTCGCGTCGGGCGACGATGACGAGATCGTGTCCGCGCTCTGCGAGAAAAAGCGCGAATTCACGGCCGATACCGGAACTCGCGCCAGTCACCAGCGCGATCGGACGTGGCCGATCGGTTGCTGCATCCTTGGCTTCGTTGTGTTTTGGCGACATGCTCATAAGTAGCGGTTTCTCGAACTAAAATCTCCAACTGAAGAACACGCCGAGAAATGGCGCAGCCTCCACGTCCGCCTTCGCGAGTCGCTGCCCAGTGGAATCATCGAGGCGCATTTCGCCCATCAATTGGAATCCACCGACGAGATCGATACGCGCACCGCACTTCGCGCGCATCGTCGCACGAAGCCACAAGGGAAGGCCCTGATCGGTGCCAACACCACTCGAAATCGCGGCATCTTCCGCGAGGCGAAATCGTCGGTAGGTATAGCGGCCGCCAAGCGCAAGCTCGAACTCCTCAGAGAGCACCCAGATGCCCTCAAGGCCCGCGGCGCCAGGAAACGCTTCTGGTCCCGCAAAGTTCGAGAGACGAAACTCCTTGCACGGTCGCCAGTCGACAATGATCTGCGGCACGACGAGGACATCTTCCTCGATGCGCGAGGTCGCGAGTACGCCAGCACCAAGGGTGAACTCTTTGGAGAACGAGTACGACGCGGCGACGATGCCGCCATACGTGGCGCTCTCGCCGACATCAGCATCATTTTCACCTGCGAATTGCAGCAAGAATCGCGTGTTGAGCCGCCAACGCTCGTCGAGCCGGAAAGCGGCACCGGGTGCAAACACGATCGACTGCACCGCATCCCACGGCGTACCGCCAGCGGCGGTCGCAAGCGTGCCGCCGTCTTCAAATCCGTACCACGAGCCTTCCCATCCGAGCTCGATGTCCCACGCGTAGTGGTCATTCGGTGCCGCGCCAATATTGAGTGAGCCGAATCCGCGGTCGACTGCGACACTGCCGCCGCCGGTATCAAAATCGGTGTCGAAAAAGTGCGCGTATCCGCCGGCGAGCACGAACCGTAGGTCGCTCTTCGCGCCCTCTGCAGCTGAGGCGGCAGGGTCGATGGCGACGACTGGACTTTCTACTCCGCCGGTGTCTTGAGCGAGAGCGGTGGCGGCGAATACCGCCGCGAGAGAGGCTGCGATGAGTTGCATAGGGTGTTCCTTCCGGTGTCAATGCGCGTCGAGTACGAGCGTGTCAATGATGTTCTGCACGACATCGTCGGCGGCGCGGCCCTCCGCCTCCGCCTCGAAGTTGAGCAGCACACGATGGCGGAGCGCCGGCAGCGCAACCGCCTTGATATCTTCGAACGCCACCGCGGAACGGCCCGCAAGAAGCGCCTTTACCTTCGCTCCGAGCACGAGCGTCTGCGCGGCGCGCGGGCTCGCGCCGAAGCGGAGGAATTGGTTCGTCATCGGCGTGGCAAACTGGCCGCCGGGATGGGTCGCGAGCACCATGCGCACCGCATAGTCCTGCACATGAGGCGCGATCGCGACGCTACGCACGAGTTTCTGCGCTTCGACGATGCCTGCTGCGTCGAGCACGCGCTCAATCCGTGGACTCTCGCCGGTTGTCGTGCGGTCGAGAATCGTCGAAAGTTCCGCACGCGATGAGTATCCCACGACGAGCTTGAAGAAGAAACGGTCGAGTTGCGCCTCGGGCAGGGGGTAGGTTCCCTCCTGCTCAATTGGATTCTGCGTCGCCATCACGAAGAACGGTTTTTCGAGTTCATGCGAGACACCGCCGACTGTGACGCTGCGCTCCTGCATCGCCTCAAGCATCGATGATTGCGTTTTAGGCGTTGCCCGGTTGATCTCGTCCGCCAGCACGATCTGCGCGAAGATCGGTCCCTTTCGGAACTGAAAATCGCGGCCATTTTCGGTCTCGACAACGATTGTTGTGCCTGTCACATCCGCAGGCATCAAGTCGGGCGTGAACTGCACGCGGCTGAATTTGAGGTGCAGTGCCTGCGAGAGCGAGCGAATGAGAAGCGTCTTGCCCAGCCCAGGCACGCCTTCAAGCAAACAGTGTCCACCGGCGAAAAGGCAAATCAGGACGCCATCCACAATTTCCGTGTGGCCGACGACGGCCTTCGCGATTTCTGCGCGCGTGCGTTCGAAGGTCTCGCGGAAGGACTGAACCCGTGCATCGATGTTGCCGTCGGAAGACATGGCGCGCATCCTACGGTGAGTCGAGACGTGGCGAGGTGCTCGGCATACGCTCCGGGCATGAAGCGTATGTTCCGTTGGATTCTCGTTGCCCTTGCCGTCCTCCTTGCGACCACCGTTGCGGCGGCGGTTTGGCTTTGGAACGACCCGGGCAACGCGTTTCGGCTCGCGATGATCGCTGGCCATGCGAATGCCGGCGTGTCGGAGCGCTTTGTCGAGGTCGACGGGCATCGGTGGAGGGTGTTGGACACCGATCCTCCGGCGGAAACTGCCGCTTCCTTGCCGCGGGCGACGACGGTGCTTGTGCTGCATGGCCTTGGGACATCAGCCGAGGCCATGATGGGAGTTGCGCCAATTCTGAGCGATGCGCACCGTGTCGTCGTTCCCGATCTTCCCGGTTTCGGCGAGCACGCCATGCACGGTGAGGCGCCGCACGATTGGCGGCTGTACATCGATTGCATTGAGCGGTTCCGTGTGCATGAACAGTTGGGAGTCGTGGATGTCGTTGGAACTTCCATGGGTGGCGCGTTTGCAGCCGCGTACGCCGCGACCTACCCCGACTCCGTGCGCCGGATCGCGCTCCTTTCGCCAGCTGGCGTGGTCGCGCCGAAGCAAAATGCGTTCATGACGCGCGTCGCGGCAGGTGAGCTTCCACTCGATATCAAGGATGACGCGAGTTTCGACGAGGTCTTGCGACTGAACTTTCCCAATCCGCCCGCGATGCCCGAACCGGTTCGGCGCGAGTTTGTGGCGCGCGCGGTCGAGCGACGCGCGGCGTTTCTCGAAATCGTGGACGACCTCCGCGCGTTCCTCGTGCGTGGGTGCGAGCCGATGCTCTCTTCCATCCGTGCCCCAACCCTCGTGCTCTACGGAGCGCACGATCAGTTGACTGATCCCTCGATGATTGAGGTCTGGCGAAACGGCATCGCCGATTTCGAGGGCGAGGTGCTCGAAGGCGCGGGCCACGTGCTGCTTTACGACCGCCCCGACATTGTCGCCGAGCGGATGCGCGCGTTTTTTGAGTGAGGCGCTCTGCGTGTCACTCGCCGACTATGCGACGCGCCAATCGCTCGACGGAGAGTGGGCTTGAGCCTTCAGCCTTGTTGTTCACGATCACCCACGCGCCGATCCCGGCGGAAATCGCAGCTTTTGCCAGTCGCGCAAGTGCATCGCGGCTCGCATCGTCGGACTCGACGAGTGCGTCAAACGGCGCATAGAGATCCTTCGCCTCGGCATACGCATGGTTCCCGCGCAGCATCCACCGCATGACGCGCGGCTTCGTCTCGTCGAGTACGAGTTCGCGCGCCTGGATGTCGAGGCTCGGCATTGTTGGATGCACGGAGAGGCATGGCACAGCACCATTCTCTGCGAGAAGTGCACCGAGCCGCGGGGCGCAGTCTGGTGACAGCAGCGTGCGATTTCGGAGTTCGACCGCGTAGAGCGGGCCCTTTGGAAGTGCCTTCAGAAACTGCGCGAGTTGCGCGAGAAACGCACGCTGTGCCCGTGCGCCAGCGAAGCGCATCGGCGGAAACTGGAAGAGAAGCGGACCGGCTTTATCCCCGAGTCCTTCGATCGCGGGCCGGATGCATTCGGTTTCCGCGACGCGCGCGTTGAGAAATCCATCATCGCCCGCCGACAATGCCGCCGGGCCGCGAACGCCGTGCTCGACGGTACCGCGCCACATCTTCACGAGGAAGCGAAAGTCCGCGGGGACCTGCGCGCCAAGCCGCTCAAACTCGAGTCGCGGCGCAGGTCGGTAAAACGTCTTATCAACGCCGACGGACCGAAACAGCGGATGTTGCGCGTACGCGTCAAGCCCGGTGCGCGCGAGAACCGCCTCGCTCGCATCGCGGTCGTAGACGAGCCCCTTCCAGCCAGGAAAGCTCCAACTCGAAGTACCGAGGTAAAGCTCTCGCGGCAGCGCCGCACCAAGCGCAGCCAGTGCCGCTGCTTCAGGGCAAAGCCCGACTTTCCCGCCGAGCGCGGGTTGCTGTGTCTGCATCGACGGTTGGGCGTCTGCCCACGCATCACCGAAAAGAGTTGCTGCCGGTTCGCCAGTCGGCGGTTCATTCTCAGCGCTGGGTGGGATGACTGGTTGGCTCATGTTTCGATCAATCGCGGGTGTTCAGCCGGTCGCCGGGCGAGCTGCGGCACCGAAGATTCTCGCAGATTCGGCGGAGGAAAGAAATTTTCGAAGTTGCGTGACAGGTTTTGTCCATCGTTTGCGTTCTTTCAAGTGAGGCGCTTCCTTCGCTTCAAACAAGCCACGCAACGCTGCGCGAACGGATTCGAGAGAGCCCGTTCGCGCGGCTTTTTACTGCTTCCTTCAGAGCCTCGCGCGTTGCTGAGTTTTGGTGAAACGCTCCCGCGTCGGCTCGTTGCTCCAAGCAGCTTGACTTCATTGGCATCATGAAAATCTTTTATTCGGCACTTCTCTCAGGATCGTGACAGGAACAGGGGGCCGTTGGCGTAACCGTGGATGGCTGGCTCCTAGATGTCCGGAGCCGGGCAATTGAGGCGACAAATGGTCGTGCAACACCCGATGCAACACCCGATGCGACACCCGATGCAACAAGATCTCAAAGCACTTCCCTCGTGTACTTCAACGGCGCAGCTCGAACGGCTCCAATTCTGGGTCGGCCTCGACTGTGAGACGGAGTGGTTTGAGGTGCCAGTGGACGGCGTCTCCGTCTCGAAGGGCGGGGTCTTCATGCTCTCCGCCATGCCCGATAGTTGCACTGCCGTTGCTCGGTCCACTGAGGTCCGGTTCCGAGCGATTTTTCGCGTGGATCGCGCGCCCTGCGAGATTTCCCTGGGCTCCGATCTTGCTCCCGGTGCTTCGGTTGTGCTTCGGGATGCCTTCGGCACGGACATGCTCCAAGTCATCCCTGGAATCCCGGCGTGCGTCCCGACGATCGCGTTCAGCGTTGAGTCTGGCCGTTACTCGGTCGATGCGCATCTCACCGAATCATCCTCAATTTCCGTGAAACTCCGTCCCGCTGTCGCCGCAACGAAGCGTGTCCGTACGAAGTCTCGCGCAGGTTGAGAGCTGTGTGCCCAAACCAACCGCTGGTTTGCGAGGTCTGCATCCAACCGGCCGTGAATCAGTTGATCACAGGGGCATCGAAGTTGGTGAGGCACAGAACTTCAAACGCAGTGCGTTTCGCGCATCGCCCGAGCCAACGCGCGGATGAACGCCTCCATATCTCGCTGCCGAGCATCGGGCTTCTTACTGAGCGCTTTCATGATGACGCGCGCGAGTGCCGGTGAGGCGCCGCCTTCTTCAGTGAGGCGTGCCATTGGCGCGGGTCGCGAACTCACGATCGCTCCGATCGTCTCCGCAAGTGTCATGCCATCGAGTTCATAGGGAGCCCTTGCCTCGATGAGTTCGTAAAGGACGACGGCGAGTTGGTAGACATCGGTACGACCATCCACATCACGCGCGCGCCCAGCCGCCTGCTCAGGACTCATGTAGGTGAGCGTGCCGACCATTTCGCCGGTGAGCGTGTGGTGATGGACGCTCACTGCTCCATCGAGCGATATTCGTGCCGCGCCGAAATCAAGAAGTCGTGCACGGCCATCTGCGCCGACGAGAATGTTTGACGGCTTGATGTCGCGATGGATCACGCCGCGCCCATGCGCGAGTGCGAGCGCTTCCGCAACTGGGAGAAGTAGCCCGACCACATCACGCGCGTTGAGTCGGAAGACTTCCGCATGACTTCGAACATCTAGACCATCGATAAAGTCCATCACGAGATAGGCAAACCGGTCTTCGATTGTTCCCGCAGCGCGCAACTTCACCAACGCGGGATGCTCGATCGAACTGAGGATGCGCCATTCGCGGCGAACGCGATCCACACCACCTTGGCCGAGCCCGCGGAGGTCGATCGTTTTGACGGCGACCAATGCCCCGCTCTTCTCTTCGCGGCAAAGTTCCACCTTGCCGGAGCCACCGACGCCGAGTTCGCGGAGTGCTGTGTAGCCGAGAGGAACGGGGTGATGGTGGGAGGGGCCGCTGTTGGCTTGCGCGCAAAGTTCTGCTGCGACGCTGCCGCCGAATGAGTTTGTTTCGAGGCTGTCCGCGGCGAGCAGCCGTCGAACAAGGGACTCGAGTTGAGGGTCAACCCCGCACGCGTCACTCACGAAGAGATCGCGTTCGAGACCTTCGAGTTCAAGTGCACAGTGAAACACAGCGCGGGCGCGCCGAAGCGATGTCGGACCGATGTTCATGGAGCCTCCAACTCCGGCAGGGTGCCGTCGCATGAAAGTTGTCCGGCAAGAAATGCTCGCCCAAAGCGCCAATCGCGCGCCACGCTGGACAGGGAAATGTGAAGGGCCTCAGCAACCTCTTCGATGGTGAGACCACCGAAAATGCGAGCCTCAACGACCCGTGCAACCCGCTCGTCCGCAGACTCAAGGGCGCAGAGTGCATCATCGATCTCGAGAAAGTCGACACCGGGTCCGACTTGCCCCACGATGCCAAGCAGTGCTTCGGAACTGACCTGCGCGCCACCTCCGCGCTTCTTCGACCGGCGCTTGCGTGAGTGGTCGACGAGCACCGAACGCATGACCGTTGCGGCGTAGGCCAACAGATGGGCCTCGCTCTGGAAGCTCGTTCCGTCGCGGTGCACGAGGCGTAGGAAGGCCTCACTCACGACAGCGGTGGGTTGAAGCGTGTGCGCACTGCGCTCGTGACTCATCATGGCAGACGCAATCGCACGAAGCTGGGGATAGATCATCCCAAAGCCGAGCGAGATCGACTGGATGGCGGATGGACACGCCAAAGCAGCCCCGGAGTCGAGGCGCTCTTTCTTATGAACAGACATGGAACCGCCGAGGGACAGGGTGGAATCGGCACCCACTCATCCTTCCACCCACCACGCGTGGGCTTTCAGACGAGAGAGGGACAGTGCAGATTCCAATGGAGAATGCACCCTATCGCGGCAGTTGCAATCCCATTCTCAGGTTTCGATTCAAACCATCGCTGTACGCGGACGTGAGGCCGTGTCGACCAACTGACCCGCATGGGGCGTTTTTTGGTCAAGTGGCTTTCGACAAACGAGTTCCGTTCAAAAGCCCATGAAACCACAGTGCAGAACGGTGAGACCGAGAACCGGATCAAACCAGATGGTCGGATCCCTCAAGCGGCCGACAACATCCGCTGCCTGGACTGGGGTCGTCAGGCGTCCGACTTGGGCTTCACGGCAGCACTTGGCATCGACAACTTCTCCAGCACCTTGTCGACGAGGCCGTACTGGAGCATTTCATTCGCGGTGAGCCAGTTATTGCGGTCGCAGTCCTCAGTGATCTTTTCCTTCGACTGGCCGGTGGCCTTCGAATAGATCTCGTAGAGCTGGTCGCGCATGCGGAGGATGTGCCGAGCCTCAATCTCAAGGTCGGTGGCCTGGCCCTCGAGCACGCCGCCGATCAGCGGCTGGTGCATGAGGTTCTCCGAGTTCGGCAGCGCATAACGCTTGCCCTTGGTACCCGAGCACGCGATGACCGAGCCCATGCTCGCTGCGCAGCCGATGATGTAGGTCGAGACGTCGCACGGGATGAAGTTCATCGTGTCGACGATGCCAAGACCTGCGGTCACGCTGCCTCCGGGGCTGTTCACATAAAGCGAGATGTCGGCGCGCGGGTCCTCGTTGGCGAGAAACAGCAACTGCGCGACGACGAGATTCGCCATCTGGTCGCCGACTGCGCCGCCGAGAAAGATGATGCGGTCGTTGAGCAGCCTCGAATAGATGTCGTAGGCGCGCTCTCCGCGGCCGGTCTTCTCGATGACGATGGGAATGATGGTCATTGCGCGAACCTATGGGTTGAGGGCGCTGGCGCCCGTTGTTGATCTTGTTGGGTAGAAGTCGTGTGCTCTTAGCCGTGCTTCGGTGCGAGCGGCGCGCTTGTGATGATTGCGTCAATCAGTCCGTACGCGAGCATCTCTTCCGCGTTGAGCCAGAGGTCGCGGTCACAGTCCGCAGCGATCTGCTCCTTCGTCTTACCAGTCATTTCCGCATAAAGCGTGTTGCATTGATCTTCGATCACAAGCATGCGCCGCACTTCAATCTCGAGATCGGTGCTCTGCCCTTCGATCGTGCCGGAGATTCGACCCTGGTGCATGAGATTCCACGCGTTACGGGTTGCGAAACGGCGGCCTTTGGTTCCACAGCAGGCGATGAGGCTCGACATGCTTGGAGCACAGCCGAGAACATACGTGGCGACAGGACCGGGGAGAGACCTCATGGTGTCGATGATCGCCATACCCGCAGTAATGCTGCCGCCAGCACCATTGATGTAGATCGCGATTTCCGCGGCCGGATCCTCAGCGGCAAGATAAAGAAGCTGTGCGCAGATCGAGTTGGCCATATCGTCGCGAATCTCGCCAGAGCACATGACAATGCGGTCCGCGAGCAACCGCGACCACATGTCCCACTGGCGCTCGCGACCACCGGTTGACTCGATGACATACGGAACGAACGACGGAATATCGTCGTCGTCCTCCGCCATCGGCGAGCCTGCGCCGCCGTACTGGTCGCGCGATCGAATCACTTCTTGCTCTTATCCGGGAAGACGGCAACCTCGTCGACGAGGCCATACGCCTTCGCCTCCTCAGCGCTAAAGAACTTGTCACGCTCAACATCCTTTGCGATGCGCTCGACCGGCGCATTGCAGTGCCGGGCGAGGATCTCATTGAGCGTGCGCTTCATCTTGCTGATGTGCTCAGCCTGAATCTGAATATCCGTGGTCTGACCAGTCACTCCACCAAGCGGCTGGTGAATCATCACCTTCGCGTGTGGCAGGATCGTGCGCTTGCCAGGTTGACCGGCCGAGAGCAGCACCGCGCCGCCCGAATATGCACGGCCAATGCAGAAGGTCGCGACATCCGAGGAGATGAACTGCATCGTGTCGTAGACGGCGAGGGTGTCGTCCACCGAGCCGCCCGGCGAGTTGATGTAGAAGTTGATGTCCTGGCCCTTCTTCTGGTTCTCCAGGTAGAGCATCTGCATCATCACGCGCGCCGCGGAGGAGTAGTTGATCTCGCCAATGAGAAAGACGACGCGGTTCTCGAGGAGAAGCTCGTCAATCGACATCTCGCGCGTGCGCTGGTAGCTCACGGAGTTGAGGACTTCGTGGCGCCGGGCGGGGGGAAGCGAGTTGACGATGTGCGGTAGGTGCGCGTCGAGGGTTGGAAGCATGCGCGGATGGGCCTTTGGACTCGGGAGAGCGAGCGGAATGCTCGGGAGCGGACGGACGGACCGACGGGAGTCGCTGGAGGATGCGGCATTTCTGGCGCTTGCGCACACAGGTGCCATCCGCACAGCGGCGGGATCGTATCGGTGCGCCGTTGATCGGCAAGCGACCCGCGGAACTTCGGAAACGATTGGGAGTTTCTTCGGTCCCCGCCCAAGGGCATCGGTTGGTTACTCAAATTTCCAACCGAACTCGCCTGGCCGAAGTCCCTTTGGCGCGCGTGTTTCGGCCGGATCTGCGCCTTCGCTTGTTGCCGGGAGTACCAGAATAAACTCGGTTCCTGCTCCCGAAGTCTTGGCGACTTCAAGCCGACCGCCGTGGCGGAGCGCGATTTTCCGGGCGACCGCGAGTCCAAGCCCGGTCCCTCGCTGGCCCTTTGAGGAGACGAATGGCTCAAAGAGACGCGCGCGGACTCCGTCGGGGATGCCGGCGCCGTTGTCCCGCACCGAGAGGTGGACTTCGTCGCCCTGTGCTAGGTAGCGCGAGCCAAGGGTAACAAGTCCCACCCGTTCCGGAGCAGCCTCGATGGCGTTGAGGACGAGATTCATAAGCGCCTGATGGACAGCGGGCGCGTCAAGCGAGACGGGCGGAAGGGCATCGTCAAGCTCCAACACCACCCCGACACGCCGACGCCCGGCGGCTGGCGCGAGGAGTTCGCGCACCTCGCGAAGGAGCGCGTTGGCGTCAGACTCTTCAGGCTCAAGCGGGCGCTCCTTTGCCCACGCCAACATGTTCAGCGCGAGCGCATGGATTCGATCGAGGTTGCGATGAAGAATCGGCCAACCTTCCTGCGCCTTGGCAAGTTCCCCACGGATGAGTGCGAGCTCGACGGCGTCCGCGCCAAATCGCATGCCTTGGAGCATGTTTTTGATCGAGTGGCTGAGCGCAGCGACCGTCTCGCCGATCAGTGCGAGTCGATGCTGGTGACCGCGGGAATCCCGCACACCGCGCGCGGCGGTGGCAAGTGAAGCAACCTCAGAAGCGCGAGCAAGACACGCGATCTCGCGGGCGCTTGGAGCGAAATGTTCGGTTCGGTGGAGGATGAACGCACCGCGCGTGGCTCCGATCGCGCCGAAAGGCACAATCAGCGCGAAGGCGCCGTCGTTTGTGGCGAGCATTTCTCCTTCGTCGATTGCGCGGCGCACGAGCGCGAGCGGTGCGTGCGCGATGCGACCCTCCGCATGCGAGAGCGCAACAAATGACGAGAGTTGCGCATCAGTTGCGCGCAGCGCGGTGATCGACGAGCCGAGCCGCGCCTCAAGAACGCCCGCGGCCTCTGCGAGAAACGCGTCGGTGTCGGTCGGCTCGGCTGCACGCGTGACGAGCGCGAGGGTCACCGTAGCAGCGTCTGAAGTGGGATCCTCCCCGACCGCATCTGCAACGCGAAGGGCACTCGCCGATCCATCGTCATGCGTGCGCACAGCGGTCTCACCTTCGCGGATGGCAAGCATTTCGGTGTCGCCACAGCGCAGCCGATCCCCGGCGTGAAGTGCAACTGCTCCCGCGATGCGCACACCATTGACGAATGTCCCATGTCGGCTATCGAGGTCGCGGACGGTCCATGTGCGACCATCTGGCGTGAGTTCCGCGTGACGACGGCTCACGGTCTGGTCCACGAGATGGAGTGCCTCGCTCGAGCGACCGACGAGTTGCGGCTCGCGTTCCGGCAACGGGAACGTGCGTCCTCTGTCGGGACCCCTCACGACGACGAGCGCAAGCATCCACGCATCGTACGGCAGGCCGCTCTACCATGCGCCGATGGCTGAGCCGACGAACTCGTCGATGCGCTTCGTAATCCTCCACGGAAAGGACTCCTTCCAAATCGTGGAGCGGCTGCAGCGTTTTCAGAAGTTGCTTGGCGAGCAGTTTGGTGAGGTCAGCCGCTTCGACTTCGATGGTGGGTCTGTGCAGATGGTCGATGTCTTCGACGAGTTGCGCACTTTCGGCTTGCTCGCCACCCACAAACTCATCGTCGTCGACAAGGCCGATCAGTTCGTCGCGAGTGAGGAGCGACGCCGCGCGCTTGAGCGTTATGCCGAGGAGCCGATGGAGCACGCAACGCTTGTGCTCCGCAGTGAATCGTGGCGTCCGGGGAACCTCGACAAACTTGTGGCCAAGGTTGGCGCTGTTCTGAAGTGCGAGCCCCCCGACGCGGGGCACGCGATGTCCTGGTGCTCGATGCGTGCTGAAAAAGCGCACGGAATCGAGCTCGACGGCAAAGCGGCGGAAGCGCTGGTCGACCGCGTCGGCAACGATCTTGCGCGTCTCGACACGGAGCTTGCGAAGTACGGCGCCTATCTCGCGACGGAGCCTGCAGGCAAGCGGCACGTCACGCGTGAACTCGTTTCGATGCTCACCGGGCAGAGTCGCGAAGAGGCCGCGTGGGAGGTGCAAGAGTCTGTGCTCGGCGGTCGACCAGCGGACGCGGTGCGAAAGGTGCGTGAACTGGTCGAGATTTCTCAGGCACCCGAGCAGCTGATCCTTTGGTCGCTCGTTGACTTAGCACGCAAGCTCCATGACTGCGCACGCATGCTTGCGGACGGTTCGCCCGACGCCGCGGTCGCGCGGCAGGCGAAACTTTGGGGCGCGTCGACCGCGCCCACGCTCAAAGCTGCGCGCGTGCTGGGAGCAACCCGCGCCGCGCGGATCTTTGCCGAGGCCGTCGATCTCGACCGCCGATCGAAGAGTGGACTCGCTGGCGAACTTCCCCGCACGCTTGAAGCGTTCGTGAGCAGCTTCAGCGCCCAACTTGCTTCGGGTCGACGCTGACGCCCGAAATCTCACAGCGAAACTGCGGTTTTTTCGTCCGAAAGACCGATGCCACCCCATCGTCGAAAGCTTGGCCCGTGTCGCGGGGTTGTCTGGTACCGGCCAACAACGCCTTCCCCCGTCGGGTGCGCCGTTTGTCGGTTTTTGGATGCTCACGAAGGTCAGGATGACCGCCCCCGCGCGCAAGCGTGCGGAATTCGAAGAGGAACTTCGCGTGGAAACCCCGCTCAATCACGATTCGTTGTCCATGGACGCCTGCTCTGCCGATTCGGCGAGGCGAGGCGGTAGCCCAAGCTCGATGCGGTCGATCGTGCCTCTGCGCACGCTTCCCGTGCTGCATCCTGCGCTCCGCGAACTCGCGCTCAGTTGGGCGCGGTCGAGTCCAATGATGCTTCTCGGAGTGTGGACGCTCTCCGGGTTTGGTTGCGCATCCTTTGGCGGCGACGGCAACGCGCCGCCGACTGCGCAGAGCGAGATGGTTCGACCGGAGGCCGTGCGATCAAACCCGCCGGCAACTGCGAGTCGACCAGATCGGGTTGTTTTTTCCGACGAAGCGACAGACGCGTCCGGTGGCTTGGATGCCGCGACGCTCGCACAGGGGCAGTCTGGTGGCGATGGTCTCGTCGATGCGCTTGCCTCAAGCTACTCCGCAGACATGCAGGCGCTGTCAGAAATGCAAACCAAGCGCGAGGCGGCGCGTCAAAGGGCGCCGGTTTCGGCACAGGTTGCGTTTGAGGGCGAATCGGCCGCAAGTCCAGTCGCAAGTCCAGTCGCAAGCACCGCCGCAAGTCCAGTCGCAAGCACCGCCGCAAGCACCGCACCCGTTCCCGCGAACGGTGCGACCGAAACGGCTATTCAGGCGCAACAGCCAATCCAACAGGCGCAGCCGCAGCCCCGTGCTCAGGCGGAGCCCTCGCAGCCATCGACTTCGGTCGCCGCGTCAACTGCCGCGGTTCCTCCGACGACCAACCCGCCAACGGCAACGGCAGCGAGTGCTGCGCCCGTTGCGACTGTGGTTCCGACTCCGACCCTTCTTTCCGGGCCGACCCAAGCCAATAGCGCCCTGGAAATCCAGCCTCCGGTGCCGACTGATCCGGGCGAACTCGCGAAGTTGCTCGCGGAGAGCCTCGTGAAACGAAGCCTCACCAGTACCGAGCCTGTGCGCGACTGGCTCGCCTTCGCGGCGCTCGCCCTCGCAAATCCCTCACTCGCCCTGCCAGGAGAGTTTGGTGCCGATCTGCTCCCCGCAGAGCGGGAGCGCATTACGAACGCGCACGCAGCTTTCGCCACCATTGGCCGCATTCTTGCGGAGGGCGGAGCCATTGATACCGCGACGACGGATGCGCTTGTCGCCGCACTCGCTGGCGGGCCCAAGCTCATCATTCCGAAGGTCGAACTGTGCACCAAGGTCGAGAGTTTCGGACGTTTTTCGCCACTCGGAAACAATCGCTTTCTTCCACGCTCGAACGCGCGCTTCATTGTCTACAGCGAACTTCAAGGCTTCAGCAGTGGGCTTGAGAACGGCCAATATGTCACACGCTTGGCCACGCGCATTGCGATCGAGTCGGAGCGTGATGGGATTGAGGTTTGGGCGCGCTCGCCCGAGTGGACGGCGGTTGTGGACGCCAGTCCGGTTCGCCGAGAAGACTTCTTCGTAGGCGAGATCGTGCCGGTCTCCGAATACCTTTCGATCGGGAGCTACCGCCTGAAGGTGGAGATTCGGGACGAGGCGACCGGAGTTGTCGCGACGGCCTTCCATCCGATCCAGATCGTCGCTGACCCGGCGATGGCCGCGGTTGGCGACTGAATTCGCGCGCGCCGCACGCTATTCTGCGCGTCGTGCGCCTGATCCAACGAACGAACGGAACCGAACTCTCGAGCCCTGGTCGCGACTTTCTTGCGATCGAGGGTTTGCCTGCGTCGGAACTTCGCAGACTGCTTGACCATGCGGAAGCATTGCTGCCGGCGGCGGTGGGAGATGTGCGCGCCGAGGCTCGCCTCGCGGGCCGTGTCGTCGCGAACCTCTTCTTCGAGGATTCCACCCGCACGCGTGTGAGCTTTGAGATCGCGGCAAAGCGGCTCGGTGCCGACATCGTCAACCTCGGTGCGAGCGGGTCCAGTGCCTCGAAGGGCGAGACGCTTGTTGATACCGCACGCAATATCGAGGCGATGGGGGTCGATGCGATCGTCGTCCGGACCGCAATCTCGGGTGGCGCGGCACTTGTTGCTCGTCATGTGGAGTGCCCGGTGATCAACGCGGGTGACGGCCGACATGAGCATCCAACGCAGGCGCTCCTTGATGCCCTCGCGCTTCGGATTCGACTCGGCGACCTCACTGGGAAGCGGGTCGCGATTGTCGGCGACATTGCGAACAGTCGGGTCGCCCGTTCCGCGACGCATGCACTCGTGACTTTGGGCAGCCATGTGGTGGTCGTTGGCCCGCCAGCACTTGTCCCAGTAGGGTTCGAAGAACTCGCGACGGGACCCGGTTCAATCACGATCTCTCACGATATTGATTCCATTATTGGCGATATTGATGCGATCATGATGCTTCGAGTTCAGATGGAACGAGCCGCCGGAAACGGGATTGCTCCCGACTATCGCTCGACCTACGGCTTGACGGCAGTGCGGCGAAACAAGCTCCGCCCAGGGACACCGATTCTCCATCCCGGACCTGTCAACCGAGGTGTCGAAATTGACGACATCGTGGCCGACGACAACAGGGATAGCGTCATTTTGGCGCAGGTTTCCTGTGGGGTCGCTGCGCGCATGGCAGTTCTGCTCCGCGCGATCGATCGCTGAGTTTGTTGCGAAGATCGTCTCGCGAATCCTCAAATTGAAACTCCGTGCGTGCCGATAAGACACCCACGCGTCGCAGAGTCCCTCCGGGTGGATGGTCCTGAACGCTGTGTCGGCACTGCCGGAGTCAAGAACGTGCATTCGAACCAGTCTGACCATCTTCTCTCTTCGAACTCGCAGACTGCACTCCCCACAGCAACGAGGTTTATTCGTTCTGCAGGGCGACTGTTTGCGGCAACAGCTCTCGCTGCGACGCTTGTTGGATGCGAGGTGGACTCCTACCTCGATCCGAGTCGCACCGGCTATTTCGAGACGACGCCAACCACGATGCCGATCCTCTCAAGGCTCGACGTGATTGATCAGTCCGGAATCAAGGGCTCCAAGATGTCCAAGCCTACTCCGGAGGATCTCGTTCCAAGCGAACTGAAGTACCGGCTCTCGCCGGGAGACGCGGTTCGAATCGAGATTTTCGAACTGATCACGCCCGGTCAGACAGAGATGCTTGAGCGCACGATCGATCAGACCGGCAACATTCCGATCAAGCAGCTCGGTGATGTCGTCGCCGCTGGCTTGACGGTTGAGGAGTTCCAGCGCGAGATCGAGTCGAAGGCCGCGCGAATCATTCAGAACCCGCTCGTCTCCGTCTCGCTTGAGCGCGGTCAAGGATTCCAGTTCTCAATCGGTGGCTCGGTGCAATCAACCGGCGTTTTCGCGTTGCAGCGACCTGACTTCCGCCTCACCGAAGCCATCGCGCTCGCGGGCGGAACGCTTCCGACGACGCAACTGGTGAAGGTGATTCGTGCTGCCCCGCTTGATGACACGCTCAATCCGATCTACCCCGAGCGGCAAGCCGGTCGGAGCGCGGAAGATGCTGCGTCTTCTACCTCGCCTTCCACCAAGCCGTCGACTGAGCCCGGCACGAAGCCAACCGTCGATATCGACGACCTCATCAATCAACTCGAAGCCGGTGAGCCCGAGGCAAACACGCCGGAAGCGGCGCCAGCCCCGGACAACTCCGCAGCACCCGCACCCGGAATGATCGGGGACACCACGCGCGTGCTCGGTCAGGATGAGCAGCCAGCAGTTGACGTCGATGACCTTGCAACACCGAAGGTCACCGACACCGGTGCTGCGGGCGAAAAGCCGACACAAGCACCCGCGACGGGCTGGGTCTTCGATACGGTGACCGGCCGTTGGGTTCGTGGGACCACGACTTCCGGGACGGCCACGCGCATTGCTCGAAAGGGCCAGGCTGATGGCCCCGATTCGATGTACGCCACGCGCATTATTGAGATCGATTACCAAGCACTCGTGAAGGGTGATCCAAACCTCAATATCGTGATCCGCCCCGGCGACCAGGTTTACATCGAGCCGCCAGAGACGGGTTTTCTCTACGTGGATGGCGAAGTCAACCGCATCGGCGTGTACCAACTGGAAAACACAAACGGTCGGCTCACGCTCAGTCGTCTCGTGTCCGCAGCCGGCGGTCTCGCTCCGACGGCAATTCCGAATCGGGTCGATTTGGTGCGCGTGGTCGGCAAGGATCGTGAAGCCACGATCCGCGTCGATCTTCAGGCAATTCGCAATCGTGCTGAACCCGATATCTACATGCAGTCCGATGACCATGTCATCATCGGAACGAACTTCTTCGCGCTGCCTCTCGCTGTGATCCGCAACGGATTCCGTGCGACATACGGCTTCGGCTTCCTCCTCGACCGGAACTTCGGTAACGACGTCTTCGGACCGCCGCCGGAGAACTTCACCTTCAACTAAACCGCGAACGCGCGTGAAGACAGGGTGAAGCAATGAAAATCCGTGCGATGGAGCCAGCCGGCCAGCGTGGCATCGGATGCGCGGGCCGTGATGGCTGAGATTCCTCTCGACCAACGATAAACATGTTGCAGTTTCTGGACGAAATCACGAACCGGGCCAAACGGCCCACCGTATCGCGCCTCCCCGCTCCAGGTCGGAGCTTGGGGTCGCGAATCGGGAGGCAGGGCGGGGCCGTGGCAATGTGCCGCGGATCTTTGTCGTGTCGCCGAGACCAGTCCGCATGAGTGCAGCCGACGGAATCACCCGACCGCCCGAGTCAACCGCCGTCCGATCTGGATGGTCGGCCCGAGATATCCCACAGTCACGCGCGATTCTCGCAGGCATGCTGCTGCTCGCTGTTCTCTGTGCAGTCTTCTACAAGTTTATTGAAACGCAGGTCATCTGGGCCTTCGACGAACCTGCTGACTGGGGGCACACCCTGGTCGTACCGTTTATCTCCGGCTACTTTGTCTACCTGCGTCGCGCGGAGCTCGCCGAATCGCCGCTCAAGGCAAATTGGCTCGGGTTCCCGATCATTCTCCTCGGCGTTGCGTCGTATATCGCTGCCACGTTCGGCCCATCATGGTTCGTGCTTCACCACAACGCTCGCGGACTCGCGATGGGTATGACGCTGTTGGGCCTTGCGCTCCAAATTTGTGGCTGGCGCGTGACGAAGATCTTGCTCTTTCCTTTGGCGTACTGGGTCGTCTTCGGTCAGTCGGTGAGTGATCGACTGCTGCAACTTGTGACCCAGCGCATGCAGGATTGGTCTGCGATTGGCGCGTGGGGCATGCTTTCCGTTTTCGGAATCGATGTCGACCGCAGCGGCAATGTGCTCTCGGTTTACGTGAACGGCGACCCGCGACAACTCAACGTGGCGGAGGCGTGCAGTGGCATGCGTATGTTGGTTGCGTTTCTTGCCCTCGGCGTTGCGATTGCATACACCGGGCTCGCCCGCAATTGGCAGCGGGCGATACTCATCATTGCTGGATTCCCCGTCGCACTCGGCGTAAATGTGCTGCGCGTCTTCACGCTCGGCGTGCTTTCGCTTTGGTCGACCGACTTCGCAACGGGTGATTTCCACAGTTTCATCGGACTCGTGTGGCTCGTGCCAGCGCTCTTCTTCTACCTCGGAATCTTGTGGTTCCTCTCCAATATCTTCGTGGACAGCCCGACTGCAGTGAAGGCGACTTCCGTCGGTACTCCCGACAAAGCAAAGGGAGCGACACGTGAAGATTGAACGCAGCGTGGTCGCCTCGTATTGGACCGCGATCGCTGCACTCGCAGCGAGCGGCCTCGGCTTCTACATTTTGGTCAGCCAACTCAACATCTACTTGAGCAAGGAACCAGTTTCGCTGCGGCGCCCGCTCGATTCGGTACCCACACGCATTGGTCGATGGGAACGCGTCGGAAGCGATTCTGCTTTCACGGACATCCTGATTGAGGAACTCGGAACGCGCAGCTATCTCGATCGCATTTACGCGATCGGTGGTGATCCTGCCGCCGGAGCGATGCATGTGCACGTCGCGTACTACACCGGAACCATCGATGCCGTACCGCACATCCCTGAGCGGTGTTGGGCGGTCGGCGGCCTCGAACTCACGCGGAACTCCGAAGGGACGCCGCTACCGATCGATCGATCGAAGTGGCGCGCACTCACGACCGACGGGTCATCCCCGTACTCAGTCGTCGACCTCGTCGACCCAGTGACCGCAGAGGTCGAGCAGATCACGATGCCGTTGGGTGATGTCGTCGCAACGACGATCGAGTTTCAGGATCCGAAGAACCCGCAGATTCGACAGGTCGGTGGATACTTCTTCATCGCAAATGGCCGCATCGAGTCCACGAGTTACGGCGTGCGTAGAGCGGCATTCAATCTCACCGATCGTTACGCGTACTACTGCAAGATCCAGATTACGAAGACCGGCAAGGTTGCCTCTGCTGATGGGTCGCTCCTTGAACCCTTCTGCGCCGACGCAACGGACTTGCTTACAGCATTAATCCCCGAGGTCATGAAATGCCTTCCGGATTGGCCGTCGTGGGAAAACGCAGCGGCCGGCGCGAGTGGCCGTGATTCTGTCGATCGTCCTCAATCTGTGCGTGTTCCATCCGACTTGGAGGATGGGGACGGCGGTTTGTGAGAGTGTCAGGTATCGCGCAAGCGAAGTTTCTTCCCAGTCAAGTATTGCGCAAGTTTGGAGACGCCGAACACGGCTAAGGTCAATCACATGGCACAGAAGCTCAACAAGAAGCTCATCTTCGTCGTCAGCGCGCTCGGCCTTTCTCTTGCGGGACTTGTGGTCGTCGCGTTGCTGTATCGCCTCGATACAGATCGCTTCATTCGTATGGGCGACAAGCTGACAGCTGAAAGCGACTTCCAAAAGGCAGCGGATGCGTACGGCCGTGCTGTCTCGAAGAAGCCGAACAACATCGCGTATCTCGAACAGTACAGCGCGGCGTTGCTCAAAGTCGTTCCAGAAACCCAAAACGAGGCGACCGAGCGTTACACACAGTATCTCGGCACGCTGCAGATGCTTGCGCGCGCCGATCGTGACAACATCTCGCGATGGCGGACCTATCTCGAGAACATCACCGAGCAATGCGAAGCGCTCTCGAGCGCGGCAGGTTGGAAGAGTCTCGCAGATCGTGCGGAAGACATGCTCGCAACTGTGCGCCCGGACGGCGCTGAGGCGCAGTTGGCGAAGGCGTTCCGTGGATACGCGGGCGCCCGGCGCATGGACTCTCTCGACGAGCAACAGCGCCTGAAAGTGATCGAAGATCTCAAGGCCGCCGCGACCTGCAAGGACCTCAATCCGATCGAGCTCGATCGTGTCTATGGGTCGCTCGCACTTCTCGCAGTCGACGATTTGGCCAGCGCAAAGGGTGCTGGTCGAGCCGACCGTCTGGAGGCCGCGCTGGCTGCTGCCGATGCGGCACTCGCGGAGGCTACACGCCTGTCGCCGGACGGCATCAACACAGCAACCGCGATTCTTGAGCGAGCTGTGGTCGATGCGAACGGTAACAGTAACGACCCGGCGTTGAAGCAGCGAAGTGATGAGCTTGCTGCGGCTGCCATGAAACTTGACCAGCCCATGGCTGTGTTCGCTGCCATGAATGTCTTGGCGAATCGCGGGCCAAGTGGTTTTAACAACGCTGTCCTCCTCGGCCGCAGTTACCTCGCGACGCATCCCGAGCAGATGTTGCATCGACGCATGCTCGCCGCGTTGCTGCGTTTCACCGAACGCGACGCGGCGCTTGCGGAGATTGAATCGATTCTTGCCGGTCAGCGTCCAACGGTTGGATTGCTCGCAGCATCTTTCGAAGGTAATCAAATTTCGGCAGCGCTCACACGCTTCGACATTCTGTACGACATCGTGGAGCAGTCTGCTCCCGAATCGCGCCCGGCGGCGGTAGAGAAGCTGGTCGCTGCGCGAGCCGACGTCGAAAGAGCTCTCGCATCCGCGTCCGACAATTCCTCGCTTTTGCGTGCGGACGGAAAGATCGCGGCCGCGAAGGGTGATTTCGCCAACGCAGCGATCAAGTTCAATGAGGTTTTCAAGCGCGGCAGTGAAGTCGATCTTGAACTCTACTTGTTGGCAGCCTTTGCAAATCTTCAGCTCGGCGAGGCGGGACGCGCGCTTGATCTCGTGTCCGGTGGCTTACAACTTGCGCCTGGAAATGTGCAGCTTCTCAAGATGCGCGCCCAGCTAGAAGTTCGTGCAGGGCGCATGACTGATGCAGCCGCGACGGTGCGAGAACTCCGCGAGCGCGCGCCTGACGATGCCGAGGCTGCCGAACTTGAGCGACGCATGACGCTCGTGATGTCAGCCGATCCAGCGGTGCAGAATGTTGAAAACGCGAACGCGATCGACGCCCTCACCAAAGTGCAGGCTGCAATCGATGAGAATGATTTCGATGGGGCGCGTCGCATGGTTGCTGCCATGCGCGCGGCAACAACCGATCCCGACATTCGCCTTGAGCGATACGCGATCGCGGTTGAGGTTCAAGCTGGCGACACGGAGCGTGCGAAGCAACTCGTGCAGGAGGCGATCGTGAAGTACCCGCGTGATGCGGCACTGCAACGGTTCAATGCGCTCTTTGCGACGACAGATCCGGTGGAGCGCATCGTCATTCTTACTGAGGGCACCGTCGAGGATCCGGCGACCCGCACGATCGTGACATACCTTCGACTGCTCCAATCGGGCGCTGCGGTGCGCGAGGCTGCAGTGCGTGAGCGTCGACTTGGGCAGGCGAGCGCGGCAGCAACGGAAGAGGCTGCGAATAAGCTCGAGGCAGGAATCAAAGTTTGGCGCGCGAAGGCTGAGGCGGAAGATCGGGCAAGCCCGATTCTGATCGAGGCAGACTTCCGCGATGCGATTGAGAAGTCCGACTTCACAGCAGCAGCGGAAGTGATCCGCATTGCGCGCGAATCGAATCGCGATCCCTCTCAGGTGGTTCTTCTTGAGTCGCAGCTGTTGAGCACGCAGGGCAAGTTTCGCGAAGCAGCATCCGTGCTTGAGCAGGCGATTCAATCGGGAATCGACAGCTCCGTTGTGTTCCGTGCGCTTGGCTCAGTGCTTGAGCAATCTGGCAGCATGGAAGCAGCGCTCCGTCAGTATGAGGAGGCCTACAAGCGTCGTCCGAGCGACATGCAGACGGTGCGGCAGCTCGTTGGCGCGATGATTCGTAGCGGAAACACGCAGCGCTCGCTCGAAGTACTGCGCGAGGCTCGGCAACTTGCCGGACTCGACGAAGAAATCTCCGAAATCTGGATGAGCCTTGAGGCGCAATTCGGTGATCGACGGATGGCCCAGCGACTTCGCGAGAATCAGTACCGCATCGCTCCAATGGACCTGAAAAACGCGTTGGCTCTCGCGAACTTCTACTCAGTCACTGCTCCAGACCGCGAGGATGTGTTGAACGAGAAGGGTCAACTTGCATACTCCAATGAGCAATGGCAGGCACTTGATCCATTGCCACGGCTTGGCGCACTCGAGAAAACACGCACAAGTTGGCGCAAGCTCGCAGAAGAAATCTATCAGTCGTCGTTGAAGCGTGAGCCTGAGAATCTTGACATCGCGAGTTCGTACGCGAACATGCTGCGTGTGCTCGGGCGTCGTGAGGATGCGAGCAAAGTGCTCTCTGCGGCCGTAAAGGCTGCAGGCACCGACGCAGGTTGGCGCGGCTACGCGATGCTTGGAAATCTCTACACAATGATGGGAATGAAGGAGGATGCGCAAGGCGCCTTCGCCGAAGCGATCAAGCGTGAGGACCCCAAGGAACGCGATGCGACCAAGTCGATCGTCGACATCCTCTTCGACGGCGAGCAATATGAACTCGCGCTCTCCTATTTCACTCCGCTTATGGAAGGGTCGACTGACAAGGGGTTGCTCCTCCGATTGGCGGAGTGCCAACTCAGGAGCGGGCGTACTGACGAGGCACGGAAATCCTTTACGGCCGCGAGCAGCGGAGCGACGCGTGACATGGGAATGGAGATGCTCGATGGCGCAATCTTTGTTGCGCTTGGAGATGATCTTCGTAAGACCGGCCGCGTAGACGATGCAGTCGTTGCGTACGAGTCGGCTCTTGCGCCCTACAGCCGAGCCAAGGTTCTTGCGCCGTATGCGCCGCAACCCTTCATCCAGGACGCCATGCTCAAGCGCAAGTTGTTTGAAGTGAGCGGATCAACTGCCCGCGGTCAGGAGGCGCTCGCTGCGGCAGATCGCGCTGTTACGCTCGGCGCTTCATTGCTGCCGGCAAGCGCGATTCGTGCCGAAGTGCTCGTGAGCCTCGGTGATCCAGCGGGGGCCATCGCGGAGCTCGATCGTTACCTTCGCATCGCACCGACATCAATTGATGCACGTCGCCGAATCACCGAGATCTTTGCGCTGACCGGGAACCTTCCAAGAGCGGAAGATTCGGTGCGCTCGGCGATCAGTCTGATGCCTGGCGACCCGGCCTGGCAGATCCTGCTTGGCGACATCCTTGTTCGTCAAGGAAAGTATGCGGACGCAGCAATCGCTTACCAGCGGGCAGATGTTCTGCAGCCTGACCAAACCCTTTTCTTCCGCGAGATGAACGCGCGCCTCCGTGCCAAAGACTATCGCGGTGTGGTGGAAAGCGCGCGTCGCCGTGCTGATCTTGTGCGCTCGAACGGCACAGCACGAACCTACGTCGGCATTGCGCTCATTGGTGGCAATGAGCGATCGGAAGGCCTGAAGACGCTTGGTGAAACCTATACCGATGCGCTAAAGGCGTTCGATGCTGGGGACAGCGCGCCTCTGATGCAGTGGTATGAGGCGGTTGAACTTTTGTATCAACCCAAAGATCTCGCGGACGCAGAGGGATTCCTGGCGCAGCTTGGAAAGGGCGAGCTTGATCCAATCGGTCGGAGCTTCCTCGCCACGCTTGCGATGTCGAGTCCATCGGGTGGCCCGGCGAAAGCTGTGGAGCTCCTCGCACCAATCGAATCGCGCGATATGACGAAGTGGCCGCTCATCGGTGCCATGCTTCTCGACAAACTCGGTTCGTTTCTCTACATGGCAGGCGATTGTCAGAAGGCCGTCGCAGCATTTCAGAAGGCCTTGACGCTCGCCCCGAACGCGGATGGCATTCTCAACAACTATGCCTATCTCTGCGGCGATTGCCTCAAAGACGCAAAGCGCGGACTTCCGTCTGCTCGGCTCGCTGTGCAGATCAACCCCGGGCAGCCCGAGTATCTCGACACCCTTGGCTCACTCCTGCTCCTCGATAAGCAAAATGAGGAGGCGTTATCCGTGCTGAAGCGTGCCGCCAAGCTCGCCAACAGCGCAACCGTTCAACTCCACCTCGCTCAGGTCCACCAAGCAATGGGCCGGACAGCCGACGCCCGTGACGCGGTGGAACAGGCTCTCAAGATGAATCCGGATCCCATCACTAAGCGCAGTGCTGAGCAGTTGCTATCAGAACTCAAGTGACGGCCGCCAAGTCCCGATAGTCAAACGCAGAGAACCGCTATGACGACCGCACCAACCAGGACGCCGACCGAGAACCGCACGCAGCCTCAACGCCCGCGAGGTGGAGGGGCTCCGACGCCAGCATCGACGATCGATCCCATTCGGGTCCTTCGTCAGCACGCTACGGCAATTGTCGTATCGATCTTCGTCGGCTGCGGTCTTGGTGCGGTGGCCAACTTCGCGTTGGTCTACCTCTATCCGCTGTACTCAGACACGGTGCTATTCGAACTGGTCCCGGCACCTGAAGGCGTGAGCGAGGTCATTGTTCGCGATCAGCGAACAGAAGAATCGGTCGAACGACTTGGTCAAACAGAATCCGCCCGTATTCTCGCTCGCGATCTGCTCGAAGCTGCGATGAACTCGCGCGACATCGAGCAGACGACATGGAGCGAGTCGTATCGTGATGAAAACGGTCGCTTCGTGGTCGCAGACGCGGTCGATGATTTGAAGAAAGAATTGAGTGCCGGGCATGTGCGTCGGCAGACATTCTTTGCACTTAGTTGGTCGACGCATGTCGCTGAAGACGTTCCTGTTGTGCTCAACCGAATCGCCGAAACCTATATCGCGCGTAAAAAATCAATCGACGATGCACGCTTCGAGCAGAACCGCCAAACATTCCGTCGTCAACTCGATGATCTCGACGCTCAGCTCGGAAGTCTTGGCAAGGAAATCAGCAAGTTTGTCGCGGATAAAAATCTCACTTCAACCAGTGAAGAGCGAAACAATGTGCTTGTTGCGGTAGAGGACACATCACGCCGCGCAGGTGAAACGAAGTCTATGCTTTCGCTCGCTCAGAGTCGGAAGCAACAGACCGAAGCGAAGATGGAAGGTCTGCTCGAGCCGACGCCGGACGACATCCGTACTGCAGAAGAAGATCCGCAGATTCAGCAGGCGAATAGCTCTATCCGCGAAGTCCGCATTGAGCTCGAGACCTACCGGAAAAAGTTTGCATCTGATCATCCCGCGCTTGCATCGATGGAAAAGCGCATGGTTGCGGCGGAACTTGAGCGCGACGCAAAGCTCCAGGACATTCTGCGACGCAACCTCAACGCAGACTTCAAGACCTTTAGCGATCAAGTGGAGAGCTATGCCGGACTCCTCGAAAAGTTCGAAGCTGATTTGGTCAGTCAAGCATCGCGGCTCAAGGACTTCACCGCAAATATCAGCTCGATGCAGGAACTCAAGGAACGCCGAGAGCGCCTTCTCGAGGCACGCTCTAAGCAACTTGACGTCCTCGCAGACCTTGATCAGCTCAAGGCTCGCGATGACGCGCGATCCGTGTCGATTGCGAAAAGCGCGGCGACTCCCCGTGAACTGAGCTTCCCGCTGCTCAAGCTGTTTATTCCGCTGGGCGCTGTTCTCACCCTTGGCGCCGTACTCGGCTTTGTCTTCGTCCGTGAATTCCTCGACACCCGCATTCGGTACGCCACAGACTTCGCGGCGATTCCGAACCTCCGGCTCCTCGGTTCGATCCCTGATCTTTCCGATGATCCAATGGGTCCAAAGAAGGTTGAGCGCGTTGTCCGCGACGCGCCCAAATCGGTCGCTGCAGAAATCTGTCGGCAGATTTCAGGCCAGGTTCGGAAGGCTGCTTCCCAGAACTCAATCAAGACACTCGCATGCGTGAGTGGACTCCCCGAGGCGGGAACGACGGGCTTCATCACGAATCTCGCCGACTCACTCGCTGCGGGCGGACTTCGCGTGCTTGTCATCGATGCGAACTTCCGGCGGAGCCATCTCGCGGCTGCGATGGGCACTGAGCCTGACGCGAAGGGCCTTGGTGACGTGCTGCGCGGAAACGCGATCGCTGCGGATGTGATCCGTCCGGCAGGTGGGGATGTAGACATCATTGCCGCTGGTAGTGTTGAGAACCGAATCTTTGAGTTGCTGGCCACGCCGAAGTTCGACACGCTTTTGGCCGAGTTGTCGCCGCTCTACGACTTCGTCATTATCGATGTGCCGCCGATCGTTGTTGCTGGTGACGCGCTTGCAGTTGCCAACAAGGTTGACGGCACCATCATGGTGGTGCGCGCATTCCAAGAGCAGCGCGGACTTGTTGGACGTATCGCTTCACAGCTCCATGACTGTCGTGCACAGTTGATCGGCGTCGTCCTGAACCGTCCACGCAATACAGCGGGCGGCTATCTCCGAAAGAACTACGAGGCAATGGCCGGTTACTCGGCGAAGAGTTGAGCGAACTGGCGGTCGTCGTAAGAGTCGGATTAGGCCCTGTGTCGACAGCGAGTCTCTGCATGCCACCGAGCCATCAACCCCTCCGTGTGCTCATCACCGGAGGTGGGGGATTCATCGGGTCGCACCTTTCCGAATTGCTTCTCAATCGCGGCGATGATGTGACGGTGGTGGACAACTTCTCGACAGGTCGACGCGAAAATCCAGGGATCGTGCGAGCCACCGTCGACGCGGCGTCGCGATATCGCGTCATCGAGGGCGATGTATCGAGCGTTCTCCCATCGCTCGAACCATCCGCATTTGATTGCGTGTATCACCTCGCTGCTGCGGTCGGCGTGCGACTTGTACTTGAGAAGCCGATTCACACCATCGAAACCAATGTGCACGAGACGAGTGTGGTGCTCCGCTTTGCGGCGTCTCATGCACTCCCAGTTCTGATTGCCTCGACCAGTGAGGTATACGGCAAAGGTGTGCGCGTTCCGATGTCCGAAGATGACGACGTCGTTTACGGTTCGACGGGCTACAGCCGTTGGTGTTACGCGTGTTCTAAGGCAATCGACGAGTATCTCGCGTTGGCCTATCACCGCGAGTTTGGGCTTCCAACCATCATTGCGCGATTCTTCAACACCGTTGGTCCGCGGCAAGTGGGGGAGTATGGAATGGTGCTGCCGAGATTCGTGCGAGCGGCACTCGACGGAACCGATCTTGAGGTCCATGGTGACGGCAGCCAGTCGCGTTGCTTTTGTGATGTGCGTGATGTCGTTCAGGCACTTCCGAAGCTCCTTGAGTCGAAGTCATGCCACGGGCGCGTATTCAACATCGGTCGTGATGAACAGATCTCCATTCGCGAGCTCGCAGAACTCGTGATTGCGACGCTCAGTTCGCGCAGTCGAGTCCGGTTTGTTGCGTATCAGGATGCATTTACCAATGGCTTTGACGATCTTCAGGTGCGTCAACCGAATCTCACGCGAATCCGCGAGGCGATTGGGTTCTCGCCAGTGATTTCGTTGGTGCAAACCATTCGTGATCTTGCTGCCGAACTTGAATCCCGGATTGTGCTCGGGAGCCAACGCGGCTCTGTTGTGCTTCCATCTGGAGAGGCGCTTTGATGCCTCCGATCACGACTCCGGTTTCCGTTGAGTTTCCGCTTCTCCCGCCCGTGGGCGAGAGTGTGTTCGTTGGATCAGCGACATTTTCTGCGACTGAGTTTCTCAATGGATATGCGGGTGTCTTCCTTGTCGCGTTTCTTGTGACGCTGGTGGCGACGCCGTTTGTTCGCAAGCTCGCCATTGCAATGGACATCATTGACCGCCCCGACGAAGCGCGGAAGCAGCACAAATTTCCGATCGCGTATCTCGGTGGGTTCGCGGTATTCGCTGGCATCATGGCTGCGATCGGTTACAGCTATTTCATGATCGATGGGCCCGGCGGACTGTTGGGTCCAGTTCCGATGTCGATCCTCATCGGAATCATGGCAATCACCTTCACTGGTTTGGCAGATGATGTTTGGGGCTGGGATCCGCGCCTGAAGATCGCCGGGCAGTTGGTGGCGGCCGCGGCACTCGCGGTTCAAGACATCGGGACACGTGTCGCAGAGGGTGCGCTCGCACCAATTTTTGGCGACGCGGGAACGCTGCTGGTCTCAGTCGGCCCGATGGCGATGCACTCTGGTGATGTGTTCTACTGGGTCGGAACCGCGCTGATCGCGTTTTTCGTTCTTGGCGGCTGTAACTCCATGAACCTGATCGACGGGCTCGATGGGCTCTGCTCCGGAGTCGGTGCCATCATGGCAACCGGTCTGCTTGTGCTCTCATTGGTCATGGTGGCAGGGCTCGATGTTGTGGATCCCCTCGACTCAATGGCGGGCGTCCGCATCGTCCTTTGCTTGGCACTCCTTGGCGCACTCCTTGGATTCTTACCGTGGAACTTCAACCCTGCGGTCATTTTTCTTGGCGACTGCGGCAGCCTCTTGGTTGGCTACCTGCTGGTCGTTGTGATTCTGCTCCTTGGTGAACAGGGAGAGACCCACCTCGTGATGGCTGGGCTTGTCATCTTCGCGCTTCCAATCATGGACACGTCGCTTGCGATCCTCCGGCGTAAGCTCGCCGGGGTTTCGATGTCCCAGGCAGACGCCAACCACATCCACCATCTCGCGAAGCGCTCCCTTGGCGGCGTCAAGTCTGCGGTGGTTGCGCTGTACGGTGTGACCATCTTGTTCGGGCTCTTCGGTATCACTCTTGGAGTCCTCGCGATTGAACAGGTCGTGCGGCTCCGAATCGTGTATGCGGGCGCGCTTGTTGCCTTTGGTGGCATCGGTGCAGTCGCCCTCAAGAGTGCCTTGCGAAACCGCTGGAACGCACAGAGCACCGCACGAGCAATTCATCCCGCACCGATGAAGCCTCAGGTGGCGCAATCGAGCGCTGCGGAAGTCGTCGAACAGCCGTGAATCAGTCAGAATCACCATTTGAATGGCCTTCGCACACGGAAATCGGTGTTGGGCACATCCCTGTGCTGTACCAAGAGGTCATCGAGTCACTTCAGCCTGATGCAGGTTTGGTGTACGTCGATTTGACTGCTGGACGAGGTGGCCACGCGCTTGGTATTGCGCGAAGGTTGGGCCCGACGGGCACAGTGGTGCTCTTTGATCTTGACGCAGCCAACCTCGCGTACGCCGCTGAGCGCATTCTCCGCGAGGCGGGAATCACGCCGATCACCGTTCATGGTTCCTTCGCCTCGGTCGCGCGTGAGCTTGACGCGCGTTCTCTCCGCGCTGATCTGGTTCTCGCCGATCTTGGATTCGCTTCTACGCAGGTCGATGATCCCGCACGCGGATTAAGTTTCATGCGCGCGGGACCGCTCGACATGCGACTGGATCCAAGTCGTGGCATGACCGCGGCAGACCTCGTGAACGGAACAAACGAGAGGGAACTCGCTGACATCATCAGTCGGTACGGAGAAGAGCCACTTGCGCGGAAGATCGCTGCAAAAATTGTTGCCGACCGTCTCTCTGCGCCGATTCTTACGACGGTGCAGCTGGCGGATCTTGTTCGGGATGCCTACGGCTCCCGCGCACGGACCTCACGGCTCCACCCGGCGACGAAGACCTTCATGGCGCTTCGCATCGCGGTGAACGACGAACTCGGTGCGCTCTCTGCACTGCTCGACTCGATTCAGTCCGCTGCGCGTCGCATTCATGATGGGCGACCGAGCTGGTTGCAGCCAGGCGCGCGGATCGCGATCATCGGGTTTCACAGCCTCGAGGATCGACTCGTGAAGCAGTGTTTCGCGGGGCTGCGGAAGAACGGGCTTTGCGATGAGAACACCAATGGACTGGTGGTATCATCCGAGGCCGAATCCGCGGACAACCCGCGGGCGAGGTCAGCGAAATTGCGCGCGGTCACGGTCGGCCGCGCGACTTGTCCGTAAGTGCGAGAACATCTTGGTGCGAGAGTCGCCTTCACCGCCTTAGGCAGCGCTTTGCGCATGGCGGTGGGTGCTGACGCAGCAAGACTGAAGCAAGGAAGCTCAGTCATGACGCGCGAAAACAAGCTTGTGATGGTGATTGGTTTCGGATTTCTGCTCTTCTTGGGCATTCTTGTTTCCGATCATCTCGCGGCAAACACCACTCCGTTGAAGCAGGAACTCGTCAAGTACGAGATCGAGCCCGATGCGCTTCCGGGTGAAAACAAGCCTTTTGGGACTGTTGCGCTGCCGATCGGCCCGATCGGTCTCCCGCGTGACGAGGCTCGCATCGACATCGTTCGCGATGGTGGTTTCGAAACCAGTGGGCTCTCGAATGGAATTCCCGGCGGTCAGTTGAATGGCCTGACCGGCAGCGAAGGCGCCACTACGGGTTCGATGAAGGAGCGCGTCCACAAGCTCGCCAAGGGCGAGTATCCGGAGGACGTCGCGCTCAAGTACTACAAGAAGCGCGCGCTCGGCGCGAAGCTTGCGGAGTACAACAAGGTCAACCCATCCAAACTCAAGATTGGTCAGGAGCTCAAGATTCCTGACATCGCGGTGCTCGATCCATCACTCGCGCCGAAAGTCGAATCTGCTGGAGTACTTGAAGGTACTGGGCTGATGCCTGAGATGCTGGTGCAGGACACCACAACTCTCCCGGGCGAAGCTACACCGATCCCGGTTGCAACTCCGAAGATTGGCACCGTCAAGGTTGGCGATGGAGACACGCTCTTCGGTATCGCGAAGAAGGTCTATGGCAATGGTGCGCGTTGGGAAGAAATTGCCAAGCTGAACAAGCTTGATAAGCGTAAGGCGCTCCAGCCGGGCATGGAAATCAAGTATGCCCTCGCGGAGTGACGCGTTCAGCGCCGTGACCGATGGGTCCGAACGAAGGCATGGAGGCCTCAATGTTCGCGAAGCTCGCCACAGTCATCATCATTCTCGGTGCAATGTTTGGAGCGCTACTCGTCAATCGACAAGAGCGCATCGACACAGCAGCCGAGGTCAGTCGCATCCACTTCAAACTTGAGCGCAATGAGCGCGAACGCACGCGCCGCGAGGCCAAAGTTGCAACGGCGCTCATGCCTGATCGCATCCGAGAGTTACTCGTCAAGGTGGAATCGAAGCCGATTCCGTTCCGCGCCGATCCCTTGAGCGCGACGGAGGAAGCACTTGAGATCCCGCAACTTGTGATTGAGCCGTACCGCGATGGCTTCGATGGCGAGCGGCTCAACAATGAGCGCAATGATGGCAACGCTCACGAACAGGAGCTCGGGGGATGACGATGCAAGAACGAAGCAAAGATGGCAGCAAAACGCGCGCTCGGGGCATCACGCTCGGAGCGCGCATTCTCGTTGGTTCGATTGCATTTGCGATCATCGGAACCACTGCCCGTGTGTACCAACTCAAGGCGTATCCCTCGCCACAACTGGTGTCCTCCATGCGGCGCGAGTCTGGTCGCCCTGTGCAGGAACGGACAAGCGTGGCCAGTCATCCGCGTGGTGCGGTGCTTGATTCGCGAGGGCGTCCTCTCGCGGTCGATACCGTCGGGGGCACGCTGTTTATCGATGTGCGCGACCTCTATCGTGATGCGCTCGCGAGGGCAATTGCAGCGGAGAAAAAAGTACGACGGACGAGCGACGAAACGTCAGAGCGCGGCGCTATCACGCTCGCCTCACTTGATCACGACCTCGATCCGATTGGCGAGCTCGCGGCGGCACTTGAGGCTCCGCTTGGTATGAGCCGGAGCGAGATCGCGGCACTTGTCTTTGCGCGCGTTCCAGAAGATCTCCGCACGCTGCGGCGCACGATGAACGAAGATGATTGGCAGCGCCTCAAGCGGTATGTCGTGCTCACCAAGGACCTCGACGAAGTACAGATTGACGCGCTCGCGAACGCGAAGCGTGAAGGCGGTCCATCAAGCATCCTTCGCGGTGCGCACGTCGAGACAAGGCCTGAGCGGGTGCTTCCTTACGGGGCGACGGCGGCGGCTCTGATCGGCTTTACGGGTTTCGATGTGCAGCGCGATCCGGTCACAAAGGAAGCAATCGGTGGCGAGAGGGTGCGCGGCCTCAGTGGTGTTGAGTCGAGTGCCGACAAGCGTCTCGCGTCCACGGCTGGACAGACGGCGGCGATCGTCGACAGCAGTGGTTCTGTGATGGCGGTTCCTGCGAGTAGCCACGTGCCTGGGAGCGCGGGCGATGATGTCCGCCTCTCCATCGACATCGTGATTCAGGAAATCGTTGAGCGTCGCATCAAAGAGACTGTCACGAAATCGAACGCTGGCGGTGCCCGCTGCATCGTGGTCGATGTCGACAATGGCGAGATCCTTGCCGCCTACGACACGCTACGAGCAGGCTCGTCGTATGCGATGGCCGTTCAAGACAAACTCGCCGCGACCGATCCGCGACTCGCGCGGCTTCGCTGGGTCACCGATCCGTTTGAGCCGGGTTCTATTTTCAAGCCGTTTGTCTGGGCTTGGTCGATCGAACTCGGGAAAGCGCGTCCGAATGAAACGATCCATCTCCCCGACGGTCCTCTGACTGTTGTCGACGGCCGAGCGCGTCGCACTATTCGCGAGGCGCACTCGTCGAGTTACGGAACGAAGAGTTGGCACGACTGTCTCACGAAATCAGTGAACGCCGGAATGGCGACGGTCGCGATGCGCATGACAAACGACCAGATGAAGTCATGCATCTCGACCTTCGGCTTCGATAAGACGACAGGCATCGGTTTCAAGAGCGAGACCCGCGGAATTCTGCCGCCTAAAGACGAGTGGACCAACAAGACACGCGCACTCACGTCGGTCAGCTTCGGCCAAGGCATCGCGGTGACGCCACTTCAACTCGTGCACGCATTTACGGCTTTCTGTCGTGATGGTTCGATGGTTCCGCTGAGTATCGTGCCGCTTGGCACACGAACGCTCAGCGGATCGCAGCTTGTCGTCAGTGAAAAAGTCGCGATGACGACGCGTGAGGTCATGCAGGACGTCATCACCGATGGCACTGGAAAGAAACTGAAGAACATCCTCGTCTATTCCGGCTTCGGAAAGTCAGGCACCGCTCAGCTCGTGAACCCGAAGGGCGGTTACTTCCAGGATCGATACATGGCAAGTTTCCTGTTGGGTGCGCCGTTCGAGCGACCTGAGCTCGCGATCTTGGTCACCATTGAGGATCCGGACAAGTCGAAAGGCGTCACCGGCGGCGGAGCGCTCGCGGGACCGTGCGCTGCGGAGATCATGAATGAGGCACTCGAATACATCGGTGTCCCGACCAAGGGCGAGTTGGTGTACGGCGAGAAAAAGGCGTCAGACAAGCCAGCAACTGGTCGTGTCGCGAGCGCCAACTGATGCGGAGCGAGTGATTGCTCTCCGATGAAACGACAACGCGCCGCGAAGTTCGCGGCGCGTTGATTTTGATTTTTACGGCATTTGCCCGACGATTCTCACGCGAAGAGCAGCCGTTCCGGCTTCTCGATGAGATCCTTGATGTGCACCAAGAACCCGACCGCTTCGGCGCCATCGATGATGCGATGGTCGTAACTAAGCGCGAGGTACATCATCGGGCGAATCGCAACCTGTCCCGGGTTCTTCGGATCTTCGACGGCGCGCTTTTTAATCGTGTGCATGCCGAGAATCGCAGACTGCGGTGGATTGAGAATCGGCGTGGACATCAGCGAGCCATAGACGCCGCCATTTGAGATGGTGAATGTTCCGCCGGTCATCTCATCGACGGAGAGTTTCCCATCCTTGGCACGGATCGCGAAGTCCTTGATCGCCGCTTCAATCCCGGCAAACGTCATCGTTTCAGTGTTGCGAAGAACGGGAACGACCAGCCCCTTCTCGGTTCCGACCGCGACTGCGATGTCGGAATAGTCGTGGAGCTCGACTTCCATCTCTGCGCCCTGGCCGACGATATACGCGTTCACGCGTGGATACTTCCGTAGTCCACTCGTCGCGGCTTTGACGAAGAAGCTCATAAAGCCAAGGCCGATACCGAACTGCTTCTCAAACGCTTCCTTATGCTCCGCGCGAAGACGCATGACTTCTGTCATGTCGCATTCGTTGAATGTCGTGAGCATTGCAGCGGTGTGCTGTGCATGAACAAGACGCTCCGCGATCTTCTGTCGAAGTCGAGTCATCTTTTCACGACGCACGCCGCGCGATCCGGCCGGCGGCGCGGTGACCACCGGCTTCGCAGCTGGAACAGCGGACTGGGGCTTTGCGCTTGCGGCAAGAACATCATCTTTCATCACGCGGCCAGAGGGACCAGTTCCGGCGAGGTGCGCGAGATCGACACCCTTCTCGGCGGCGACCTTCTTCGCAACGCTTGAGGCCCGCACACTATCGCTCGCCGCTGTGGCAGCAGGTGTGGTGGTGCCTGATGCGACTTGCTTGGCGGGAGGTGCGCCTGCGGGCTTCGCGCTTGTCGCATCGATCGAAGCAACGACCGCGCCGACCTTGATGCCATCACCTTTCTTCGTCACGATCATGAGAGTGCCCGAGGCAGGCGCGCGCAGTTCGAGCGTTGCCTTGTCCGACTCGATTTCCGCGAGGAGTTCGTCTTTCTCGACGTATGAGCCGTCGTCCTTGAGCCAGCCGCTCAACGAGACTTCGGTGATGGATTCGCCCGGGGATGGAATCGTGATGTCGACAGCCATGTCATATGCCTTCTGAGGTGATGGTCGCGCGTGTCCCGCACGACCGGTCGTTGATCCGCGCAAGAATTACTTCTGCGCGGCTTCCTTCTTCGTACCCGGTCCGCCTGCAGGACCGTCGCCTGCCTTTGCCGCACCGATCGCTTGCGCGAGGATCTTCTCCTGCTCGATCGCATGTTGCTTCTGGCTTCCCACGGCGGGGCTCGCGCAATCTTGGCGACCGACGTAGTCAACGTCGATCCCCATGAGTTCCTTGAGTTGCGTTTGAGCGAAGCGATACGCGCCCTTGTTGCGCGGTTCTTCTTGCACCCAAACAAACTTCTTCGCGTTGGGATACATCGCGAGCACCTTGGTCAGTGCGCCATCTGGGAAGGGATAGAGCTGCTCAAGCCGAACCACTGCGGTGGTGACCTGTCCGCTCTTCTCACGCTGCGCGCAGAGTTCGTGATAGATCTTGCCTGAGCACAGGAGGACCTTGTTCACCGCGTCTTCGCCACCCTTGGCGATGGACACATCCGGGAGCACCTGACGGAAGTGGCCGTGCACGAAACCTTCGACGCGACTCGCAGCCGCCGGGAGTCGCAACATCGACTTTGGCGTCATCACTACGAGGGGCTTGCGGAACGACTGCTTCATCTGCTTGCGGATGAGGTGGAAGATCTGCG
Organism: Candidatus Kuenenia stuttgartensis; assembly: GCA_945902075.1. Classification (GTDB taxonomy): domain Bacteria; phylum Planctomycetota; class Phycisphaerae; order Phycisphaerales; family SM1A02; genus QWPT01. Next base: position 16,684 of record CAMDMA010000021.1, on the reverse strand, counting down.
CCGAAGTCGTCGGGTAGACGACCTGCATGTTGTCGTCAGCACAAAGCTGCAGGAAGCGCTCAAGTCGTGCGCTCGAATGCTCAGGACCTTGACCCTCGTAGCCATGCGGAAGCAGCATCACGAGGCCAGTCGCGCGCTTCCACTTTGCTTCGCCAGACGCGATGAACTGATCGATAATGACCTGCGCGCCATTGACGAAGTCGCCGAACTGCGCCTCCCAAATCACAAGCATGCGCGGGTCACCGAGCGAGTAGCCGTACTCAAATCCGAGCACGGCACTCTCCGTGAGCGGCGAGTTGTGCACGCAGAACCGAGCCTGCTGGGTTCCGAGGTCGTTGAGCGAGCAGTAGCCCTCGTTGGTCTCTTGGCAGTTGACGACGCAGTGGCGATGGCTGAATGTGCCGCGCTCAACGTCCTGCCCCGAGAGGCGCACAGGATGACCTTCGGCAAGAAGGGTGGCATACGCAAGCAACTCGCCGAGCGCCCAGTCGATTTGACCGGAGGCGATGGCGCCTGCGCGCTGCTCAAGCAGTCGGGCAACAGTCTTGTGCACTGTGGCGTGATCAGGCGACGCACCGAGTTTCTTCGCAAGCGCGTCGAGAGTCTCGAGCGCAACTCCGGTCGTAACCGGCTCGTGCGAGTACTGGCCCGTGAGCCCGCTCCAAACGCTCTTGAACGGATCAATCACCGGGTCGATCGGCTGCTTCTTCGCAGCGCCTTGCGCCTCGTCCATCACCGCGATGCGCGCAGCGAGCATGGCTTCGACCTCTGCGTCGGTGACGACACCTTCGGCGAGAAGCTTGCTTCGATACGTCTTGAACGCAGGACGAGCCTTCTTCACGCGGCTGTAGAGCACTGGCTGCGTAAACATTGGCTCGTCGGTTTCATTGTGGCCGCTCTTGCGGTAGCACCACATCTCGACGACGACGTCATGGCCGAACGCGTGACGCCAGTCCAGAGCGAGCTTCGCGGCCCACGCGCAGGCCTCGGGATCGTCGCCATTGACATGGACGATGGGGCAGTCGTAGCCCTTCGCAACATCGGTGCAGTAGTTGCCACAGAAGGTGTCGCGCGGATTGGTTGTGAACCCAACTTGGTTATTCACGATCACGTGAATGCTTCCACCGACGGTGTAGCCGTCGAGGTGCATCATGTTGAAGCACTCCGCGACGATGCCCTGTCCGGGGAATGCGCTGTCGCCGTGAATAACGAGGGGAACCACCGCTTTGCGCGCTTCGTCGCCGAGGAGCCGCTGTTTACCGCGGCACCGACCCATCACGACGGAGTTCACAAACTCAAGGTGTGATGGATTGGCTGCGAGCACGACGCGCAAATTCTGGCCCGTGGAAGTCGTGTGCTCCTTCGAGTAGCCCATGTGGTACTTGACATCGCCGCCGCCAGACGCGAACGCCGCCGTCCAAGCCTCGTCGAACTCGGTGAAGATCTGTTGGAGATCCTTCCCGACGATGTTTGCGAGAACGTTGAGTCGGCCACGATGGGCCATTCCCAAAGTGAACTCTTGCACCCCGAGCGCGGGTCCAGACTCGATGATTGCATCGAGTAGCGGAATGAGCGACTCGCCACCTTCGAGGCCGAAACGCTTCTTGCCAACGTAGCGATTGGCGAGGAAGTTCTCGAAGCTGTCCGCCTCAAGAAGTTTGGACAGGATGCGCTTCTTCGTGTCCGCAGAGAACTGCGGGCGGTTGCGTGTGCCCTCGAGTCGCTTGGCGATCCATGCTCGGCGCTCGGCGCAGCCGATGTGCATGTACTCCACGCCCATCGTGCTGCAGTAGGTTTGCTCAAGGCACGAAATGATCTCACCGAGCGAAGAGGGGTTGTCGAGCGGAAGGGAGCCCGGGTCAAATGTCGCAGAGAGCGCAGCGTCATCAAGGCCGACCGCCTCAAGCGTGAGCATGTCGGGGAACGGCCGCACCGTGCCGAGCGGGTCGAGTTGGGTGGCAAGGTGGCCGTAGGTGCGGTAGCGGAGGATGAGTTCGTCGACCTGACGTTGGGCCGCAGGAATCTGGCGCCGCCCACCGATCGCTTCCGATGCGACAGGAGTGCTTGTGCGGACGCTGGTCGCAGAAAGCACCTGTTCGATCGGAGTCGCTTCGCCTTCGCCTCTGAGACCAAGTTCGAAGCCGCGGAAGAAGTTCCGCCATTCCGATCCGACCGACTCCGGATCTGCGCGGTACTGCGCAAACAGCGAGTCAACGTAGTCGGGCTGCCAGCCATTCACGGACTGCGGTGCGAGAGGGTGAGAACCTTCGGCGTGGGGACCCGTGTGGGCCATCTTCATGAACTCCCGTCGAGTAAGCACCGCACGCCGCAACAGCGAAGCGCAGAGCGAGGCGATTGTAAGGGAGAAGCCCTCGACTTTCACGCGTTTCGACCGGTCCGTTACGGAGCTCGTCAGACCGCGCTGAGTGCATCGACGTCCACAGCAAGTTCCTCGCCGAGTCGGAGCAGTCCACGCGATCGCGCCTCGGCGAGAACACGAGAGATTTCGGCTGGCGAGTCGGCGAGAAGTTCGATTTGACGCCTGTATTTCCCAGCGATTCGCGCGATCGGGCAGACCGATGGACCGCGCACCTCAACGACGCCCGAGAACGAGCGAATCGCGTCCGCCAGAGCAGCCGAGCGGTTGGCACACTCCGTTTCGCCCGGATGGCGAAGGACCAGCCGCGCCAGTCGCCGGTACGGAGGGAGACCAAATTGCTTGCGGTCGGCAAGTTCGAGCGTCGCGAAGCGCTCGTAGTCGTGGCTCGCGGCAAGTCGGATGGCGGGGGTATCGGGTTCGAAGCTCTGGATCACCGCACGGCCGAGCTTCTCGCCGCGACCCGCGCGGCCGGAGACTTGGCTGACAAGCTGAAAGGTGCGCTCGGCGGCGCGAAAGTCCGGCATCGCAAGCGACGTGTCAGCCGACACCACGCCCACGAGCCGCACATTGGGGAAGTCGAGCCCCTTCGCAATCATTTGCGTCCCCAAGAGCACGCGGATCTCGCCTTGACCGAAACGCTCCAACGCGTCGTGGAAGTGCGCGGCGGTCTGCATGGTGTCGCCATCGACCCGCAGCATCGTCTCGCCCTCTACCAGCGACGGGAAGAGCCGGGTGAGTTCTTCCTCGACCCGTTGGGTACCGAGCCCGAAGACGGTCACAGGCTTACCGCAGTCGGGACAGTTTTTCGGGAGTCGTTGCTCGGCGAGACAGTGGTGACAACGCACGTAATTGCGCCGCGACACACCGGTCGCGTCAACATGGCAGACCATGCCAGCGTCGCAGTCGCTGCAGGTGAGCATCCAGTCGCAGCGCGGATCGCTGCAGGCGATGTAGTTGGCGTATCCGCGGCGATTGAGGAGCAGAAGCACCTGTCCGCCTTCCGCAAGCGTTCGCTCCATTGAGGCGCGCAGCGTTGGTCCGATGAGGTTGACCCGGCGATCACGGATTTCTCGGCGTTCTGCGCCAAAATCGACAACGGTGACTTTCGGCGTGTTGAGTCCGGGCGCGCGCGTCGGCAACCTATGCAGTGACGAGATCCGCCGTTCGACGGCGTTCATCCAACTTTCGAGGCTTGGTGTGGCCGACCCGAGCACAATCGGGCACTGCGCGATCTGGGCGCGACGAATGGCCGCGTCGCGACCGTGGTAGCGCGGAGCCGAATCCTGTTTGTAGCCGGGCTCATGCTCCTCATCGACGATCACAAGGCCGAGTGATTCGTCGGGAATTGGCGCGAAAATCGCACTTCGCGCTCCGACCACAACATCAGCTCCTCCCTCAGCGAGCAGCATCCATTGCTGGTTGCGTTGCGCTTCGGTGAGGCCGGAGTGAAGGACGGCAACCTTGGCATGCACAAGCCGCGCTGATATGCGACCGACGGTCTGTGGGGTGAGCGCGATTTCGGGGACGAGAAGAATCGCACGTTTTCCGAGGAGAATGCATTGTTCAAGCAAACGAATGTACACCTCGGTCTTCCCCGATCCGGTGACACCGAAGAGGAGGTGCTGCGAAAATCGGCCAAAATCACCGGAAATAACGTCGATTGCCTTCTGCTGTTCGGCGGTCGGTTGGGGTGCAGGCGCGATATTGCCCGCGCGCGCGATAAAGCCAGCCTCGATGGAAGTCTTCTTTACCGCCACTAAATGCCCCGACGCAACAAGCCGTTTGAGCGGCTCGATGGAGGAATAGCCCGCAGCCTTTGCAACATCGCTGATTTCCATCGGACGCGTGAGCGTTGCAAAAACATCAAGCGCGTGCTGCTGTCGCTTCGTGATGCTTGCGGTCGCCGTCGGCGCGATCGGGGGAAGATCGACGAGTGTCCGCTCGGTGCGACCGATCGACTTGCGCACGGCTGCCGGAAGGATCGATGCGAGCGTCATACCGATTGGACACGCGTAATAGCCGCTCATCCAACGCGCGAATTGCACCAATTCGCCCGGAAGCACTGCACCGGACGGGTCGCGCGCGAGGACGAATTTGATCCGATCGCGCGCAATTCCCTTGGTTTCTCCTACGGGAAGTCGTTCGACGATCCATCCCGCCGTAGGTGTACCACCACGGCCGAGCGGAACCTCAACACGGGCGCCCTCGGGGAGCGCCGCCAGTTCCGGCGGCAAGGCGTAGGTGAGGCCGTCTGGCGAAAGATCCACCGCCCGCTCGACCGCAACGACGACAAGCGGAGAATCGTCTGAGAGAGGAGTAGACGCGAAGAGCGACACGAGCACAGACTACGCGATGACTCCCTTGACGACATTTCCCGCGATGTCGGTCAGTCGGTAGTGCCGGCCTTGGTAGCGGTAGGTGAGTCGTTCGTGGTCGACGCCCATCAAGTAGAGAATCGTCGCGTGGAGGTCGTGCACATGCACGCCACCGTCGGCCACGCTGTAGCCGAAGTCGTCGGTTGCGCCGTGGACGTGACCTGCCTTGACACCGCCGCCGGCCATCCAAATCGAGAACGCACGCGGGTGGTGATCGCGGCCGTAGTCGTTGGCAGTCATTCGGCCTTGGCAGTATGCGGTGCGGCCAAATTCGCCGCCCCAGACGACGAGGGTGTCCTCAAGAAGCCCACGTCGCTTGAGATCCGCAACGAGTGCTGCGGACGGTTGATCCGTTTGCGAACACTGACGCGAGATTCCGGCAGGAAGGCCGCCGTGTTGATCCCAGCCTTGGTGGAAAAGTTGCACGCAGCGCACGCCGCGCTCGATGAGTCGACGGGCGAGAAGGCAGTTTGCGGCAAAGGTGCCAGGTTCACGCGCGGCCGCGCCGTAGAGCTCGAACGTTTCCTCCGATTCGCCGGAGGTATCCGCTGCGTCCGGCACGCTCGACTGCATGCGATACGCCATCTCCGCTTGTGCGAGCCGCGCGTCGATCTCAGCGTCATTCTCCCGCGCCATCGCGTCGCGCGAGAGCTGCGCCAAGGCGTCGAGCATGCCGCGTCGCGCGTGTGGCGAAACTCCCTCGGGGTTCGCAAGAGCGAGAACCGGCTCTTTTCCTGGGCGAAACTGCACACCTTGATGTTCGCTCGGCAAGAAGCCTGAGCCCCAGAGCCGGGCATAAAGCGGTTGATCGCGGGACGCATCTTTCGAGACGAGCACGATGAAAGACGGTAAGTCTGCATTCATCGTGCCGAGGCCGTAACTCATCCACGCGCCCATGGAAGGGCGACCGGCAATTTGATTTCCTGAGCAAAAAAAGGTGATCGCAGGATCGTGGTTGATTGCTTCGGTATGCATGCCGCGCACGACGCAGATGTCATCAGCAATTCGAGCGGTGTGCGGAAGAAGATCACTCAACTCGATACCCGCGCGGCCGTGTCGCGCGAAGCCCGTGAACGATCCTGCGATCGGTAAAACGGCTTGATATCCGCTCATTCCTGTCAACCGTTGGCCGGCGCGAACGCTGTCTGGAAGTGGTTGGCCGTGCATGTCGCGGAGTAGAGGCTTCGGATCAAGCGTCTCAAACTGTGACGGTCCGCCTGACTGAAAGAGGTAGATGATTCGCTTTGCGCGCGGCTTGTAATGCGGCGCCGCAAGAAGCGGAGGGGCCGCTGATGCCGGACGCACACCGATGATGTCGCTAAGGGCAACTGCTCCAAGTCCAAGCGCCGATGTCCCGAGAAAATGGCGTCGGGTGAAGCGCATCAATCCGTCGTAGGTGGGGATGTCGCGCGTACGTTCAGGCATTGTGTTCCTATCGCGACATGATGGCAGCATCGCTTGCAAAGATTGTCGTACAGGTGAGGGCGAGAGCTGCGAGTTCGGGGTCGGGAGATCCGCAGATTGCCGTGCATTCTGCGGGTTTGTCCGTGTATTCCGTGATGAGTGCGTCGGCGAGCGTACTGAGTGCTTCAAGTTCCGCGGCGCGAGGTTCGCGCGAACAGGCGAGACGAAACGCACGGCGAATGCGCTGGTCCGTGGTGTTGGCCTCGCGACTCGCGCGTTCCGCAAGCGCACGTGCGCATTCAGTGAAGATCGGATCGTTCATCAACGCGAGTGCTTGCAACGGCGTGTTCGTCGCGAAACGCCGCGGTTGACACGCCTCGCGCGACCCGCCGTCAAACGCGAGCATGGTCGGCGGCGGTAGGGTGCGCTTTCGATAGGAATACAGACTGCGTCGATGTGCACTGCTTCCGGTGTCGGCGGTGTAGCCCCCACTTACACCAGAGTCGGCGACAAGAGTCGGTTGTTGGTACGGCTTCGCACTTGGTCCGCCGAGTTTTTCGATGAGTAACCCCGAAGCGAAAAGTGCAGAATCGCGCAGCATTTCTGCGGAAACTCGCACGCTTGGTCCACGCGAAAGCAGTTCATTGCGTGGGTCGCGTGCACGTTTCAATGCGCTCGTCGCAGAATCCTGTCGAAAGGCTGCGCTGAGTACGAGTCGTCGCAGCATGTGCTTCGAGTCGAACGCATGTGGGCCGCGCGTAAAGTCACTCGCGAGAAGATCAAGGAGCGCGGGATGCGTTGGTGACGAACCTTGCACGCCGAAGTTCTCGCTCGTCTCAACCAGTCCTCGACCGAAAACTTGCGTCCACAAACGGTTGATCTCGACACGCGCCGCGAGTGGATTCGCGGGGTCGAAGAGCCAACGTGCGAGATCAAGGCGATTGGCGGTTGGCGAGAAATTTGTTGGGAAAACCGCAGCGATTGCGCCAGGAGTCACAGGTTGCGAGCGGTCTGGTTGGTCATACGCTCCGCGCGTCAGCACATAGGTCGGCGGCGCAAACCGCGAATCACGCATCGTCATGAACGCCGGAAGGGAGTCGAGATGCGCGGCAAGCGCGCGTTGTGCATCGCGAAATCGTGACGTCTCGGCGTTCATTGCCGTCGTGAGATGATGGGAGCGCAGCGCATCGCTGTCTGGTGCGACATTCGCAGCCATCGCTGCTTCCGCAGGCGTGAGCGCGGTGCGCCACACGAAAAGCTCATCGATCGATCCGCCGCGGAAACCAGCGTCACGAGAGCGCGATCCGAGTTCGATGGTCGCCGTTGCGATTGGTCCGTCGAGCTCGTCGCGCACGGTGCTTGTGAGCGCCGTGCGTCCGTTGATCAAGAGACGGAGCCCTTCAGCGCTCGAGAGCCCGTCGTAGGTCGCGACGACGTGCGTCCACGCGCCGATCGGAAGTTCCGCGTGCATCTCAATGCTCGCTGCGCTCCCTGGCCAAAGCTGAATGACGCTCCATCGCAGCCGTCCATCGACGATCAACAGCTCAATCCCTGAGCCGTCTGCGTCGTTGGTGTAAAACCCAGCAGTGTGGAGCAGCACAGAGCGTGTATTGCGTTCGCTGGGCTTGATCCAGAAAGCAAAACTCACTGGATCATGTCTTGTCAATCCTGCAAGGCCTGCGAGCGCAAGTCCGCCATCTCCGTCGAAACACATTGCGTTTCCCGATACTCCGCTGCCGAGTGTGACCGAGCCAAGTTGGTCCGGCCGCGCGCGATCGGTAGTCGCCGGCAGGCCATCTGCAATCGCATTTGGTGTTTGGCCATTTGCAAGAGTTTCGAATCCATACGACGCGTCCGCCGTCGGAAGCGTGATCGCACCGATGTCGCGCGCATCGTCGGTCACGATGCTGGCGCGCTGCGATGCCTCGATTCGCGCGCGCATCGCTGCGAGCATCTCCGTACGAAGTTGCGTGGTCCGCGCGGCCGCTGCGTCGGTCTGAAGCCGCACGAACGGTGGCGGCGCACTGAACTGATGCGCGTATGACTTCAATCCGTTCTCATCGATACTGCCAAACATCGCGGCAAGCCCATAAAACTCGCGCGTCGGTACCGGGTCGTACTTATGGTCGTGACAACGCGCGCACTCGAGCGTGAGTCCTAGGAATGTTGTGCCAAAGGTTGACACGCGGTCAGCGATGCCTTCCTGGCGAAACTCCTCGGAAATCGATCCGCCTTCTTCGGTCACGCGGTGCAAGCGGTTAAACGCGCTCGCGACGGCGTTTGCTTGTTGTTCCGCGCGCGACTGCGCCGGCACGAGATCGCCCGCAATCAATGCGGTCGCAAAGCGCTCGTACGTCACGTTCGAGCGGAACGCCTCGAGCAGCCAGTCGCGCCACGGCCAAGTGAACGAGTCGCCATCCGACTGGTATCCGAACGTGTCGGCAAAGCGTGCGAGATCGAGCCAGACGGTCGCACGGTGCTCGGCTGCGCGGTCGCTTGCAAGCATCGCGTCGACACGGCGCTCATAGGCGTGCGGCGCGGCATCGGTGACGAATTCATCGACTTCCTCGGGTGTCGGTGGAAGCCCAGTGAGTGCAAGCGACGCGCGTCGCAGCAGCGTCGCGCGGTCGGCCTCAGGTTCAGGCATAAGCCCTGCGGCCTTCAGCTGTGCGAGCACAAACACATCAAGCGGATCGCGCACCCACGCGTCGCTCTGTTCGACAGGCATCGTGGCTGCGACCGGCGCGACAAATGCCCAGTGCGGCTGGTACTCCGCACCTTCGGCGATCCATCGCAGCATCAGCGCGCGCTCGTCCGCAGAAAGCGGCCGCTTGAGCTCGGGCGGTGGCATCACCTCATCGGGATCATCCGATGTGATCCGCCTCGCGGCCTCGCTCGCCTCAAGGTCGCCAGGCACAATCGCGCGATGACCGCTCTCAAGCACCGCGTGCGCCCACTCCGCGCCGTCGAGTCGGAGTCCTGCCTTTCTTCCATTTCCCGCGTCAGGCCCATGGCAACCGAAGCAACGGTCCGACAAGATCGGTCGGATATCACGATTGAAGTCGATGGCGCGAACAGCGGGCGCGTCAGTCGGCGGCGTCGGGTTGACGATAAGGTCCACGATCGGTTGTGCGAGCGTGGTCGTCGCAGCGAGGAAGAGAATCGCGCGCGCAATCACAGTGCGGCGAGAATACCTTCCGCTACACTTCGGGACTATGCCCACGACGAAATTGGCACGCCTCGCCCTCGAGGACGGGACGGTCTTCCACGGTCGCGCTTTCGGCGGTTCTCTCCGAGATCTCGGCGGGACAAGCCTCGAAGGCGCTGGTGAAGTGGTCTTCAACACCGCCATGTATGGCTATCAGGAAGCGCTCACGGATCTCTCGTACACCGGGCAGATTCTCACGATGACCGCGACGGAGGTGGGCAATTACGGCGTGGCGCCAGAGGACATGGAGAGCGCCAGTCCGTGTGTGGCCGGCTTTGTGGTGCGCGAACTCTCGCAAATCGTGTCCAACCAACGCGCGACGCGCGGGCTCTCTGATTGGCTTGAAGAGGCGGGAATTCCTGCGATCCACGGCATCGACACCCGCGCCTTGGTGCGCCGGTTGCGCGTCGGCGGCGTGATGCGTGGTGTGATTTCGTCGGTTTCGCTCGCCGACGCCAGCGACCTTGAACTCGTCGCTCGCGCACGCGCGATTCCGTCGATGGCCGGTGCAAACCTCGCCGCCAAGGTGTCGCCACGCTGCGGAGGCCGCTACGAAGAGGCGCTTGGAGAGTGGGCGCCACGAGGGGGGATGTTTGTCGAAACGAAGCCCACGCCTGCAGGGCGCGCGCTTGGTTCGGCGTTCAAGGTTGTCGCGATCGACTGCGGTGCCAAGCGCAACATTTACCGCCATCTTGTCGAGCGAAATTGCGAAGTCCACTTTCTTCCGCACACGGCGACTGCAGCCGAGATTCGGGCTCTCCGACCGGATGGGCTCTTCATTTCGAACGGCCCCGGCGATCCGGCGGTCGTGAAGAGTGTGATCGAAACGCTGCGCGAGGTCGCTGGCGAGATTCCGACCTTCGGCATTTGCCTCGGACACCAGCTCCTCGCACTGGCCCTCGGTGCATCGACGTGGAAGCTCAAGTTCGGCCATCGCGGCGCGAATCAGCCAGTCCGAAACCTGCTCACTGGGCGCATCGAGATCACAAGCCAGAACCACGGTTTCTGCGTCGATGAGGCGAGCCTCCGTGCAGTCGGTGGCGAGCCGACCCACGTCCATCTCAACGACGGCACCTTGGCCGGTTTTCGCCACACGGCGAAGCCGATTTTCAGTGTGCAATACCACCCGGAGGCAAGCCCGGGTCCACATGATTCCGCGTACCTCTTCGACGTATTCGTAGAGATGATGCTGTCGCGCAAACCTGTGGGAGCGCAGGAGATGGAGCGAGCGCAGTCCGCGCTTGCCGCGATTTGACGCAACAGATGTGCCCGGATCGGAGTCGGGGATTGACATCGCCCAGACTGCATGTCGTGACCGGATCCTTTATGCCTGGTTCGTTCGTTTCAGCTCCCTAGGGTTTGGTCATCGGCGTGCGGGCTGTGGTGTGATTGTTCGCGCAATCGACAGGTTCCCCACTCAGTCGTGTTGGACATCAATCGTTTTCAAACTTCATTGGAGCCCGCGCTGTCTTTCTGCGCGCGGCCACTTGCGACCTCAGCTTTTGCGCGCAGACCCTAGATTTCGCGCTCTATGAGTGCGTCGGCAGAGTGCGGAAGGCCGCGCGGAAACCCATCTGATTCCTGACCCTTCACAGGCTCCGCTCCTTGCGAGACTTGAACGCGGGGGGTAACTTGCCCCACCCACGTCCCGGCGGCTTCACAACCTCGGTGCGTGGCAGACTCGACCTCAAGACACGAACTCGCAACCGCTTCTTTGCGGAACGATCCCTGAAATCTTGTTGCTCGGTTTGGTTGGTTCAGCGTGTGTGTCGTTCAGCAGCCATCAGCAGACATCCGCTTTCGCGGGTGCTTCAGGAGTTTAAGAATGCAGCGCAGCACGAAGATCGAGGCGACTTTCATCACGACGCAGAGCGGGCCGCTCTTCACAAGGACGGTGGCCGGACTTGTCGCAGTCGCCCTCGTCGGAACCGCGCCCTGGATGGCGGCGTGGTCGAACAGCACGCTCGCGCAAGATGCGCCGCCTGAGCCAGCGCCAGCCGCCGAGCCGACCCCAGCCGCCGAGCCGACTCCAGCCGCCGAGCCGACTCCAGCCGCCGAGCCGACTCCCGCGGCCGAGCCGACTCCCGCGGCGGAAACCGCGCCCGCAGTTCCCATTCAAGAATCTCCGACCGGCCCAACTGCGGCCGAAGTCGACTCGATGCGCAACTCCGCCCGCGAGGCGATGAGCAACAGTGACTGGAAGAAGGCGATCGATCTGTGGTCGACTCTCCAGACCGCCGTGCCGGGCGACGCCGAGGCCGTCAAAGGCATGGCCCGCGCTCAGGCCGCGCTTGACCAGGGCTCGCTGATCAATGACGTTGGCACCGATCTCGCGCTCCGCAAGCAGCGTGCAATGGTCGAAGTCACCGCCGCGATCGCCAACGCAAGCCAGGCAATCAGTGCCGGCGATTACGCTGGTGCCAAGCGCGAGGCACTCGGCGCCAAGATCCGCCTTGATCGCGATCAAAAGGTCTTCCCAGCCGCCGAGTACGGCAACCTCTTGGGCCAACTTGACACGCTTCTTGAGCAGGTTGAAGTCGGCGAGGCAACCAACGCGCTCGCCAAGGCTGACGCCGCCCGCCGCGAGGCAAGCGCTGCGAGCTCCGAGAAGCAGAAGGCTGAGTTTGAGGCTCGTCAAAAGGCAATCAATGAGCGCCTCCTCCGTGTGCGCCAGCTCCAGATGGAGTTGAAGTACGAGGAAGCAATTCAGGTCTGCGAGGAAATCCTCTACATCGATCCGAATAACCCGGCGGCGCAGGCGCTCCGCGCAGCGCTCAAGTCAAGCCTCGTTTACCGTCAGTACAGCGCGACCGAAGTGGCGCGCAGCGAGGGTCTCACGAATTTCTCGAAAGAGATGCACGAGCGCTCCGTCCCGCCGATGCCGAACCTCACCGGCCCCGGTCCAAAGTCGACCACTGGCGTGCTGCAGTACCCAGAGGATTGGCCTGCGCTCTCCGACATGCGCATGCGCGATCGCGCCAGCGGCTACCGCGAGAGCGCGGTCAACCGTCAGGCGATGGCTGCGCTCCAAAAGGGCGTGTCGGTCAACTTCAACAACAACCAGCTCGACCAGGTCTTCAGTTACATGAACCAGGTCAGCGGTGTCGATTTCTATCCGGATTGGAAGGCACTCGAGGCTGTTGGCGTTCGTCCGGAAGACACGATCACCCTCACCCTTGACAACGTCCCTGCGGAGGTCGCGCTCAAGCGCGTCGTCGAGCAGCTCGGTGACGAGGGCGATCGCCCCGACTACTCCGTTGAGGACGGCGTCATCGTCGTGAGTTCGGCAGAGCAGCTCCGGAAGAAGACGATCACGATTGTCTATGACATTCGCGACCTCTTGTTCGAGGTCCCGTACTTCGACAACGCCCCTGACTTCAACTTGAGCTCCGCGCTGTCGCAAGGCGGCCAGGGCCAAGGCGGTCAAGGCGGCGGTGGTGGCGGTAGTGGCGGCGGCGGCTTCGGCGGCGGCGGCGGTGGTGGCTTTGGTGGTGGCGGCGGCGGCGGCTCGGGCGGTGGCTCGGGCGGCGGCGGCGGCATCCTTGGCGAGCCCGGCGAGGATCCAGACCGCAAGACCCGTCAGGAGCTGATCGACCAAATCACAGAAATCATCCAAGACCAAGTCGATCCAGACAACTGGGTTGATGCGGGTGGCGATACCGGCAAGATTCAGGAGCTCAACGGCAACCTGATCATCACAAACACTGCGCGCAACCACCGCGACATCGAGGGCCTGCTCACGCAGCTCCGTTCGATTCGCGCGCTCCAGATCAACTACGAGGCGCGCATCATCGGCGTCACGAGCGACTGGTTCGAGCAGATCGGCGTCGATCTCGATGTGTATTTCAACACCAACAACAAGATGTTCAATCAGGCACGTGGTGCTGATCCGAACTTCAATCTGAGCGATTTCTTCTTTCAGGACGGCTCCGCGAAGGGTGAGCTCAAGGATCCGGTCATCTTCGGAGGCTTTGATGCGGGCACCGATCCGGATCTTCCGGAGAATACGCCCGCAACGGGCGCGGCCTTCGGCGTTCCGGATGGTGATGGCGGTATCGATTACGTCTTCGGACCAGTCGGATCTCCCGTGCGCCGTCAGCAGGGTTGGGCGCCGATTGGGTTCTCTCAGGACTCGATCGGCATCACCGACTCGCTGAGCGGATCGGTCCCCGGCATCGGTGGAACCATCCTCGCGTCCGGTGCTGCTGCTGCGACCACTGGCTTCAGCTACATGGATGACATCCAGGTCGACCTTCTCATCAAGGCGACGCAGGCCGATCAGCGTGGCGTCGTCCTCACGGCACCGCGACTGACGCTCATGAACGGCCAGCGTTCGTTCATCACGATTGCCAAGCAGATTTCGTTCATCTCCGGCCTGACTCCCGTCGCTGGTGATGCGAGCGGTGCCTTCCAGCCGCAGGTCGGCGTCGTTCAAGACGGCTTCGTCCTCGACGTCGAGGGCGTTATCTCGGCAGACCGCCGTTACGTGACGATGACCGTGCAGTTTGATACCAGCACCGTGCTCGGGTTTGATACCCAAGATGTCGGTGGTGCAGTCGGTGGCACCGGTACTGGTGGCGGCCGCGCGGGCGAATTCAACGCGCAGATCCAGCTTCCCGAGATTCAGGTCGAATCGATTCGTACGACGGTCAGCGTCCCCGACAAGGGAACGATTCTCATGGGCGGACAGCGTCGCTTCGAAGAGGTTGAGATTGAGTCCGGCGTGCCGGTCCTTTCGAAGATCCCGATCGTCAACCGGTTCTTCACGAATCGCATTGACGCCGAGACTGAGCTCACCGTCGTCATGCTCATGCGGCCTGAGATTGTGATCCAGAGTGAGAACGAGGATCTCCTCTTCCCGGGCTTGATGGATCAGCTCAACAACATCGGCGGCTGATTCGCGCGAGGCGCGGTTCGACACACAACTTTCAGGACGGCGGCGAGCAATCGCCGCCGTTCTGTTTTTCGACCCGTTTTCGTTCTCAGTTCCCGCTCTGCTATGGTGCACCGCGCGGAGCATTCCGCCTGGAGCAATCGATGGCATCGGCATCACACATCAGCGTCCGCAAGACCGACAACCTCATCCGGATCGACTTCATCGATCGCAATATCCTCGACGAACTGAACATCCATCAGATTGGCGAAGAGATGCTCAAGGTGATTGAGACTGAGTTCAGGCCAAAGGTGGTCATCGTCTTCAAGAACGTCGAGCACATGTCATCGGCGGCGTTTGGAACGCTGATGAAGGTGAACGAGCGGATCAAGGCTCGTGATGGGCAACTTCGGCTTTGCCAGATTCAACCGCGCATCCATGAGGCATTCGTGATGACGAAGCTCAATCGGATTTTCTCGATCTCTGATACCTATGAGACGGCGATCGCCAGTCTCGCCTGAAATGGCGGCGCCAAGTGCGCCGACGCACGATGACGCAATCTGCCCGAGCTTTCCGATGTGAACACACGCTACGCGAGTTGCGCGCGGGGCTTGAGGCTGTCCATGCGGAGGTGCAGGATGCGCTCGATGCTCACGGGTTTGACGATGGCGCGAAATTCGCGATCCGTCTCGCGATCGAAGAAGCAGTTGTGAATGCCTTTCGACACGGGAACCGCAGCGATCCCAACAAGTCGGTCTTCTTTCGCGCGGCGATCGACGCGGCGCACGCGGCCTTCGAGGTCGAGGATCAGGGGCCGGGTTTCGACCCTGCATCGATCCCCGATCCAACTGAGGATGAGAATCTTGAGATCCCTTCCGGCAGAGGCGTCATGCTCATTCGCGCCTACATGGCGGACGTTGAGTATGTGCCGCCAGGGAACACGCTGCGCATGGTGTACCGCAAGCCCACTTGAGGGACCCACCGACTTCCCGTGCTCTGCCAAGTTTCGGTCTGGCAAATTTCGGTCTGTCATATTGCGCGACAAGTCTTCGGTTTCGTGGTTCAGCCATCGAGCACCGTCGTGCCTTCGACCTCGATCGACCGAATCGTGCCGGCCGGGAGCGTGAGGCTTCCGTCTGATGCGAACTCAAAGATGGGCCGCTGTGCAAACGGGAGGAGCACCAGCGTTACCCGCCACCGTGCGGTGCGTGCGCCTGTCGGACAGGGCTCACGAAACTCGGTTGGATGACTCTCGCGTTGGAAACCACTTCTCCAAATCGGGTCGACCGACCAACGGTCGATCGGATTCGTCGAGGCGCCGATGGGTTCTGCACCGTCGAACGACGCGCCGAGGAAGACCACCCAGACGTCGCCTGAGCGATCGAAGAGATTGTCTCCGAAGTGTGGTGTGAGCACGAAATCGGCGCCCTCAGGTGATTGCTTGAACGTGTCGTCGAGTGCAACCGTCGCGCGGAGTGCGTCGTCGATGCTGGATGCGGGCAGGTCACCCGCGGCAACCGCAGGCAGCACGAGATTGCTCGAGCGATGAGACCGTCGCCCGGTTCCGATGCCGAAGTTCGTATCCGGCGCCGCGCGGCTGATGAGCATCTGGGCGAGTCGTGAACGGTCCTCTGGTGAGAGCGTGCGGGTCTCGAGTTCGCTGAGCGCGATCGAAGAATCGGAGTACGGAGCAACCGCGAGCAAGACAGGCGTTGGCAGCATGGAAACTCCCAATCCAAGCGACACAACGATCGAACCGACGAACGAGAGCATGACGATCGCGAGACCAACTCCCAGGAACTTCCACTGTTTGGCATGCGCAATACTCTCGATTGCGGCAGGGCGCGACAGATCCGCGCCGCACTCGGAACAGCGTGATGGGCGAACACGTGCGAGCAGTTGTCGACATGCGCGGCAGCGTTCCTGGGTTGTCGGCCGCGTCGCGCCCGACATCGCGAAGAAGGGTGCGGCTGCGAAGAGGCCCGCCGCGAACGGAATCGTCATCATCGGTAGGAATGGCCCGCCCATGAGCATGGGCATCCCTGTCATCATGAGTATCACAGGGATGAAGGCGAGCGATGAAACGAGTCCCGCGCGATAGCGTTGTCGGAATGGTCGCTCCGTGTCGGCTGCGGTCGAAGCTGCTCGCAGCACGACGCGTTGGATTCTTGCACGGATGCCTCGCGGTGCGTCGGATGCGGGCAGGCTTGCGTTGAGACGGCCAACGGCATAGATGTCACGACGCGCGATCGCTTGCCAACACTCGATGAGCGCGGGTTGCGCATCGCGGGAAACTCCGTGACGGCAGCCCGGCGCGAAGCCATCGGCGTCGCGCGGCGCGCACGCATCGCCGCACGTCGGACAGACACAGCCGCACTCCACGCGCACGCGCGCGACCGCACGGGCGAAGCGTCGGAGCGAGCGCACGTTTCTGATCGCGAGCA
>CAMDMA010000020.1 GCA_945902075.1 Candidatus Kuenenia stuttgartensis | reverse complement strand
CGCAGCCTGCGCCGCCGCCAGCCTTGCCACCGGCACACGGAACGGCGAACAGCTCACATAATCGAGGCCACACTCGTGGAAGAACCCGATCGACGCAGGATCGCCGCCATGCTCGCCGCAAACGCCGAGCTTGAACGCCTTCTTCTGCTCCTTCGCCACTTCGCGTCCCATCGCACATGCGATGCCCACGAGCCCACCCACGCCGACCGTGTCGATCGACTGGAACGGATCCTTCTCAAGCATGCCCTTCTCGAGGTAGGCAGGGAGGAAACTACCGATGTCATCGCGGCTGAAGCCAAACGTCATCTGCGTGAGGTCGTTGGTACCGAAGCTGAAGAAGTCAGCGACTTCGCCAATCTCATCCGCAGTCACTGCCGCGCGCGGGATCTCGATCATCGTTCCGATCGGGATGTTCAGCCCGTTCTTACCTGTGGCCTTCACGCCCTTCTCTTCGCAGACCTGTGCAATGGTCTCTTCGGTGAGCTTACGGAGGAGAACAAGCTCCTTCGCGGTGCCGACGAGCGGGTGCATGATTTCGGGCTGCGCATCAACCTTCTTCGCACGACACTCGATCGCTGCCTCGACGATCGCACGAATCTGCATCTTCAGGATCTCGGGATACGTGATCGCGAGACGGCAACCGCGGTGGCCGAGCATCGGATTCGCCTCGTGAAGCTGCGAGACGCGACGACGGACCTGCTCAAGGCTGAGGCCCATCTCCTTCGCGAGCTCTGACTGCTGCTTTTCATCATGCGGAACGAACTCGTGAAGCGGCGGATCGAGCAGACGCACCGTGACAGGCAGCCCGTCCATCGCAGTGAAGATCCCGATGAAGTCCGCACGCTGGAAGGGAAGCAGTTTCGCAAGTGCCTTCTCGCGCGACTCGGTGGTCTCCGCGAGGATCATCTCGCGGATCGCCGCCGTACGGTCGCCTCCGAAGAACATGTGCTCGGTGCGGCAGAGGCCGATGCCGACGGCACCGAATTCGCGCGCGCGCCGTGCATCTTCCGGCGAATCCGCGTTGGTGCGCACCTTCATCTCAGCGTGCTTCGTCGACCAGTCCATGACCTTGGCAAACTCGCCTGAGATCTTCTCTGGCACCGTTGCCTTGACCGCACCAACCATCACTTCGCCAGTCGCACCGTCGATCGACAGCACGTCCTCGCGTGAGAATGTACGGCCCTTTACATGGAGTTTTCCAGCCTTTTCGTCGATCGAAAGGTCGCCCGCGCCGACGACGCAGCACTTACCCCAACCAACCGCAACGACGGCCGCATGGCTCGTCTTACCGCCCGTTGATGTGAGGATGCCGACAGCGCTGTGCATACCAGCGACGTCCTCAGGGCTTGTCTCCTTACGAACAAGGAGCACCTTCTCGCCGTTCTTCGCACGCTCAACAGCTTCCGCTGCAGTGAAGGCCAACTTGCCCGTTGCGGCGCCGGGCGATGCGCCGATACCGCGGGTGACAGTCTCAGCACCGGCCTTGTCCTTCGTGGAGAAGAACGGAAGCAGAAGTTGAGTGAGGTCGCCAGCGGGGATGCGCTTGATCGCGGTTTTCTCGTCGATCAACTTCTCCTTGACCATTTCGACCGCGATGCGCACAGCAGCTTGCGCCGTGCGCTTACCGGTGCGTGTTTGCAACATAAAGAGCTTGCCGTTTTCCACGGTGAACTCAATATCTTGCATGTCCTTGTAGTGCTTCTCGAGCTTCTGCCGCACCTTCATGAGATGCGCATACGCCTTCGGGAAACGCCGCTCCATCATCGAGATCGGTTCGGGCGTGCGGATGCCAGCGACGACGTCTTCACCTTGGGCATTCACAAGGAACTCGCCGTAGAAAACGTTCTCGCCGGTCGTGTTATCGCGGGTGAACGCGACGCCGGTGCCGGAGTTGTCACCCATGTTGCCATAGGCCATCGCCTGCACGTTGACCGCGGTGCCGTTGAGCCCCTTGATCTCCTGAATACGGCGGTACTCGATCGCGCGATCACCATTCCATGAGCTGAACACCGCCTTGATGGAGTGCTCAAGCTGCAACATGGGATCTTGCGGGAATTCCGCGCCAACTTGATCCTTGTAGACCTTCTTGTATTCAGCCACGAGTTCGATCAGCCCCTCGGTCGGGACATCGGTGTCTTCCTTCACGCCGTACTTGGTCTTGATCGCGCTGAAGGCATGCTCAAACTTATGGTGATCCACGCCCATGACGACGTCACCGAACATATTGATCAGTCGACGGTACGCGTCGTAGGCAAAGCGCGGGTTGCCGGTGCCTTTCGCAAGACCCTCAACAGCCTTGTCAGTCAGACCCAGGTTGAGAACGGTATCCATCATGCCGGGCATCGAAACAGCCGCGCCAGAGCGCACGGAAACGAGCAGTGGATCGCGATCGGCACCGAACTTCTTACCGAGCTCTTTCTCGAGCATCTTGATGTTTTTACGCACATCGTCCATTAGCCCCTTCGGCAACTTGCCGCCGACTGAGTAGAACGCGGCACAGGTATCGGTGGTGATGGTGAATCCGGGTGGCACAGGCAGCCCGATAGACACCATGTCCGCGAGGTTCGCGCCCTTGCCGCCAAGGAGAAGCTTCTGCTCGGCGCGGCCTTCACACTTCGTCTCGCCGAAGTAGAAGACCATCTTGCCGGTCTTCACCTTTACTGCAGACTTCATGCTCGACTTCGATTTCGACTTCGTGTTCGACTTCGACTTCGACTTCGTGGCAGACTTGGACTTCGTGTTCGGCTTTTTAGTCGCGGCCTTCGCAGACTTTTTCGCAGGCTTCGATGACTTCTTCGCGTTCTTCTTCTTGCTCGCCATGGGGTGTGACTTTCCAGGTGTGTGCGTTCGCGACGTCTTCCCGTCGCGGTGAATCGCGGAGTGTACAAGCACCGCTGAATCGCGGAATTGACGTGGATCAGTGAAATCCGCAAGGTTTCGCCGACTGCGACCGTACCATTCGATTCCCGATGGCGACCGTCACGCCCATTCCAACCCAACCCCTCGTCAGCGCTGCCGATGCGCTGCTGCGTTGGCCAGCCGACGAGCCACTCGCCGCACTTGTTTCAGGTGGCGATGATCGCGCCCACAACGGTTGGTCGATCTTCGCCCGACCGCGTGAAACGGTTGTCATCCGCGCCGATGCCTCGCGCGAAGAGGTGATTCGCACGCTCGATTCAGCGCTTCGCCGTACGCCTCGTGGCCTCACGAGCCAAACTCCTGCCCAAGGCACTCCTCCATTCGATGGCGGATGGATCGTGGCCCTCGGCTATGGACTTGGTGCGATCTTTGAGCCGGCCACCGCAACCGATGGAGCACCTGGTACCGCGCCGCTCGCCATTTTGCACTGGTGCGAAGATGCTTGGTGCTTTGAACACGCAACCGGCTTCTTGCATGCCGTTGGCGCGCCCCCACCTCTTTCTGAAGGTGGATCACCCGCTGCGTGGAGTATCGACGCGCTTGAAGCTGCGGAAAGCGATGCTCAGTACGCCGCAAGCGTCGCGCGCGCAGTCGAGTACATACGCGCAGGCGACGCATTTCAAGCGAACATCGCTCGATGCTTCCGCACGACTCTTCGCGGTAGCGCACGCGCATTTGCTCATGCTGCCATCACCGAAAATCGCGCATGGTTTGGCGCTTCGATCGATCTGCCGGATGGCGGATGTCTCACCTCGATGAGCCCGGAACTTTTTCTACGTGCTCAGCCGGATGGCACCATCGTGACTCGCCCAATCAAGGGCACGCGACCGGCACATGTGCCCGCCGCAGAACTTGAGCAGAGTTCGAAGGATGCAGCAGAACTCGCGATGATCGTCGATCTGATGCGCAACGACCTTGGCCGTATTGCGGAGATCGGCTCCGTATCCGTTGTCGAAGGTCGCGTCCTTGAAACGCATCGCACAGTGCATCACGGCGTCGCAGAAATCCGTGCACGAATCGCGCCCCACACATCGTGGCTTGACCTGATCTCATCAACATTTCCACCAGGTTCTGTCACTGGCGCACCGAAGGTTCGAGCGATGCAGATCATTCATGAACTGGAGTCGGCGCCGAGAGATTTCTACTGTGGCGCGCTCGGATTTTTTGCACGCTCGGGCCATGCCGCCCTCAATGTTGCGATCAGAACCGCGCAGGTTGGTCCGATGAATACCGAGGGTGGGCGACGCGTCGAATATCACGCTGGCTGCGGAATCGTCGTCGAAAGCGATCCCGCGACCGAAGTCGCAGAGACCCACGCGAAAACACGCGCGCTCGAACAACTCGCAGGTTAGATGCCAGGTCTACGCCGCTCGGCGTTGCGCGTTGGTGAGTTTCTCGATCGCATGCACGATCTGCTCGCCAACCACACGCTGGTAAGCCGGATTGAAATCGAAGTCGAACGAAATGCCCACATAGACGCGATGGCTGCTGTCCATGTGCGTGTGGACGACACGCGCCGCTGCACAAATTGGCACAGGCGTGATTTCACCAAGGCTAAAGCGAATCCAGAACATCCGATGTCTTGCAAGCGCCGACGCGTCGGCGGCCTCAACGAGGATGCCAAGTCCACCTCCACCAAGATTCACCAGTGTCGCGGCGAATCCGGGACCTGTCGTCGGCATCAACGCTTCACTCACCGGCTGGGCCTGCTCGCCTGCCAGCACCGCTTTGAAGGCAAGCTCACTCGCACGCTGCGCGGGCAGCACCGAACGCGGCTCGAGAAGCGGCCACATTTCGACTTTGGGCAAGTTGATAGAACCAACATCAACACGCGACGCGCGACGAAGGCAACGCTCGACTCTCTCAGGAAGTGCGAGGCGAATACCGCGATGTGTGCGCGGAAATGGTGCGCGCGGGGTCCAGGCACCAGCAACTTTCGTGCGAAACATCCAACGATTCTGACCGATCGCAATCGCTCCGATCAACTCCGTACCAGTTGGTAACTCGACCGCACGACCAAGTGCGAAAGGCAAATCGACGCAAACTTCCTTCTCAGAGAGGTCAAGTACACGCACGCGCCAGACGAGATCACTTGCCTCTAACGCGGCCTCATCGCCGCCTCCGCTCTCGCGGGCAACAGTGATCTCAATCGCGCCCTCGCGATCACGCAACTGTTCAAGGGAACGTCGCCACTCAGTGGTTCTAGATCTTGATGCTGGCATTTGAGTTCTCCGTGAGCGTGGTTTCACGCGCGATGTACAGACAATGACTGCCTGCACGCACTCTTTCAATCGACGCGATTTCCCCTTCGCTTTTGCCGAAGCGCAGCGCGAAGAGCGAGAACCTGTGATTGGTAGGTGGTTGCCTCACGTTGAGAGGTGCGAATACCGCCGTATCGGACCATGTAGAACGACTCGGCCACCTCAGCGAAGCGCTCACCCACGACGGCGTCCATCCCGGCGAGAGCAGTCGCCCACGCCCGCGGGGTGAGGTGCGTCGGCTTGGAAAAACCCGCTGCTTCAAGCGCCTCGAGCGCGTCCACGTAGAACGCCGCATCGCGCAGGAGCCTCCGTTGTTCGATCGGCGACTCGGTGCCCAATCGCAGCCAGCGTCGCAACCGGCGATGGCGGAACACGACAATCAACCACGCGAGGCCGGCCGCCGAGATACACACGGCAATGGTCGCGAACCATGCGCCACCAGCGCTGCCCAAACTCAGCTCCGCTGCGATCGCTCGCATTCGTGCAAGGAGTTGTGAGAAACGTTCTCCAACCGCCTCGCGCCATCCCGTGCCAACTCGACCAGCCATCGTCGACTGTGTCGATGCGTCATAGGAAACAACCCGCGAGTTCCAGAGAAACTCAAGCCGTCCATAGATCCAGCGGAATCCATCGACAAACGAACGGTTTCTCTCTTGAAGCTGCAGCAAGCTCTCCTCAGGAGTTGCGTCGACTGCCATCCAAGCATCCGCGCCGGTGCGTACCTCAACCCATGCATGGGCATTCGACTCGCGCACGATGTACTGCTCCGCACTTTCGTCGTACTCGATTGCAATGAACCCTGTCACAATCCGTGATTCAATCTCAAGCGACCGAAGAACTGCGCAGAGCGCGCTCGCGAAATACTCGCAGTGCCCAGCGCGATAGCGCGCAAGAAAGCTCACGATTGGATCCTCGCCCTCGACACGCGGAAACGCAGAGAGATCCGTGGTGTACCGAAAATTTGTCCGCATCCACGCAACGATTGCGCGCGCAACCTCGCGCCCGTAGAGAAATCGTTCGCTCGCCGATGTGTCCACGCCGGGTTCTGGCGGCAGATTGCCCCCTCGGCGCACCTCCTCCAAGATCGATCGCGCAATCGGCCGAACCGCCTCAACCGGAAAACCGAGCGCGCGCTCAGTCGGATCGCTACCGGCAGTGAGTGCGTCTAAGACTTCTGCAGACGGTTGCTGCTGCACCTGAAGCTCGTAACTCCAATAGCGCGACATTCGATCCGTTGAAACGTCGCGCAGGATGAGCGTTGAAGGATCGAGGGCGATCGATCGTGGTTCGCTCGTTGCAATCGCGATCGGCGCGTAGACCGAAAAAATCACTTCCGTCGCGTATGAACGCATCTCAATCTGCGCAGTCGCAACCGGCCCGATGTCCGCTGGCACGCCGCGCGAGAGCGTCGCAAACTTTCCATCCTCCGGAGTTCGCACTGTCCGAATGCCGGCCTCGCCGCGATTCGCGACCCAACGCTCTCCGAGTTCGTCGTACCAAGAAAGCACCGCGCCGCGGAGGAGCAGTGGGCGCAGCAGTCGACGCGGACTTCCATCAGGATCGGTCCAGCGCACTGTGAAAAGTTCGCGGCGGCTCTCCGTGATGCGGTCGCCGCGACGAAGTCGAATCTCATCTGAAAAACCCGTGACGCTCGAGCGCCCCCGGCCGCCACTTCCGCCGCTTATCTCTGCGAATCGTGGAAACAGGATGAACACACCGATGCCGCCGCACAAGACCGCGAGCACCGACACCGCAACGAGTCCGCGAAACTGCGGCAACACCCGTCGACCGATCGCGATCTCAAGGGGCGGCGCAAAGCCGTTGGTCGCGAAGCGCGATGCACGAGCAGCCTCTGCGCTACGTGCGAGGCGCCAGAGCATGACCGACCAGACCGCAACAACCGTGTAGGCGATGACAAGAAGGCCGAAGGCGAACTGCACACTTTCCAGACAGCCCGCAACGACGAGCATTGTGGCTAGCGCAAACCGCTGCTTCTCTTCACTCGGGGTTCGCCGCGCGTAGAGCTTGACAATCAGGATCCACACGAGCACGCGACCAAGCACACCCATCGCGTCGACGACCTCGCCGCGCATGAGAAACTGAAAACCATTCCATGCCACTGCGCCAACGACAAGCGTGTTGGATGCCCAATCTGGAATCGTACGTCCGCGTGGACCTTCGGTGACATACCAACTGAGTACCGCGAGCACCACACCCACGAAGAGCATCCCGAAATCAAGCTCCGCGATCGCAAAGGCCACAATCGCGAGCAGTGCAAGCAGAAAGCTCGCAAGTCGATGTTGGCGAAGGAGTGTCACGCGATGGTCTCCCGACCACTCGCTGGCTCAAGCAACGAGTCAAGCTGTCGCGCAGTGAAGTGCCACGACGTTGCAGGCGCTATCCCGGTATCGGTGCGATCAGGATGTACCACAACAATGGTGGCGCGTTCGTCACTGGCAGAGAGCCCATTCCCTGTTGTGCGCGCGGCATCGAGATCGATCGCCGCAAGCACGGACATGAGCTTTTCCCTGTGAAAATGCCCACGACGCAGCGAAACCGGCGGCGTGGCAACGCCAGCAACGGATAGCGAATATTCGTAGCCCAGCCGATCCGCAAGTGCGAGGAAACTCGCGACGAGCACAATTGCTTCCTCCTCAAGTTCGCGCGCGACCTCGCCGTCAGCGACCTTGAGTGCAGAGGTTGGCGCACGCAGATCAAGGAGCAAGCGAACGCGCGGCGGTACCGATCGACTTCGTTCGATGGTCGCGAGACGGCCAGTTCCAGCAAGTCGCTTCCAAGCGATCTGTCGCACGCTGTCTCCGGGGCGATACTCGCGCACACCAAAGAAGTCATCGCTACCTCCAGCTTCCGACGAGAGTCGCTGACCACCGATTCCGCCAGCCGTTACCCGCGACAAAATCGCCGGGCGAATCGCGTGAACCTTGGGGTGAATAAGAACCTCGGCTCCTTGATCGAACACGAGAACCTTCCGCAGCAAATCAAAGGGAAATGTCGATGAAACTTCAAATGTCGCGAGCCGCACTGGACCGCGCCGCAGCGGCCGAAACACGCCCTCAGCGTGCACGCGATCACCAGGACCGACGTGCATCACCCACGCTTCACCCGCAAGCTCAAGTAGCTTTGGATTCACGCGCTCGACGACATGAAGGTCGTACGCAGGGATAACCCGAGATGCGTTGCGGATTTCATAGCGAATGAGTAGCGGCTCACCGACGCGACCCCGCCGCGGCTCAATGCGAAGTGCGCGCACCGGCATCATCATCCATCCGGACACCACACCCGATGCGATCATCGCTGCGAGAAGACACGAGAAGACCCAAATGAGCAGGTTGTTGGGGCGCGTCCCCGCCGCAAGTCCAACGATAAGCACAACGAGCGTATACACCACACCCGCGGTGATGATCCGGGTTCGCCGTTTCGGAGCTGTCGAGATATCTGCCACGGTGACATTGTGGCACCTTCGCTCTGGAAGGGCGAGTATCGACCGTCAGAACTCGCAGAGAAGTGCTCCGGAATACCGCGACGCGATCGTCAATCAGATTGGCCAATCAACGAAGAAGCGCTGCACTCTCGGGCCCAACTTCGGGCAAATCGGCGCGTAAGCCGACCACACGCCAATCGCCAACATCCGCAAGCGAAAAATCGACGGCCACAGCTTCCGATCCACTGCGACCGAGTAGTCCGCGGCCTCCGTCGACCGCGACGCTCGCCACCGCCACCCAAACATGCGAACGCTCACCATCCGTCACGCCCCGCGCAATTTTCGCGAGAAACGCGCTGGCATGATGCGCACCATCACGCGCATGGGCAGCCATGAAGTCACTCCAAGTCCGCCGCGCGATGGTCGCGCGAACGTCGACGACGCGAGTTGCAAGGAAAAGACCGGTGTCGTTCGATGCGAGTCGCGCAAGTTCCTCCGTCGGCGAAACCCAAATCTGACGAAACGCCCCGCGCTTCGACGCAGCGCAAATCGCAGCGCGTGGGCCTCGCGGAATTCCGCGTCGATCTGCAGCATCACCTGGCGCACCAACTGGGAGCGTCTCCATCAGTTCTGCAGCCGGGACAAGCGCCAAGCGCAAGTCGGGACCAGCCTCAAACGGAATGCCCGCAGCTGGTAAATCCTCCGCCACAAATCGCGCAGCGAGTGCGTCAATCGTCTCAAGAGCTGCTCGCACAAGCGAGACTGGAACTTCAAGCATCTCAAGTTCAGGCTTCGCAAGTCGTGCGAGTCCGACAGTCGCAATCCAATACGGTCCATTGGTGCGGTCGCGCGCTGTGAGCTCGACGCGATAGAGGTGACGCTCATCTACCAGCGTTGTTGAACGACCGCTGTCGACGCTGTCATCCGAAAAGAAAAGTTCTCGAAACTCGGCCGGTCGCCACGCGACGCCGAGGCTTGGGTCGTAGAGCAGCGTTGTGCGATCTCCAGCAGTTCGCGCCGCGGTGGCTGCAAGCGAGATTGCATCATCGACCGGCCGCGCGGTATCGAGAAGTGTCTCGACGAAAACCACCCACTTCGCGTCACTCGCCGCACCATCTGGAGTTGCACCCTCCTCCGCCCGTTCGCACCACACCATGATGCGCGCTTCCCGACGTGGAATCCGAAGGGAAAACGCCCACACCACGCGCTCATCATCAATCGGGAGTGGCTCCGTCTCTTGCGGCGCCATCTCAAAAGCACGACCTGCTGCAAGAAAAGCTTCACCCGGATCTGGCATCTCGTCACCAAGCACAAAAGCGATATACGAGATGGGCATCGGCTCAGACATTTGCCACGCCGGCTCAGGCGGAAGTCCGATTTGAATGGGCAGATGCTCGCGCGCCATGGGCGGAATCTTACGCGAAGCACCTCACACGAGGCGATCAGTTTGGCTCGAAGTACGGCGCCATTCGCGCAGGCAAATCGACGGGAAATGCGCGAAGCATTTGGAGGCCTTGCCGCGCAGAGGCGTCGATGGCAAGAAGTGATTCACATCGTGCAATCACGCGTGCGTCAATATCAAGCACCCGCGAACGGAGGATTGATCCGACGGGGGCACTCTCCGCGAGGTCATTCCATTGTTTCGCTCCCTTGGAGCCTTCGAGACGCACCGACCGCGCGCGCCACTCATGAAGTTGGCGGAGTGCCCGCGAGCGGTGTTCGTCTGCAGAATCCAAAAACTCATCAACCACCAGTCGCAAGTCGGATGTTGCTTCAAGGGTGGCACCGTTGAGCAGTCGACCCCTGGCGAACCGATCAAGTTCGGAAAGCGCATGAGGTCGCTCCGGCTCCATCTCTGGTTCTGTGGCGCGACGAAACTCGGCGAGATACGCCTCTGCAACATCGGCGCCGAGTACGCGGCCGATTTCGTCCGCAATCTCAAAGCGCAGTGCCACTCCTTTCGCGCCCACCTCGGACGGATACCACGCACTCTTTGGACGCGACTCGCTCGAGCGCATATCAAAGGTGCGCACAAAAATATCGGAGAGATTACGCTGAATTCCCTGGACGAGATCAGCATGTGCTGCGCGCAGATCATCCGCGCGCGCAAGCACAATTGCTTCGGCTGCATCGCGCTGCTCAACCGTCGCATCCATCGCACGAACCAGTTCAAATGGATTCGCGATGGCTTCCGATGTCACTCCACCGACATTCGCATAATCACGGTCACGCGCCAACACACCGACCATCGCAAGCAAGTCGAGTTCGAGTTGTGCAACTTCCATGCGCGGATCATCACTCAGCACTCGGCCAAGACGCCCTGACTCCGCCAACAAACGAGCATTGGCATCACGGTCGATCGATCGAATACGGTCAGCTGCCGCCCGCAACTCACGCATCAACTCACGAGCTCGCGCCTCCGCGTTTCCGCGCGACGGATCGTCGCCAATGATTCGCGCGGTATCCGTGAGTGTCTTGATCGTAGTTTTCGTCGCCTCAATCACGCGCATACTCTCGACTGCGCGTAAATCATCGAGTGCCTTCGTATCCGCTTCGCTCAGCGCGAGGCGTGCTGCAAGTGTGCGTATCGTCGAAGGCGAAAGCGGATATCCAAAGAGCAGTCGCACGTCGCCGTTCCGAGAAGCCGCCATCGACTCATCGATCGCAACTTCGGCTACGGGTTCGGCGTCTGGCTGACGAAGCACATCCTCAACAGCTTCGTCAAGTGAACGCTGCCCTCCCGCAAACAACACAGCCGCACTGTCGAGCCGATCTATCGGCAAAGGCTCGAGCAACTCCTTCAACGTCTCGTAAAGCGGGCGAGTAACTTGCACACCGCGCTCATACGCTTTTTTCCGTACATCTTTCGAAGCGGACGCGAGATTCGCACGGTGGATCCTCTGCTCAGCAAGCGCCGTTGTGAATACTTCTTCGATACGGACGCGCACCTTGTCGTCACCCGGCCTCACGCGTTCCGCAGTTCGAAGCGCAAGTTCGCGCAAGGCGCGCAACGATGGTGCGCTTCGCATGCCTTCATGAAGAAACGCGTCCACCCGCTCAAGAAAATCTTGACGCCGAGCATCATCTCCAATTGACTCAGCAAACACTCGATTTTCGCGAAGAAGTGCAACGCGCAGTTCCTCGTCGGCCACGCGGCAATCGTGATCATTCATTCGCGCCCGTCGTTGTTCGGGTAACTTCGTAACGCGCTCAACCTGCCGATCCGCTGCACGAATTGCGCGATCGCCCGTGACGGACGCCCGCGCAAGAACTGCTGCGGAAATCTCGGCTTCGATGGAAGGAAGCGCCTCGCAATACGCGATATATGCGTCGTATCGCTGCTGTGCTGCACGCTCAGCGATCGGTGCAAGCCGCGTGTATGTCTCCGTCGCGGCGCGAACAATGACGGCGTCGGTATCCGTGCGTTTTGCGACTCCCAGGATCTCAAGCGGACCCGCCGCTCGCTGCGAAGGTAACACCCAGCAAGAAGTCGCTCGCCAAAAGGCAGCACGAGCAGAAAGCAGCGCGAGAAACTCGTCGGCCTGCGGCGGCAACACCGCATCAAGCCGCGCGACGAACTCTCGCTCAACATCTCCGAGTTGGCGTTTCACACGAAGATGTTGGCGCCAAAGCGCCTGCGCAGAACGCGGTTCGTCGGGAAAACCAATCTGCTTGAAGTCAACAATGTCGCGCGTAAAAGTTGCCCATGCCGCGCGTGCCACGCGTTCGACTTCGAGGTCGTACGCGTCATACGCAGCGTCGATCTCCTTCCACCACGCCGTATCGAAATTCTCGCACCAGGCGGCCGTCTCGCGGAGATCGTTGAATACGACAGGTCGCCCGACCCGCTCAAGTTGTCGGGTGTCTGCTTCACACCCGACCAGCCCGGCGACAAGCACGACCATGACCGCGACCAGCGCCGCATAGTCGACTTTGGAAAGTCCTAACATCGCAAGTGAAAGGCGAAGCACTCGCGCAAGATAGCGCAGAGGCGCGCCATTCATAAACAACGCACATTCTGCGAACAGAGGCTTGATACCTATCCGATCGGATGGCGGGCCTGACAGCGTTAGAGCGAGGCACTGTGAAGATAACGCTTTCAGCAGCGCGTCCTCTGGCAATTCGCGCACCGCCAATCCGTCGCGCGAAACGACATATCCATCGGTTCGCGCACGATTTTTGGTCGGTCATGGCGCGGCGTTCTCGCACGGTGGCACGCGTGGGTGCGGATCGTGCCTCGCGTGACGAATGGTCGTCGGAGGTCGATGCAGTTGCGCTCCTCGTGACATCTGCGCGAAAGCAGTACGCGGGGTCTTACCCTTGCCTATTGGCAAACACCGCTTAACCCCAGTCACGCACATCGAGGACGAGTCATCGCTTTTGTATTGATTCAATGCGACTTCCTTCGTCCTCTCGACGAGTGCGAATCACCTCGCAAATGCGCCACATTTTGAGGTGTTTTCGAGGATGGACCGATCAGGCGGATGCGTCTGTGTCGGGGTGTTGCCATCTACGCAATGAAAGTTCGTATCCCGCATCGGATTCGCGACCGTGACAAGGTCATCGGGATCACGAGAAAGTGCGAGCGCAGTTGTGGGCCTCGCTAGACCGTTGTCAACGATGCAACCGCGGACACCTCCCATCGCGAGCTTGAGAGTACGAAACTGAGAGTACGAAACTGAGAGCACGAAATCAGATCACGATGTTTACCATCCGACCAGGAACAACCACAATTTTCTTCACTGGCCGCCCGGCGAGCGCCGCGATGACATCCTCATGAGCGAGTGCAAGTGCTTCAATGGACGCGGTATCAGCCTTCGTGGGTACATTGATCCGCGCCTTCACTTTTCCCTGAATCTGAACGGGTATTTCGACCTCGTCGTCAACAAGCATCGCTGGATCGTGCATTGGCCACCGGGACTCATACAGTCCGCCTTGCACGCCGAGTCGAGCCGCGATCTCGTCAGCAATATGTGGGGCAAAGGGCCACAAGATTCGCGAGAAGCGCTCGAGCTGATCGCGAGTCATTCCACCTTGCGATGGATCGACGAGCCCCGTTGGCCGCGTTGCTGCATTGACAAGCTCGATCATCGCCGCAATCGCAGTGTTGAACGACAAGCGCTCGATGTCCTCAGCGACCTTGTGGATCGTGCGATGGAGAATTCGCTCAACTTTGGCATCAGGCTGCGCGGCGCACAACACCTCGCCGGTGCGTTCGTCAATTGCGAGGCGCCAAGAACGCTGCAGAAATCGGAAAACTCCCACGATGTCGCGCGTATTCCATGGTTTCGACGCTTCAAGCGGGCCCATGTACATTTCGTAGAGCCGGAAGGTATCGGCGCCGTACTCAGCGATGATGTCATCGGGATTCACTACATTTCGCAGTGATTTCGACATCTTGGCAACGATCTGCACAACCTTCTCGCCGGACTTTGTCTCGATGAACGAACCATCGCGCTCCTCGACCTCGTCAATCGGAACGAGGGTCTTATCTGCACGCTGATATGCATGGCTGGTGATAAGCCCTTGGTGAAAAAGGCGACCCATCGGCTCTGGAGTGCTCACAAGGCCCATATCGAAGAGCATCTTGTGCCAGAAGCGCGCATAGAGAAGATGGAGCACTGCATGCTCGCTACCGCCCACATAGAGGTCCACTCCGCCCGCATGACAGGTTGCGGCGTCATATGAGAGCGGAGTTCCGCTGTGTGCGCCTCCAGACTTGTGGGAGAGCATCCAGTAGCGTTCAGCCTCAGGCGTGACGAAATGCGCAGAATCTTTCGGAGAGCAATAGCGCAGGTAGTACCAACAGCTGCCCGCCCAGCCCGGCATCGTGTTTGTTTCGCGAACGACAGGCGTCTCCGGCGCAAGAAGCGCAGGATCAACGCCCGCCGCACCAGCAGTCGTGTGCGTCCAATCACGCGCTTTTGCAAGCGGCGGCTGCGGAACATCACTTTCGACTGGTGAATAGTCAGCGAGCGGCGGAAGTGTCAGCGGCAGCGCAGTCGCGGCAATCGGATAGTGATTGCCCTCGGCGTCAAACACGATCGGAAATGGCTCACCCCAGTAACGCTGGCGGGAGAACAGCCAATCGCGAAGTCGATAGTTCACGCGGAGCGCACCGATTCCGCGCTGCGTGAGCCAAGAAATCACTGCAGCCTTTGCATCGATCGTTGTAAGTCCATCGATCGAAAGTGTGGCGATGTTGGCACTATTGACCGCGCGGCCCTCTCCTTTCGTCGCGGCACTGCCATCAAATGTGACACCATCGATGGCGACAACTTGCACGATTTTCAGCGCAAACTCCAAGGCGAACTCAAAGTCACGCTCGTCGTGTGCGGGGACGGCCATGATTGCTCCCGTGCCGTAACCCATCAAGACGTAGTCCGCAGTCCAAATCGGAATACGGTTGCCGCTCGCCGGATTTACTGCCCAAAGCCCAGTCGCGATGCCCGTCTTCTTCCGCGACTCCTGCCGATCTACATCTGAGCGATTCTTTGCCCACGCAACATATTCAGCAAGCTTTTCGTCCGCACTCAGCGCAATCGCCTGCGCAACAAGCGGATGCTCCGGCGCGACAACCATGTAGGTCGCACCGAAAAGGGTGTCCGGTCGCGTCGTGAAAACGGTGAGTCGCTGCGCATCTGAATGACCCAAACGCCGACCAGACGCGTCCTCGACCTCGAAGTGAATCTCCGCGCCTTCGCTCCGGCCAATCCACTCGGCTTGCATCGCGCGTGTCGAATCTGGCCACTCAACGAGTGCAAGATCATCAAGCAGGCGATCGGCATACGCCGTGATACGAAACATCCATTGCCTGAGCGGCATACGCCGCACTGGAAATCCACCACGCTCACTGCGGCCGTCGATGATCTCCTCATTGGCGAGCACCGTTCCAAGTTTTGCACACCAATTCACTGTCTGTTCACCGATATACGCGAGTCGAAAAGTGTCGACGTGTGCCTGCCGCTCGCGCAGTGAACACATCGACCAACGCTTTGTTCCGCCGCCGATCGCGGCAATTTCCACATCCTCGCGGGCAAACTTCGCTTCAAGCTCCGCAACCGGACGCGCCGCACCCAGGCTTGGGTCAAACCACGACGCATAGGCCTGAAGCCAAATCCATTGCGTCCATTGGTAGTAGTCGGGATCGATCGTTGCGAATTCGCGCGACCAGTCGTACATGAAGCCAAAGCGTCGCAGTTGCCGTCGAAAGTTGTCGATCGCCTTCTTGGTGGTGACCTCAGGATGCACTCCGGTCTGGATCGCGTACTGCTCTGCGGGCAGGCCGAACGCGTCCCATCCCATCGGATGCAACACATTGAAACCCTTCAACTTCTTGTAACGACAAATGATGTCCGTCGCGGTGTAGCCCTCGGGGTGGCCGACATGCAGACCCGCGCCTGATGGATACGGAAACATGTCGAGGCAGTAAAACTTCGGCTTCGACGCGTCAAACCCTGGCTCGCCCGGATTCGGTTGGCGATACCCGTAGCCAGAGCCATCGTCCCACTGAAGCGACGCTTGCCAACGCTCCTCAAGCGCATTCGCAAATGCAGCGGTGTAACGGTGGGGAAGTTCGTTGGCTTCGAAGTTCGGCTGGGCGGACATAAGGCCGCAATTGTAGAGAGATCAGCGCGAACGAAGATGCCATCCGCCCTAAGGACGAATAGCGCGAATCGTTCGGAGAGTTCGCAACATCACCTTTGACGACATCGCAGGCGTCATGCACGGTTGAACCGATGATCCGGGTCTACTCTGCCATCAGTCTCGATCGGGAACTTGTGCCGGAATCTTGCCGCCGCGCGAGCGGTCGAAGTGTTGAAGATGCTTGAGTGTTTCACCGACGAGATAGAACGAACCGGTAACGCACACAAGATCCTCTCGACTCACTGCGCGTGTCGCCATCTCGAGCGCCTCCGGCAGCGTGCGCGCAATCTGACTCATCTTCCCGCTGCGCTCATGGAACAACTTCTGCAAGTCTTCCGGATCCGCAGCGCGCGGGTTTCCGGCAGCTCGTGTGAAGATGATCTTGTCCGCGCCTAGATTCACCTTATCGATGAGCCCCGGCACATCCTTGTCATTGCAGCAACCGAAAACACAAATCATCGAGTCATATGGCACATGTGCACCGACGCAGCGCATCAGCGCGCCAACCGCGGCAGGGTTGTGCGCGCCATCAACGAGCACGCGCGGACGATCCCACACAAGCTGCATACGCCCGGCGATCGTGGTCGCAGCAAGACCGGCAGTGATCTTGTCTTCGGGACAATCGAAACCCACCGTCTTCAAGTGGTCGACGACCGCAAGCGCGAGACCGCAGTTTGCCGCTTGATGCTCGCCCTGCAGTGGAACGGGAAGATGCTCAAGCCGCGAGTTTTTGGTGTAAAGGCAAACCCGCGTGTGCGGTCCGAGGTCTTCCGTCACGCAGAAACGCGCGGAGTAATCGATGTCCTTGTTCACGATACGAAGTTGCGCCCCACTCTTCTCCGCAGCTTCGACCATTGCGCGTTCAACTGACGGCTCGCTCTCGAAGATGAATGCCGGAACGCCTGCCTTGAAGATCCCCGCTTTTTCGCGAGCGATTTCCTCGAGCGTGCTGCCGAGCAGTTTGGTGTGGTCAAAGTCAATCGAAGTCACAACGCATGCTTCTGGCTGAATCACGTTGGTTGAATCAAGCCGTCCACCAAGCCCAACTTCGACGATCGCGATATCGACGGCCTGCTCTGCAAAGTGCTTGAAGCACACTGCGGTAATCGCCTCGAAGAAGGTTGGCTCGATACCGGCCTTCTCTGCAGCCTTCGCGACCTGCTTCATGAGTTCCGCAAAGATTGCCTTGTCGATCATCTGTCCATTGATGACGATGCGCTCGCGGAGTTCGACAAGGTGTGGGCTCGTGTACACACCGACCGTGTAGCCGCAGGTCTGCAGCATCGACGCGATCATCTGCACAGTCGATCCCTTGCCGTTGGTTCCCGCGACATGAACGGTACGAATGTGTGCGTGCGGATTACCAAGCTTTGCAAGCAACTCGTGCATGCGCTCGAGTTTGAAAGTTGTCTCGTTGTACTTCACCGACCGCATGCGCTCGAAGTCGGTGCGCTCCAGCAAGTACCTCACCGCTGCGTTGTAGCCATTGATGTCGGCAGAACTCTTTGGCTGTCTGCCTTCCGTTGTTCGTCCGGTGCGCATCTCGAGTGGGCGCACGCTCGCAGACTCCTCTGGTCGCGTCGCGCGAAGGCCAAGTTGGCGCGCAGGAGGTTGATCGTTGGTTTGCCGAGGGCTCGCAGCAGCGATCGCCTTTCGGGTCGCTTCGGAAATGGTCGGACCAGTACGAACCTCGACGATTTCAGCGGCCGTTGGAATGAACTTCGCAGCTGCGGGAGATTTGCCCCCGACGCTCCCCTTCACGCCTGGCTTGGGATCGACGACCGACTTCATCGTGGCGGTGGACTTGGTTGACGCCGCAACTTTCGGCGCGTCTGTCGACTTGGCGACCGTCGAGGGCTTCACCGATGTCGGCACTGGAATCCGCGGCGGAATCTTCGGGAGACGTGACGAAGTCCTCGCGGAAACTTCACGAACTTCCGACGCGGAGCCCTTCGCGGACTTCTCCGCGCCTGCTCTCGCGCTGTTGGGTTTCGCTGCACTCGGCTTCGAGTGGTGCTGCTTCGTTTCAGAGACGCTGCGCTTCGAAACGCGCGCGGAGGAGTCCTTTGGCATAGATGAGAGAGGATAGCGAATCCTACCTTCCGAAGCAACTTTCTCCACTTAAATACCTTTGTGTTATGGAGTTACACAGAGGATGCATACTTCGACTGCATATCCACAACGATCGTGCACCTCCCGTACCTTTCCCACATGGAACCAACAGACCGAAAGCAAGCACTCGCGCTCGAGAGTTGGCGCGCTCTACGCATCTTGAGTGAATTCGTCGATGGCGTAGAGACGATGTCCAAGTGCGCGCCTGGCGTTGCGGTCTTTGGCTCTGCGCGACTCAAGCCCACGCACCCATCGTTTGTGCAAGCAGAGAAGTGCGGACGATTGCTCGTTGAGAAGGGTTTCGCCGTCATCACTGGCGGTGGTCCAGGCATCATGGAAGCCGCGAACAAAGGTGCAAAAGAAGCTGGCGGCACAAGCGTTGGTCTCAACATCGTTCTGCCCATGGAGCAGCGGCCAAACCCATTTCAAACAGTTGACATCGAGTTCCGCTACTTCTTCGTACGCAAGGTGATGTTCGTGAAGTATGCGCGCGGGTTCATCATCTTCCCCGGCGGCTTCGGGACGATGGATGAACTCTTTGAGGCACTCACGCTCATACAGACGCTCAAGATCGTTCCGTTTCCTGTAGTGCTCGTCGGGCGCGAGTTTTGGTCGGGCCTCGTCGAGTGGATGAAGAAGACGCTGCGCGACGACTACGAAACAGTAAGCGCGGGCGACTTCGACATGTTCACCATCACGGACAGTGTCGAAGAGGCTGTGCAGGTGGTGTGGGAATCGCACACGGGTCAACGGGTCGTCGCACCGAAACTTCCGCGATTCGAGACCGACGCGGAAGAGCGCGTTTCCGGGGACGGAACTCGCGGTGGTCCAAGGCATCGGCGCCGTGGCGGCGATTCTTGGCATGAGAGCGCGATCTGATGACGCGAACGCCAGAAGAACTGCCCATTCAGCGCGCAAGAGACGCGATCCGCAACGCGATTCGTACGGAAAATAGACTCGTTGTCGTCGCGCCGACCGGCTCCGGAAAAAGTACGCAACTTCCGAAGATGCTGCTTGATCTTGACCTTGATCGTGGCGAAGTCGGTGGACGAGGCAACATCATTGTGCTCGAGCCACGCCGCCTCGCGGCTCGCATGCTTGCCGCACGCGTCGCGCATGAACTTGGCAGCGAACTTGGCGGCCTCGTTGGCTACGAAACGCGCCATGATCGTCGCGTGTCCGACACGACGCGCATCCGCTTCGTCACCGATGGGCTTTTCGTGCGGCAGATGCAGCGCGATCCGCTGCTTTCAAAGACTGGCATTGTGATCCTCGACGAGTTTCACGAACGTTCGGTGGCTGTCGACGTCGCGCTCGGACTCGTGAAGCTTGCGCAGGAGGCGCGTCGCCCGCATTTACGCCTGATTGTCACAAGTGCGACGCTCGAAGCGACACGGCTCGAGGCGTTTCTCGGCTGCCGTACGATTCTCGCAGAAGGTCGGTCGTATCCGGTCGCAATCGAATATCTCGCCAAGGCTTCGCGCGAAGCAACGTGGGATCTCGCGGGCGCGGCGATCGAGCGTGTACTCGACACATTTGCACG
Source organism: Candidatus Kuenenia stuttgartensis (assembly GCA_945902075.1). Taxonomy (GTDB): domain Bacteria; phylum Planctomycetota; class Phycisphaerae; order Phycisphaerales; family SM1A02; genus QWPT01. Next base: position 41,742 of record CAMDMA010000020.1, on the reverse strand, counting down.
CGGTCAGGCTGAAGATCCCGGCCACCTTCTCGTGTTTATGCCGGGAGCGTATGAAATCATGCGTACCTGCGAACGTGCGCGTGTCGCTGCGTCGCGGGCTGGTGTGCAAGTCGACATTCTCCCGCTCCACGGCGGACTCACCCCCGAGGAGCAAGATCGCGCGGTCGGCGCGGTCGATCCGACGAAACGTCGACGAATCATCGTGTCAACCAACGTCGCAGAAACCAGTCTGACCATCGACGGTGTGCGCACAGTCATCGACTCCGGACTCGCGCGCATCCACCGCTATGACCCGCTTCGTGGGCTCGACACGCTTCGGGTCGAACCCGTGTCGAAGGCAAGTACTGAACAACGCGCAGGACGGGCAGGACGAACCGCGCCAGGCCGCGCGATCCGATTGTGGAGCGTTGCGGAGCATGAGCGCCGCGACGCGCACACACTTGCGGAAGTCGCGCGAATCGATCTTGCGAGCGCGATGCTTGAGACGATGTCGCTTGGCGTTGCGGATTTCGCCGGGTTTCCGTGGCTCGATGCGCCGGACGCTGGTCGTGTCGAGGAGGCCAGACGCACGCTTGCCACACTGGATGCAATCGACGCACGTGGACTCACCAGCATCGGACGCGCGATGGCACGAGTCCCGACCCACCCGAGGCTCGCACGTGCACTCGTAGAGGGCGCACGGCTCGGCTGCGGACGGCGCATCGCGCGCATCGCAGCGGCACTCTCTGATCGCGATCCTGTCGACGGCATGGGTGCTCAGGTATTGCTCGGACTTCTTGCAAAGTCAGATCCACAGAGCGATGCGCTTGTTCGAGAGAAACTCGTCGAGGCCGCGGAGGCGCGCACGCTTCCCTCGAACGCGGATCGACTCGCGTGTCGCGAGGCCGCACTGGTCGCTGAACAACTCGCGCGAAGTGTGAGAGACGAGGGGCACGACAATTCCAATGACGCTGTCGCCCGTGCCCTCGTCGCTGGGTTTCCAGATCGCATTGCCTTCAAACTCGAACCTATGCGTCCGCACTGCGCACTTGCTGGCCGGCGTAAGGTCGAACTCGCGAAGGAATCTCTCGTCCAAGAAAGTGGGTTTCTCGTCGCACTTGAAATTCGCGAATCGGGACCCGACAACGATCGCCTCGTCTCTATTCCAATCGCGCATCCGGTCGATCGTCGCATCGTCGAGGACGCACGACCTGGCGCATTTCAGACGCGCACCGCAACGCTCTGGAACAAAGAACTCCGTGCCGTCGAAGTCGCCGACGAAGAGCTCTTTCTTGAGACGGTTTTCGCGCGAAAGTCACGCGCGGCAAGGCCTTCTCCCGAGGTCGAGCGCGAGCTCGTCGCGCGGATTCATACTGGCGAGATCAAGCTCGATGGATGGGACGAACATGTCGAACCATGGCTCGCGCGCACGCGCTGCGTCGCCGAGTGGTTTCCTGAGCGTGGATTGCTCACCTACTCCGATGAAGATCTCGACATCATCCGCACCGAGATCGTCTCAGGCTGCGTGCGCGCGCGAGAGGTCGAGGCGAAAGCCGCGATCGACGCGATTCGCAGCGCACTTTCGTGGGATGACATCCAATTCATCGAGAAGATGGCACCTGCGGCAATCGCGATGCCGCGTGGGTTTCGCATGAAGATTGAGTACGAGCCAGGCAAGCCACCGCGCGGTCGCGCGAAGATCCAAGACTTTTACGGCCTTGACGAGACACCGAAAGTTGCAGGAAGCCGCGTGTCACTCGTCGTCGAAATCCTTGGCCCAAACTACCGACCGCTGCAGGTGACGCAGGATCTCGCGAACTTCTGGCGCGTGCTCTACCCCGAGATGCGCAACGAGCTTCGCCGCCGCTACCCCCGCCAAGAGTGGCGTTAGCGGAAGCGCGAGTCACCCGCCGCCGAAACGCTTCCGCACATCACCGAGAAAGCGAACGATCTGCCCCTGCTCCTTCGGGCTCGAAGCCTGTTCCACGTCGCTTGCCCAAAAGTCGAGGAAGCGCATCGCGCCATCATCGGTAAGGCTCGGCATACGGTCACTCGGCGTCTCGGCGGCGCGCGCACGCCCACGTTCGCCTTGTTCTTTCATATCCTGAAGGCGCTCATCGTCAGGTTTCGTACTGTCCTTGCCGGTCGCGATGCGCTCACCGGTCTTGATCCAGTTCACCATCCAGTCATCGATGTACTTCCCGCGATCCTTCTCAGGGACTCTGAAGTAACCGTCCGCACCCTGCGCGAGGATGTCCTTCGCGAGGATGCGCGCATTCTGTGTTGCCTGCTCGCGCGCCGGGCCAGAAAGCCCCGCGAGAAACGCTGCCATGAGTGCGCTCTCGGCTTGATCGCCCCCGCGGAATCGGTCAGAGAGCTCGCGAAGAAAGCGGATGCGCTCTTCGATCGGAAGCATGGAAAAGTCGTCAAGAGCGAAGTAGCCCAGTACGTCATCGACAGGCGTATCGAAGATCGACGGCGGCGGACGAAAGCGGACCTCGATCCACCAATATGCGCCATAGCCAAGCAGCGCCGCGAGTGCGACGCCGCCTACACCCAAGCGCAGTTCTCGTTGACGATTTTCCCACAGATCACGAAGCGCTTCATCAAGGCGATCGCGTCGGTCGGTGATGGCTTCGAGAATCGACATGCGTAGTCCAATGCCGCGAGAGCGGCGTGCTCATCCCTCTGCGTCGTCGTCGAGCTCACGAAGGATGCCGACACTTCCGTCAATGTAGACACCGTTTCGCGGCACGCGCGTGCCAATTTTATGACGATCTTGACTGTCGCTGATGACCGCGAACGATGACGGGCTTCGGTCGTAGAGCACGCCCACAAGTTTGGCTTCGGCATCGCGGCGCATGCGGTCACGCTGCCGCTGCGTGAGCGACATATCACCGATTGTTGATGCCATGAGCGCTGCCACCTGAATCTGTACCTGCGGTGTGTAGCGGAGGAGCCCCGGGAGATAGATGTAACTCGTTCCCGCCTCGATAGAGCCGTCTTCGTCATCATCGGCGGCACAAAACCAACACGCACAATCGGTTCCAACTGTCTTCGCGAGTACTTCCACAAGTCCACCAACAGGACCCTCCGGTGTAGCCGCAGGAAGGAAGTCACACATCGGAAGTTGCCCCTTCATCATGGAGCGATACGTGTCAACGCCCGTGAACAGCTGACGGAGATTCGCTTGACAGGAGACAGAAAGCGCCTCCTTGCGCACGTTGGCCACTGCAGGAACGATGAGCGAAACAAGCACGCCGATGATGGCAATCACCGCGAGCATCTCCACGATCGTGAAGGCGCGGCGCATGGTGAGCAAGTGATGAACGGGGCGGATCGCGGACATGAAACCAACGGACGATTGAGCACGCGGCACGCTTCGCCGCACGGACGGAATGAGCCGGTTCCCCGCATCGTAGATCAAGACGATTGCATTCGACGAGCCGGCTGCCGAGTTCTGCGCGTTTCTAATGCTCCATCGGGGGCGCATCCTGCCGCGGGAAGCCAGTTCAGGCCGAGAACATCGCCTCAACGAAACGATCAGGGTCAAACGGCGCGACATCCTCCGGGCGCTCGCCAACCCCGACAAGCTTGACCGGAACATCGAGTTCCTCGCGGATCGCGACGACGATCCCGCCGCGCGCGGTTCCATCAAGCTTCGCGAGAAAGAGCCCCGTAACACCCGCCGATGCCGCGAAAAGTCTGGCCTGTTGCACTGCGTTCTGGCCACTGGTCGCGTCCAGAACAAGGAGCACTTCGTGTGGCGCACCAGGAATCTTCTTTGCAAGGACATTCCGGATCTTGGTGAGCTCACGCATGAGGTTGTCCTGCGTATGCAGGCGCCCCGCCGTGTCGACGAGCAACACATCGACGCCGCGCGCGAGTGCGGCATCGGCTGCGTCGAAGGCAACCGCAGCCGGATCCGCACCAGCCTTGCCTTTCACGATGTCGACTCCGAGACGCTCGCTCCACACTGTCAACTGTGCAACAGCGCCCGCGCGAAACGTGTCCGCAGCGGCGAGAAGGACCGTGCGGCCCTCGTCCTTGAGACTCTTGGCAATCTTCGCGACGCTCGTTGTCTTTCCAACGCCATTCACACCAACCACAAGAACAACCGTCGGCTTCTGCTCAGCGACCGCGATGGCGCGGGAACCCTGTGGCCAACGAGCCTTGAGACTCGTCTTGAGATACTCCAGCGCATCCTCACCGCGAGCGACCGTTCCTGACCGAAATTCCTTGCGGAGACCGGCGACCAACTCACGCGCGGCTTTGACTCCAACATCCGCTGCGATGAGCCGCGTCTCGATTTCATCGATGAGTTCCTCGCTCAGCGTACGGCCGAGGAGGAGCGAACGGAACTGCGCACCAACGACCTCTGCGGTCTTCTGCAGGCCCTTCTTGATGAGATCAAACGCCGACCGAAAGATACTCATACGACCGGTCCTGGCGACGCAGACTTGGCGACACGGTCGAGGACTGCATTCACAAACGCACCGGATTTCTCAGTCGAAAACGTCTTCACCAGTTCGACTGCCTCGTCGATTGCGACCGCGATCGGATCACCTCCATGGGTGAAGGCATACCACCCAAGGCGCAACGCATTCCGGTCGACGATGGGCTGTCGGTGCACCGGCCACTCGGCTGTGAACGGCCGTACAGCCTTGTCGGCCTCGTGACGGTGCTCCCACACGAGGGCGGCGAAACCGAGTCCATCCTCGATCACACGCGCACGCTCCGCAGCAACATCGGGATCGCGCGCGGCGACGCGGGCGGCGGCGGTGGATGTATCGGGCGACTCACCGGATTCATCTATTTCCGCCGCACTTTCGAGCGCATCACGCACCGCGCTGAGATCGTCGGCAAGCCCTGAATCGAATTGATAAAGCGCAAGCAATGCACAACGCCTCTCCGCGCGAACGCGCCCTTTGCGCGCTGATTTCTTCTCGTCGCTCACGCGGGCCTCCCCGGCGGGATCCGCTTGATCCGCACAACCGCCCGTGCAGCGATGATGGCCGCTTCCATCGCTTCGACTCCCTTATTGCCCTTCGCGCCACCCGCTCGCGCAGTGGCCTGCTCATAGCTTTGGCATGTCAGCACGCCGAACGCAATCGGCTTACCGCACTGCGCGGTAATCGCCGCGAAACCATTCGCGACCGCCTCGCAGATGTAGCGATCATGCGTGGTTTCCCCGGTGAGAATGCAGCCAAGCCCGACAACCGCATCAACATCGGCGCGCGAAGCGAGCGCGTGCGCGATCGAGACGAGTTCGAAGGAACCGGGCGCATCGACGAGAATCAGATCATCATCTGAGCCACCGGCCTCGCGAAATGCGCGGCATGCTCCCTCGAGGAGCGGTCCGGTGACCTCGTGGTGATAGCGACTAGTCGCGACACCGATGCGCAGCCCCCGCGAGTCGGCAGCCAATGGAACCTCTGTATGCATAGGGGGCGCATGGTAGGCGATCGGGGGCGTGACGTGACGTATCATCACGCCGTGCAACGCTTCGCCCGCCGACTCATCGCGACCCTGGAGTTATCCCGCTTGCCGGTCGCGTTTGGGGCGGTCGCCAATGTCTGGCTGATGGTCTTCATCGCGCGCACAGATCCGGCGCTCGCCGAAGCAGAAGTCGCACGAATGCCGCTCTGGCAGGCACTTTCAGCATCCGCCCTCCTCGCGATTGGATTCCTCACCTTTGGTGCCGCGCTGAACGATTTTCTTGATGCCAAGCACGACTGCGCATTTGCTCCGAGCCGACCGATTCCCTCAGGCGTCGTCCGGCCGCAACGCGCGATTCAACTCGCTGCTGCGTCGCTCTGTATCGGCCTGCTTGGCGCAATGCCCTTCGGAACCGCGGCACTCCTCGCAGCGATGGCACTCGCAACCATCGTGCTGATGTATGACGCATTTGGAAAGCACATCCCGGCACTCGGGCTCGTCCTCGCGGGACTTGCAACCGTTGCGTCGATGCTCGCGCCAGCGGTCGAAACTTCGCTGACCCTTCCCATCTGGCTTGCGATGAGCCAGACGATGGGCGTCGGTGCCGTGGCGTATGTCCTCGGTGAAAAGCGGCCAAAACTCACAAGGCGCGCCATCGTGCTCGGTGCGTGCGGCTGGATCTTTTGGACCACCGCACTCGTTGCAATAGGCTCGTTCCGAAACGATGGCGAGTTGTTACCGCCGTGGGTCGAACCGCGCCGTCTCTTTGTTCCGCTGGTCGTCGTCCTCGCCTGCGCCACATTCGCGCTGTGGAAGTTGCGCGGCACGCGCGGCCCGCGCGTCACGGAAAAACTGCTCCGCTATGGAAGCCTTTGGAAGAGCCTTGTCGCCGCCTCATGGCTCGTCGCGATCGAGCTCCCCATTCCCGCCGCATGCATCGCCGGTATCGCGCTCGCGATCTTCGCCCTCTTTGCACTGCTGCGCGAAACCGGACCGCAACTCACCGAGCCCGTTTCTTGGAGATCCTGAGGGAACTCCTGAGACATACGAGACGAGTCCGCGCCGAGTGCCCACCGAGTCCCCGAGTTGCTCCGGCGGCGTTATTCTTCCCGGGTGCCCCAAACTCCCGCGCAACACCGATATTTCCGACTATTCGCCGCGACCTCGATCGCGTCGATGGTCGCGGCCTCGACGCCGGTTTTCGCGCAATCGCCTCGCTCGGGCTCGGGGAGCAACAGCGACGGCAAAGACAACACTGCCTCCTCCACCCGACGCATGATCGACGGATCGACTCTTGGTGGCTTCGTGCTTCCAACCAAGCCGATCGACGGAACCTGCTCTCTTTCGGCGACACGTGGTTGGCGATGGAAGACGGACGACACGCAGCGCCTCCTTCTTGAGGGCGATGTTCGGGTGACGCTCGGCGGATACTCCTTCAGCGCGAAACGTGCGCTTGTGTGGATCAATCGGCTTCCCCTTGCAAGTGGTGCCGTCACCCAGATTGCTGTGTGGTTCGAGCGCGCCGACGAGCCAACTCGGCGTGCTGGCCTCGGCGCAAGTGGCCGCGACCTCCTCGTCACGACGACGATCCTCGGCGAAACTCAACTCTCGCTGATCGTCCCAGGATCCGGTGCGCCGCCTGATACTGCGTTCGTGGCCGCGGGAGACGCCCGTCTTGCGCGCTACCTCCGTGGACTGCAGCAGGGCATCGCCGATGGCACCGCCGTCACGTTGACGCAGACCGCGCGCGATATCCGCACCACTCCGGAAGAACGCGCACCAGAGCCTGGCGGCGGTATCGCTGAAGCGGTGGCTGCGACGCCTCTACTTCCTGATTCCATTACGCTCGCCACTCCCTCCGTTGGCGCGTTGCCGATCTTTCGACCCGATGGAACAGTTGCTTTTTCTGCAGATTCCGTGGTGATCGACGAGAAGTTCGACCGTATCGCCGTGCAGGGGATGGTGGAACTTGAGTACATCGCAACGGTCACCGGCACAGAGCGTCGACTTCAACTTTCTGCGGAGCGCGGTGTGATTTTTCTCGCGCCTGACGCGCTGCGAACTCTTCGTGAGGGCGTGCGGTCGATTGATGCCTCGGCGATTGAGGGCATCTACCTCGAAGGTGCAGTCCATGCGAGCGACGGTGAGTACGCGCTCCGCGGAGCGCAAGTGTATTACGACCTCGTCAACAATCGCGCGGCGATTCTTGACGCGGTGCTGCGAACCTACGATCGCAAACGCGAAGATCTTCCGATCTACACGCGCGCCGCTGAGATGCGCCAAGTCGCGTCTGATCAGTGGACTGCGGACCGCGCAACGGTTTCAACGAGTGAGTTCTTCACGCCACACCTTTCGATTGGCGTCGATCGCGTGACCGTGACCAAGCGCCCAGAACTACCAGGTGAAACCAATTCTGGCGGCATGTACGTGAGTGCCAACGGCGCTGCCCTGCAAGTCAGCGGAACTCGCATTCTTCCGCTGCCGGGATACGAAGGCCAGATGGAACGCATCCCACTCCGTGGCATCAACGGCGGCTATCAGCAGAACCGTGGCGTCGAGATTGGCACCGACTGGGATCTGCTTGCGCTGGTCGGTTCTGCACCCGTTGCTGGACTCGACGCGGAACTCTCCGTCGATGCATACACCGAGCGTGGCCCGGGGCTCGGCACAACCTTTAAGCTCAGCGACGAACTCGGGAGCGGAGTTGTTGATCTCTACGGCATCTACGACTTTGGTGGCGATGACCGCACGAGTTCGGGGCTTGATGTCGCGATCGATGCAGGCCCCCGCGGAATCGCCGACGTCGAGTGGCAGACCGCGCTTTCGAGCGATTTCACAATGCAAACACAGTTTGCTTACATCTCTGACGAAACATTCGTGTCGAGTTGGCGTGAAGTGGACTTCGACAATCGCCGCGAGTTCGAGACCAGCGTCTTCTTCAACGGACTCAGCGACAACACCGCGCTGTCGCTCCTTGCGAAGTACGACATCAATGACTTCGTTTCCAACTCGTACCTGCTTGCGAGCCGCGGCTACACCGTTGAGAAGTTGCCGGAAATCTCATATCGCCGCTACGGCGACGAGCCGTTTGAAGGATTTACTTGGACGCAGCAGTGGTCAGCGAACATGATGTCGCTGCGGCCAACGAGCGGTACGCCCAATTCGCTCGGCGTTCCCGTCGGCGCATGGGGCGGTGCGATCGCGCCCAACGAGTCGATTTCCGATGCGTTCGCGGACGCGGGCTATCGCGACAACTACGTCTCGCGTCTTGATACGCGTCACGAGGTCAGCATCCCGCTCGCGGATAAGGATGGCGCGACGCTCACGCCGTTTGTGAACGGCCAAGCGACGGGGTATCTGCTCGACGAATTCAATGACTATTCGAGCGATGCGGAGAACATTCGCCTTCAGGCCGGCGGCGGCGTGCGCGGGTCGCTTCACTATGTGCGTGTCGATGACACCGTGCAGAGTCGTCTTCTCGATGTGAATCGGATGCGCCACATCGTGGAGCCATATGGCACGCTCTGGGCAGGTTGGGATTCGACCGTTGAAGGATCGATTCCAATCTACGACCAAGACTACGAAGGCACCACGGGCGGCGCGGCCGCGAACATCGGTGTGCGCAACACGCTTCAAACGCAGCGCGGTGGTTCGGGTGCGTGGCAGTCGGTCGATTGGGTGCGACTCGATACCGGCATCGTGGTGAATGACGAAGGCTCCGACTTCACACCAGAACCCGTCGATCCGCTTGATCCTGCGTCAAGCCTCCAGTGGCGGCAGTCGCCCATTCCATCGTTCTACTCGTTCCGACCCGAACTCTCGCAGTGGGGAAGCCACGTCTATGGCATGACGACGTGGCAGATGTCTGACTCACTCACGCTCGGCGGCACAATGAAGTACCTGTTCGACGACACCGAGTTTGTGACGGATGACGACAGCGTGCTCCCGAATCTCGCACTTGGCTCGCTTGGCCTTGAGATGCGACACACGCCGGTGGTCAGCACCTATCTTGAGTATCGCTATCTCGCACCGACTTCAAGCGAACTCCTGCAAGCTGGATTCTTGTACCGCGCTGGCAAGCGTTACTTGATCGCATTCAGCCCCCAGTACGACCTCCAAGCGGGAGAAATGCGGGCCGTCGCTGGATCAATCACGCGCACCTTCCCCGACTTTGACCTCAACATGAATGCGGGATACGACCTCATTGAAGACGACACATTCGTCGGCCTCTCTCTGTCGATTCCGGCCGGGTCGCAATCAGGAAACTTCGGCGCGTACAACCCTGCGATGGGCGGGTACCGATGAAATCCCGCACCCCGCGCGTGCTCGCCATCTCCTCACGCGGCGGACACTGGACTCAACTCCGCCGCCTCCGCAGCGCATTCACCGGTTGCGATGTCACTTGGGCTTCGACCGATGCAGGACTGGCGACTGAGGTTCTTCCCGATCGATTCGTCCTGATTCCTGAGGCATCGCGTTGGGACCGTCTACGGCTTGCATGGTCCGTGCTGTGCGTACTTTGGCTCGTCGTGCGCCTTCGACCGCATGCGATTGTCTCGACCGGTGCGGCTCCTGGTTTTTTTGCCCTGCGCTTCGGACGCATCGTCGGTGCGCGAACGCTCTGGCTCGATTCCTTCGCAAACGCCGAAGAAATGTCGCTTTCCGGCCGAAATGCAGCGAAGTTTGCTGACCTTGCTCTCACGCAATGGGCGCATCTTGGTGCCGAACTTCCGCCAGCAGCAGATCGTCGCAAGGGCGCTGCGTATCACGCGGGAGCGGTCGTTTGATTCTCGTCTCCGTTGGTTCGCAACTCCCGTTCGATCGACTTGTTGGACCGGTCGCTGGCTGGGCGCGTGCGCGCGGGGTGCGCGATATTTTCTTCCAACACGGTGGAACAACCGTCGATCTCTCTGGATTCGACCAGGCGGCGTTTGTCCCGCCGAACGAAGCATCGGCACTTTTCGATCGCGCTGACGTCGTCGTCGCACATGTTGGAATGGGAACCATTCTCAGTTGCCTCGAGCGCGGGAAGCCCATTCTCGTACTTCCACGCAAGGCTTCGCTCGGCGAAACGCGCAATGAGCATCAGACTGCAAGCGCGCGAAGTCTTGAATCGCGCGCGGGCTTCTTTGTCGCGTGGGATGAAACCGCGCTGCCCGACATGCTTGATCGACTCGGATCTATGAAGGCTGGAGAACGCATCGGGTCCCATGCGAGCCCCCGACTCATCAGCGCCATCCGCGACTTCGTATGGAATGGCGTACCGCCTATTCAGTCGAAGAGTTGACCGGTGACTGGAAGCGCAAAGCCGATGGAGTCGGCGCCAGGCTTTGTGAGCCGGCGGCCTTGGCGCGTGCGGGCGAGATAGCCAATCTGAAGCAAATAGGGTTCGACGAGATCCTCAAGCGTCCCTGAGTCTTCTGCGAGCGTTGCCGCGATCGCTTCGAGCCCAACCGGACCGCCCGCGTAGATGTCCGCGACGGCGCGCATGTATTTCCGGTCAAGTTCGTCGAGCCCACGGTCATCAATCCCCTCAAGCCGAAGCGCCGCCGACACCACGGACGCATCCGCACGCCCTGCGGCACGGACATCAGCGTAGTCTCGTACGCGCCGCAGTAACCGCAACGCAATACGCGGCGTTCCACGACTCCTCGACGCGATCGCATCAAATGCATCACTGCCGATATGACGCATCGCAAAGATTCCCGCAGCACGCGCAAGAATCCGCACAAGATCGTCATGGGAATAAAACTCAAGATGATGCGCAATTCCAAAGCGGCTGCGCAACGCTTGCGTGAGCAGCCCCGCGCGCGTCGTCGCCCCAATCAGCGTAAATGGCTTGAGCGCAATCGTGACGACCCGCGCGTGCATGCCGCTATCGAGTGTGAAATCGATTCGCCGATCTTCCATCGCCGGATAGATGTACTCCTCAACGCTTGCTGGCAACCGATGAATCTCATCAATGAAGAGAACGTCGCGCTCTTCCATCTTCGTCAGCGTTCCAACAAGATCGCCCGCTTTCGTAAGAGCAGGGCCACTTGTCACGTACGCACGCGATCCCATTTCGGCAGCGATTACGTGAGCAAGTGTCGTCTTCCCGAGTCCGGGAGGGCCATGCAACAAGACATGCTCCATCGTCTCACCGCGCCCCTTCGCTGCGTCGAGGGCGATAGACAAGCGCTCGATGAGCTCGCGCTGTCCGACATAGTCGCTAATCGTGCGGGGACGAATCTCGAGCGCATGCGGATCGAGATCCCCCTCGGCCATCTCCGGCTGCGCCGCCTGTGAAACCATGCGTTCCTTGGCCATGGCCGCAGGATAGCGCTACATCCGTACTGATGGCGAGGCGCGCTCCGTTCCATCGACAAGCTCGAAGAAGCGCTGTTCTGTAAAGCCAAATACGGACGCGACGATGTTCGATGGAACCGCAACTGCGAGTCCGTTGATCTCGCGAACGTTGGCATTGTAAAAGCGACGCGCCGCTGCAATCCGATCTTCGGTGAGCGAGAGTTCGCGCTGAAGTTCGAGGAAATGACGATCCGCCTTCAAATCGGGATACGCCTCTGCGATCGCAAGCAACCGCTGAAGCGAACGACCAAGCTCAACCTCCCCTGCAACGCGCGCGCGCAACTCATCACCGGCCTGAAGAGCGTGAGAACGCGCAGCAACCACCGACTCGAGTGCCTCGCGTTCATGCGTCGCGTAGCCTCGTACGGTCTCGACAAGATTGGGAACAAGGTCGTGTCGGCGTTTGAGCTCGACGTCGACGCCTGACCAACTTTCTCGCACATGCTGCGAAAGGCGCGCAAAGCGGTTGTATGTCGCGACCAACCAAAGAATCGGCACAGCGAGCACGGCCACCGTAATGCAACAGCCGATAGAGAGTGGGCCGGTAGAGAGATTATTCATGCGGAAGCACCATCACTCGGACTGAGAATTGGATCGCTGGCATGTTCGGCAGCAGGGAGCCGTTCTGCGCGGACATGCCTAGGAACATGCGCGTAGAACCCATCAACCCATTCCATTTCCGCAGCGAATTGCTCAATCTTCCAACGACCCGCCCCGCGTGTACAGAGCAACACGCATTCAAGGAACTCCATTTTGGGCGGTTTCGATCCAAGAAAGTACTCAATCATTCGCGGATCAAAGAGATCAAACGCAAACCGCCGATCAGAGCATTTCACATGGAAGCGCTTCGAAAACTCGCTCGACTCAAAGTCGATGTCGTCTATGCCGAGAAACTCGCCGATTCTGTCGAAAAAACCCTCTTCGCGCACCGTGAGTTGTTCGGGAACTTCGAGGATTGGACGGGTAATGATGAACGATGTGGTGTGGGTCACAACCGTCGTCTGCTTCCCGTTTGACGTTGTGACTTTGTAATCGTAGTCACCGAAAAGGACCTCACAGCCAATTCCTCCGATGCGGATGTTCCCGAAGGCCACGTTGTATCCACGCCGCGAATGACCAAGCTTAAACAGCGGGAAAAAGTGAAAAAGCGTGTGGAGCCGCGGATACTCACCGCGCATCAGGCAGCCACGTGACTGCGCAAACGCAGCAATAGCCGCTGTTCGCTCACGCTCGGATTTCGCGTGTCGCGCAGCAAGCGCAATCACAACGAAGACGAAGGCGATCACGACACCGATCACGCCTACGACTGCGAGTGATGGCAGCAACCGATCCGCAAGGAACGCTCCAAGCACGGCACTATGTGGAGCAATCAGAACTTCACCTGTGGCGCTGTGCGCTCGGCCGCGTTCTCGACTTCGAAGAACGGCATTTCCTTAAATCCAAACATGTTGGCGACGAGATTCGTCGGGAAGACCACAAGCGTCTGATTGAATCCACCCGTGGTGTTGTTGTAGCGCGAGCGTGCTCCACCGATGATGTTTTCCGTCGAAGCCAATTCGCCCTGCAGTTCCAGAAAGTTCGTGTTGGCCTTCAGGTCGGGGTACGCCTCTGCAACAGCCATCAAACGACCGAGAGCCTGCGTGAGTCCGCCCTCAGCCTCAATCTTGGCATCGATTGGCCCCGCGCTCACGGCCCGCGCGCGCGCCGCGATCACTGCTTCGAGCGCCTCGCGTTCATGCTTCGCGTAACCCTTCACCGTTTCGACCAGATTCGGAATGAGATCGTGACGTCGCTTGAGTTGCACCTCGATATCGCTCCACGCACCCTGAACCGCCACACGGCCGCGCGCGAGCGTGTTGTACAACCCAATCAGCCAGAAGCCGACAAGGAGCGCGAGGAGGACAAGTGCGCCACAGCTAACGAGAAGTAGGATTCCCATGTCGATTCTCCAATTCGTCCGTCGAAGTCAGTCCCGAGCGTGCAGAATTCGCTCGTTCGATAGAAGTAGTCTAACGCCGCTTGATTGAGGATGAAGGCTTCCGGGGCGACTTCGCGCCAACAGATGGAATGACCTTTCGCGATTGGACTTCCGCGCTTGGTTCGTCGGCACCGGCTGAACGCCCAAGCTCTCGGATGGAATCAAATTCCCCCTGCGTGAGCGGCGTGATCGATAGCCGATTTCCTTTGCGGAGAATCATCATGTCCGCGAGCGCCTGCTCGCCCCGCATCCGCTCGAGCGAGATGACCTCCGCGAACCGTTCGACAAAGCGAACCTCGCACATCAGCCATGTCGGCGCCGCACGCGTTGACCGTGGATCGTGATACTCGCTCCGCGGATCAAATTGTGTCGGATCAGGAACTCCCGACCTCTCGATTCGAAGCACCCCAACTGCACCCGATGGATCCGCGTTTGAGTGATAAAAAATCCCAAGGTCACCCGGCGACATGTCGTCGCGTAGGAAGTTGCGGACTTGGTAATTGCGAATGGCATCCCATCCTGTCGTGCCATCGCGGGCAAGATCGCCAATGGAATACACGTCGGGTTCGCACTTGAGAAGCCAGAATCGAGCCATTTCCATAGGGTAGCGCACGTCGGGAATTCCATACACTGCGGCCATGCGTCGACATCGCCTCCTCGGCGGATTAATCCCGCTCGGCATGCTCGTGAATCCCCCAGCCATCCACGCAGCGTGGCGCGTGCAGGATGCTGCCGCCTCGACACTCAGTCCGGCAACGGAGCCAGAGCCAGAGCGTACGCCATCTGCAGCGGCGCAACGCGAGCGCGCACGAGAACAAGCAGAGGACTCCCTCCGACGAACACTCGTCCCGCAAGCAATGGACGCTAAGCGTTTCGGCACGATTCTCTCGACCGTCGATCAGACGCTTCTCGCAAACAAAGATATTGCAGAAGCTTTTGTGCGCTACCAAGAGACTGTCGGGAAGCTCTCTGATGATCCTGGTCGCCGCATTCGGCAACTCCTTCCAGCCGCGTACACCTTCGATGGCGCGCGCCGCGTGTTCGTCGCACGGGCAACTCCTGAGCTTGTTGAAATTCTTGCTCTACGCGACAAAGCGATGACGACTGCGGCCGCCGCGGAGCGTGCGCTCTTTCGCTCCATTGAGCTCGCGACGCCGATTGAGCATCGATCAAAGCTTGCCTTTGAACGTATCGCCGATCTCAACGAGCGCATGTCGCGCGAAGGATTGCTGCCATCAACAGCAATTTCGCTTGGCGACATCCTCTCGAAGCTCAAGCTCGCAGAAGATGTGCGTGGGATGATCGCGCCGAGCGTGCTCGCATATGCTGAGAATCTTGTCGGACGACTTCGTGACCGTGCGCGGCTTCTACGTGACAATGACGCCGCGCGTGCCGCAATAGAAACCTCGGCCGGAACCCTGTGGCGTTTTGGTCTCCCCGATCGGGTTACGACGATCGATGAACAGCTCGTTGCGATTGAAGACTCTGAGTTTGCGAATGAGATTCTGATTCGCGATGCGCACCTCGAGGGGCTGCGTCGATTACGCGTGCAACTTCCTCGCCAAGCCGGGCGGAAACTCGTCGAAGAATGGCAGCGATCTGTCCATCCTGAATTGTTCGATGACGAGCGCATTCTCAATCTCCTCGTGGAGTCTGTGATCGCACGTCCCGAGTTTGATGCGACCGTCGATCAAGCGGTGCTTGATGCACTCGATGTCACCTATCAGCGCATAGAACCTCTCGCCGAGTCCGCGTGCATCGCAGCGGACGGAGTGCTCCCGCGCCTTCTTGATCGCACGACTCAGGGAATTTCTGGGGAGATCTCCGCGCGTCTCGCATTACTTGACGCGCAAAAGAAACGGCGAGCTGCGCTGAAAGAGTCACTCGCTCGCATCCGCGCAATCACCGGCTCTGCACCCACGGCAACACTCGCGCGCTTTGATGATCTCAGCGAGACGATCCTCGCCCTTGAACGTGCTGATAGGTTTGAGCGCAGTTCACTCGAAGCGCTTCAGGCAGAGATTTTGCTTGCAGAAAGTGACGCCCCGTCTTCGGATTCGACGGGGCTCGATGTCGGCGCAACTGACGCGCCCGCACGTGGTGGCCCAACTTCGCAAACCCCTGCCGCGAGCCCATCGGCCCCCCGAACCAACCCCGCAACGCCGGAATCAGGTTCATCGAGCGGCGGGAGCTCCTCAAAAACGAGTCGCGGAAGTCGAGGCTCGCGGAAATCAACCAACAACTGACTGCCAGCGATCCGCGCACCTATCAAGTCGATGATGGAGTTTCCGCGCTTCTGTGATCCGCGGAAACAACATGCGCTCGCTCCAATCAAGAACCGAAAGCTCTTCCGAAATGCTTCTTTGCTCAGCAAAAACGCGCATGCTCGCTGTGCTACTCATCGTGACAAGCCTTGGACTCAACGCATGCGAGCGACCCGCCCCGCGAACAGAAAGTACTTTCGTAGCGATCGATGAATCGCCCGCGCAAGGGGTGACTGCAAACGTTCCGACAGAGAGCGTGCCGCCCATACCGATCCCCTCTGTGCAACCACCGGCGGACACGAAACAGATCAGCGCGGCGCCGATCTTTGTCGTGTTTCAAAGTAAATCTGGATCGATTCGTGTTGAGCTGCACGCAAAGGCAGCGCCACGCGCATGCGCGAATTTTCTGAACCTCGTCCGGCGCGGCTACTACACCGGTCGTCCTTGGGAGGATTTCTCGCCCGTCGTTCGCCAACTTGGCGCGCGCATCGACGTGCGCGAAGTTCCCTACTCCATTTCTCGCGAGTTCTCACCAAAATTTATGTTTGACATCGGTGGGCGACTGTGTCTTGCGAACACCACAGAGGATGCCAACGCGCGGGGACATCCCTGCCGGATCTTTCTGACCGTCAAACCGCAAGAACGCTGGAATCTCGTCTATGTCGTGTTTGGAACAATCACCGACGGTCTTGATGTTGCGGCGCGGCTCGTTTCCGGCGAGCCGGTGACGTCTATCGAGATTGAGGGTGATGCTGATGCACTCCTCGCTGCCCACGCGAAACTCGTCGCAGAGTGGAACACTGCGCTCGATACAAAGCCGTTGCGATAGCAAATCAATCAAGCATCAATTGCTGTGTACGCCGCGACCAGCGGGTATCGGGCTCCGCTCAGACGCACGCCAGAGCATATCCGCGAGATGTTGTAACTCGCTTAAGGCAAACCTCGCCCGTACTCGACCGCTCGGCTCGGCAAGTAGCTCGTAGCGGGCATCGTCGCCCCGAGCGAGCATGAAACTCAACTGTTCGACCAGCACCTCCGTTGGCACCGCACCTTGCCGAATCCACTCTCGCAATTGCTCAAACTTCTGCATACGCGCAAGCTGACCCGATCCAAGTACACGTGAGATTGCCCCCTCCAGCGCTGGCAATCTTCGGGACGAACCCGACCGCGCATCAACAGGCTGCAACCGTCCAAGCCGATAGAGCCGTCGTCCGTCGGGCTCCGACACTGCCTCAATTCGCGCCCGACTCACCCCGTGGAGCAGCACCTGGTGGCGCCCGTCTGGAAGCGCACGGTGGTCGACGATTTTCACCACGCAAACTGCCGGACGAAGCGGAGGCTCGCCGATGCGCTCGCCTTTCCACTGCCGCGCCGAGTAGGTCGCCATTGCAAGCGGTGCCGCAGAGAGCAACTTGCCATCGATGCGAGCACGCAAGCAGTCCTCAACCATCTGGCGATAGCGAGGCTCAAAGGCCACGAGCCAGTCTGCGGTGTGTGGGAGAACCACCACTGTCGGCAGGGGAAAGAGGGCGATTGGCCGGGAGAAATCGACACGAACAGCCGAGGACATGGCGCGATGATAGGGACTTCAGTCCACCTGCATGTAGAACCGATACATGCCCTAGCGCCAAGAATCAGACTGCAAGGGTCGCCGTCGCTTCGTCGAGTGCGACCACCAACTGCGAACGCACAGAGTCTAATTGTGCCGTAGACAATCCAAGCGCCTCGAGCGCTTCACGAGGCACGGCGCGATCAAAGATATCCATGCGGAACCCGTCGACTTCCGTTGCAAGTCGATCGGCGACATGTACCAACCACGGGATATGGCGTGATTCTGCAGGCGCATGCATGGGATCGTGGTGATGCCCACATGCAAGCGCAAGCGATCGCGGAAACTTCCACTGTTCACAAAGCGCTTCACCGAAGTGCCCGTGGTCGGCTCCAAAAACAGCGCGCTCAGCCATACGAAAATCGATCAGTGGATTGCCGCTGCCATCAAACTGCATATCGCCGAAGACCTTTACGAGTTTTGCTCGATCCGATTGCAGCTCAACCATGATGCCAATGTCATGCATCAACCCAGCGAGAAACGCCTCATCGCCAGAGCTCATCCGTGCTTCTTTTGCCAACAATTTCGCAGCGGTGGCGACAGCAATGGAATGGGACCAAAGATCCTTGGCATCAAACCGATCGCAGAGTGCGCCTCCACGAAAGAGCTTGGCAAGGCTCGCTGCGATCGCAATGTTCTTGACGGCGTTCAAGCCGAGTAATGAGATCGCTCGGTTAATCGAGCCGATCTGCCGCGGTAGCCCGTAAAAAGCGCTGTTGACAACCTTGAGTACACGCGCCGAGAGCGCTGGATCGCGACCGATGAGCGCGTTGAGATCCTGCGCACTCGAGTTGGGGTTTTCGACGAGCTCAATTATCCCAAGCGTGACCTCGGGCAACGTCGCAATGTGGCTGAGTTGCTTGACCGCGAGATGCGCGATCTGCATGCTCTCCTCGCGAGAACCGACGGGCGACATGTCAGATTGCATGGAAAAAACCCTTCTGGCCTCTGGCCACGCGAAACGCCGCGTCGATGGAAGATCGGTCCAATCGACGCCCAGATTGACTTTGCGCCTGTCGACATCGTTGAAGCGGGAAGATTCCCCGCGGTAACCGGACCCGCCCGCACAACTAGTACATGTTGCGTTTCGTGCACGGATGCTGCGAAAAATCGCAATGGGCGAGCAACTCAGCAATGCGCGGCGCAGCGCCGCCGTCACCGAACGGATGCTTTCCATTCGGCATCATTGTCGGGAGACTGTCAAGAGCAGCGAGGGCAGCATCAGTCGTTGCCAACGGAAGCTCGATGACGTTTCCCGCCCTTTCTCTTCCATTTTGGCGTGAACCAAGATTGATGGCCCGAACTCGAAGCGCAGCACACTCAATGAGTCCAGCGCTCGAATTCCCAACAATCGCCTGCACTCGCGGATGCTGAAGTAAGCCAACAAATTGTGCGCGTGAAAGATACGCCATGCCACACACTCGATCGCCACGCGAAGACTGAACCGCGATCGCACGCGCGATGCCATCACGTCCAGGATCTGAGTTTGGCGAAAGCGCGAGGACGCGCCCGCGCGCACACAACGCTTCGAGCACGACACGCGCATCAACCTCCTCGGCCTCATTACTCCGGCCAACTGGGTGCATGAGGAATATGTAGTCCGGCGAACCACACGCACGGTGTTCAGCGTCAGTGGCAACTGGAATCGACGCCAGCGCGTCAATCGCGGGCGAACCGACAAGATGGATGCTTCGCGGATTTTCACCCATCCGCTCAATACGCCATGCACTCTCTTCGCTCGCAGGAAAATGAATATGCGCAAGCTTTGTGATCGCATGACGCATCGCCTCGTCGGCCACCCCCTCTGCACGATCTCCGCCATGAATGTGGGCGACACGAATTCCGGCAATAGAAGCTGCACTTGCAGCCGCAAAAGCTTCAATGCGATCACCGAGCACGACGACGATGTCCGGAGCAATGTTGGCAAAAATCGTCGCGCACTGGGTCACACCACGACCGAGTGCCAATGCATCCGCGCTGCGACCACTTTCCCCGTCAAACTGCATGGAGAACCGATGCAGCCTCTGGTGTCGAAACGCTTCGACCTCCGCAATAGTCGGTGCCGCGCCAGAAGACTGCGAGAGGAGGTGTGCACCGCCCGCGCAGAGCTCAAGTATGAGATCGGTACGAGATCGAATCGCATCACAAACCGGCGCGAGCAGGCCCCATTCCGCGCGAGTGCCGGTGACAACTGCGATCCGCCTCACGCGAGATCCTCAGCCATGAGCACTCGATCTGCAGCCACCGCACGTGCAAGGGTTCGACCAACGATCGAATGCAGCAGACTCGCAGAAATCCCTGTTCCTGGGCGTTTCACGCAGAGATCTGTCTGTGCAAGAACGCTCCCCGCCACAAGATCATGCGTAGCGACAAGCGATTGACGGCTCACCCGCCGAACATCCCGCTCAACTTCCTGCAACTCTTTTGTGTGAGCACCGATCATGCGAGCAGCACGACGCGCGAGCGCGACATACGCACCGAATTGCGCAGGATCAAGGCTCGCTGCGTGGTCCGGACCCGGAGCCGCGCGGTCGTAGGTCAGATGCTTCTCCAGAATACAAGCACCTGCGGCTACTGCGATACCACCAGAGTCCACAACTGCAGTGTGGTCGCTGTAACCAACAATTCGCCGCGCGAGCAAACGTATCTCGTGCATTCCACCAATCGCTGCGTGATCATCAGGCGTTGGGTAACTCGAGGTGCACTGTAAAAACGCAAGTTGACGCACATCTGCAAGCCAATTCGCTGCCTGTACAACTTCTTCTCGCATCGCCGCACCAGTTGAGACCACCATTGGCTTTCCCAACTCTGCAATCGCACGGAGAAGCGGCAGATTCACGAGATCTGGGGATGCCATCTTGAACGCATGCCACCCCTGCTCGCGAGCGACTTGGACAAGCGGCAATGAAAAAACGGTCACCATTGGCACAATACCGATCGAAACGCATTCCTCTGCAAGTCTTCCGAGCTCGTACGGATCAAGTTGGAGACCTTGCAGCAATTCGCGGGGATCCCGAGCGCCGCGTTCGCGCTGATAGACAGCAAGTACAGAATCGAGCGACATCAACATCGATGCGTCAAACATCTGAAATTTTGCCGCATCTGCACCAGCTGCGCGAGCTGCATGAACGAGTTCACGGGCGCGCTCGATGTTCCCATCGTGATTCACGCCGATCTCAGCGATGACAAACGGCGTGCGTCCGGGTGCGACCTCACGACCACCGAGAAAGAATGGTTCTGGATTCATATTCATGCAGACACTCCCTCGCGATGTCGGAGAATCGCTTCGGCGACAGCAAGATCAAGCGCACTATCGACATCGATCACGTCACCCTCGTTGGTTTCGATACCTCTGCGGTCGCGCCCGAAGAATGCATGCGGCTCACCATCGCGGACATCAAAGAGACTGGCGCGAGTCACCGCGATGACACCGCCATCAGGCATAAACAATGGCGGCAGTTCCTGTCGGCGATAGATTTGATTCTCGACAAACTGCGAGATCCGACCGTCGACACCGATCCTCGACATCCAGTACGGATGCGTCTTACCAACGCGATAGTAACTCTGAACGCTGTCCGCACCGCTCTCACGAAGCCGAGCGATTGCTCGATCCGCGAGATCGGCTGGACGAACTGGCACGTTTCCATAGAGAATGACGATCATCTTCGCTTGTGAGCCGCTCGCCTCAACCGCATGTCGTACTGCGGCATCGACGGTCGCGGTATCACTCGAAAGACTCTCCGGTCGCAGGAGTACGTCGACTCCCTCCTGGCGCGCGATCGCTGCGATCTCCTCGCCATCGGTTGAAACAACGACACGAGAGATGCGCGTTGACGCGTGCGCAAATCGGATTGTGTGAGCGATCATCGCAATTCCCGCAACAGGAAGTGCATTTTTTCGCGGAAGTCCCTTACTCCCGGCACGACCTATCACCACCGCAAGAACTTCGCTGTCGTTCGTGCAATCGCTCATGGCGTCCTTGTCCTCAAATCTTGGTGACCCTCGCCGCTATCGCGACGAATCTGCTTTCGTCGCGCAACAAGATCGCGCCACAACTGCAACATCGGCCCACGATCAACATGACCAAAAATCCGATCCCCGCGAAGATCAAGTTCTGACAAGGGGACCGACCCGTCGGACAAAATAAGCATCCTCCGCAACATCTCACGCCACATCGCTGATGATGGAGATAGCGCGCTTGCAAGGGGAACCGACGGATTCTCCGCGGAATCTTCAAATGGTGGAGCACCCTCAATCACCGCCGTTCCAAGGATGTGCTGCCAGCGATCAAAGAATGTGTCAATGTCTTCGTAGCTTTCAAGGCGACGCTGAAGTCGAGGCACGATCCACGGGACGGCATACGCAGTTCCACCGGTACCCGCGAACAGCTGGCGCGCCGAGAAAATCCGCTCAATGTTTGCGATGACGTCTTGAAACCGATTCACTCCATGCATGCGTCGATACGTTTCGCTGGTGTCCGCATCAAGTTCAACACTAATCGCATCAACGCCGGCTTCAATGATCGAAGCGATTGTTGCCGCATCAGCGACGAGCTCCGTGCGAACGTGCACCCCTCGAACCCCCGCGCTCTTCGCCATACGGACAAAATTTGCAACGTCCGGATGGAGGAGTGGATCTCCAGCACCAGCGAAAGTCATCACACAGTCTCGACTCTCCGCAACTTGCTCAACGATTTTGGCAAATCTTCGCTCCGTCATAACGGCGCGTTGTACCGAGCCCATGCGATGCGGACTTGACGCACCTGAACCCTGGCGGCCAGTATTTAACTCGACAATCAACTGCTGCGGCGTGTAGTACGGAACCGTGTCGAAGAGTTGGTGCTCCAACATCTTGACCGCAGAGATTGGATCGATATCCGCAATACCACCTCCATGCTCGCTGAGCCCCGGCTCGATCGCACGGCGCATACGTGTCATATTGCGCGGCGTATCGAAGATCCCTCGCACAAACGATCTTCGGACAACGTGGTCGATTTGGACGCAGATATCTTTCGAGATTGGATCCTGTTGTGGGCGTGACGGCTCATACGCGAGCATCCATCCGATGGAGGCGTGTCGCCCCCCACGGGCAAGTTCCTGCATCAGCGAACGCTCAATCACAATGCCCGAAAGCCCAGGTGGTGATTGATCAAAGACGACGCGTAAGAGTTCAGGCCGGGTACGGTGGCGACGGACCAATGCGTCGCAGCCAATCTCTCCGGTCACTGAAACAAGCGGCCAGTCTGGGCCCACAAGAATCGCTGCTGTGATTCCGAAGCGCTCCATTGCCGCGACCGACGCGCGTGCAGCGAGAATCTCGTCGTAGCAGGTGAGCCCGGCGATGCCGCCTCTCCATGAACTATCGCTCCACAATCTTGCCGCCGCGATCGCCGTGCGCTCCGGTCCAAACGGCGAGCCCTCTGTGCGATGGATCTCGATCGGCAACCCAATACGCTTTCGGTCGAGTAAGCCATCGATGTCATACCCCTCAGGGACCAGAAGCACGATTGAAACGGCCTCATGCGATCGACCGAGCCGTTCCAAGGTCCACTGAATGACCGGTCGCCCTGCGATCGTTTCTGCGAGGCTTCGCGGAGTTCCGAGTCCACCTCGCCACGGATCGATTGGAACAATAAACGCAGCGCGCACTTGAACGGCGACACCAGATTCACCGAGCGCACGACCAAGTGCGCCGTCAACCTTCGCGGCCACAATCGCTTCATCATCCTCGACGAGCGTTGCACGAGATCCATCACGGCACTCAAGACGCGCAATTGCTGCGGCGAGCATGGAGAGGTACTCGTCTGCAGTCTCCTCAATCCAACGCACATTGACGAGATCGCGCTCGAATTGAAGTCGCTGCTTCTCCCCGGCTGCAATGTCACGAGTTTGCTCAATGCGCCGATCAGCCTTGGCCCGCTTGAGTACACCAACTTGACTGAACTCGTCGAGAATTCTCAGTGTTTCAAGTCGCTGCGAAACTTTGCCACGCTCACTCTCGATCGTCTTCCATAGCTTTTCTTCAGGCTCTGAACGCGGCGTCGCACCGGTGAACTGCGCGAGCGCATCGCCTGTCCGTTTCGATGCGGTTCGGATGACACGCACATCTTCCTCAACCTCTCGCAGTCGCTTTGAAGCCAGCTTGATTCGGCCTTCATCAACAGTGCGCGATGCAAGAGGAATCTCTGGAACGCACTCGGTTGCATACGCGGCAAGCGTCTCCGCGAGCGTGAGCACTTCAGTGCCGGACTTCCGGACACCGCCCTCCGTGGCATCGATCGTGCGCAACCCACGCCGCTCGTCCTGCAAGAAAAAGTACTCAAATCGCTGCAGATATGTCTCCATCTGCGCATCCGTAAAAATCGACTTCCCGTGGACATCGCGTCGTTTCACGAGATGCGAGCGATGGCGTGCAATACGCGACCACTCAAGATTTTCCATCGTGTTGAACGGATTTAGCTCGGGTGCCCACACTTCATCGATTGCAGTTCCGCGCGCGTAGTAGACACCATCGGTGAATCCGAGATCCTGTCCGATCATCGCTACAGGATCGCAGCCGAGATAACGCGCGATCTGGTAGCAGAGGTGGGCAACAGTCGCGCCTGCGGGGAGTCGACCCATGTCGCGCGCGAGCGGTCCGAGCAGTGCGTCAAGATGTGGCGCTGCGATGGTTCGGATCGGTCCGGGGTAACTCGCTGCGATGACGGCATTGGCCTGCGGGTCGAGGACCAGCGTCGTCTCTGCGACATCCTTCTCTCGCAAACCTTCATAAAAACGCTTTGAAATGCGATGCCAATCGAGCGCGGCGACAAAGTGTGGCTTGATTCCCTCGGCAAGTAGCGGTTTCAGTACTGTCTGCGTGGCAACGATCACACAGTGCTCGCGCACACCGGGTGCTGCGAGGAGGTGTAGATTTCGCCGAAGACTGGGCCCCGCGCTCACGACGATGCCGAGGCGACCCTTCGCGATTCCCTCGATCGGCGCGAGTCCTTCTCCTCCGATGTAGTGACGTGCATTGCCGAGGATTGAGCGGATTGTTTGGGCGCTCCGCGCAAGTCCTGTCGCGGCCGTGACGCGGGCACCGCGCACCGTTTCGGTGATGCACTGCGCGAATTCTTTTGCAAAGGGCGCGACACGAGATCGACTCGCGGGATGCTCAACGAGCTGGACGCCCTGGATGAGTACGCCCTCGGTTCCAGCAAATCGCTCGGCATATCTGCCGGCCTGTTCGTCACCTCGGAAGAACAAAATGTTTGCCTTATTGAATGCAACTGTGCAATCAATCTCCGCGAGCACGGCCCGCAACAAGGCAATATCCGGCTCAAGAACCACCACAAGTCCGGACCGCCCAAGCCGCTCGCAAAACTCCATCACGTGATAGCCAAGCCCAAATCCAAGCACGACGATGACAGCACGATCGCGGAGGTCGGTGGCATCAGCGAAATTGACTGCCTCCGTGCGTGGCTGATGACGCGAGGCGAGTGCGCGGCCATCGAGGGTCGCCACCCGAGAGCCATCCGCAGCAATGCTCCACTCGACCTGAGCGGGTGTCGCAGCTCGGATCGCGTTCGCAACATCAAGATTCCGCTCCCCAAGTGACTGGAGATTTCGATCAAGCAAGTTTGCGTCTGGCCCAATGATCAATCGGGTCGGGCTATTGAGGGGCGTGTGCGGACTGGTGGCCATCGTGCAAACCGAAATCGCGATACAGCGCGACCAGGCTGCGCCGCACTCCGGCCTGCTGGGCGCGGCTCCGCCGCATCGGCGAAGATCGACCGAGCGCCGTTCACGTATGCAGAAAATGCCAACGGGTGGCCGCCCCATTCACCCCCGACCGCAGCTGCCTGCGAGAATCGGGAGGATCCCCGCCGGAGGCTAGGTGATGATGACAGAATGGCTTTTTGAAAATCCCGTGCCACTCGCGACTGTTCTCGTCGCCGTCGCAGCCCTCGCCCTTTGGCGGGCTCTTACGGGCGGCGGCCGGCGCGAACTTGCCGTCGCAGCCGGGACGCTGCTGTGCGCAATCATCGCGATCTTGATCGGCCGCGCAGTCGTGACCCCGGGAGAGGAGGCACTTGCCGTGGCGGAGGCGCTCGTCGGTCGAGCGGTCTCCGCGGACGCTGAGGGCGCGCTCGAACTCTTCACGAAGGACGCGGTTTTGAACTACGGGGCGCGTGAAAATCCGAGTTTTTCCGTGTCAGAAATCCGCGCCGCGCTGCAGTCACTTGAGCGGCGCAATCGAATCGAATCCAACCGAATCACGCGAATCTCTGGAAGAACGATCGATGCCGTCACCGGCGAAGTCGAGCTCGCGTGTGCGACGGCGACAGCTCAATCCTCTGGCACCATTCCGACTCGCTGGATTTTGCGAGTCTGCCTCGACGGCGATGCGTGGCGGATTGACCGTCTGACGTTTCAGAGTCTGTTCGGACGAACACCATCACCGGGGCTTTGGCGCTAGCGTCCAAGTTCAGCGCGCTGCCTCGTCGGGTACGCCGACCACCGACTCCGCAGGCGGAAGCAGCGGCGGAATGGCGATGCGGCGAAGTTGCCGCGCATCGGCCTCCGCATCATGTACGCCTGCTCGAATGTCGCGCCCAGATAGCCTTCGCGCACCGTCGGCGAAGTGAAAAACTCGCACCGCAGTTGCGCCAGGGGCAAGTCCGGTGATCGGTTTCTTGCTCTGCGTGTAGCCATCTGCAACCGCAAATGCCTCAATATCCACCGGATTTGCGCTCACGTTGGCTACCTTGAGGGTGAGCACGAGATCAATCGCGCCGCTCTCAATCGAACGTGCAAGCCGCCACGACGACTCGATGGCAACATCGCGGTAACCGACTTCAAGCGGTGCCTGAAGTGAAGCACGAAACGGTTCAATCGCGGTCGCGTCGATATCGACGCGCACCAATGTCTCACCCGCAGCCATCGAGCGCGGGACACTGAATTGCACCGGAAGCCGCGCTTCACCAAGCGCCTCGATCGTGAATCGATGCGTCTTCGGAGACAAACCGAGCACATCTGGCGCGGCAATCGTGAGCACGCCGCTCATTGGAACGCTCCACGGATTCGCGAGAACGAGGACACCTTCCTGAGCAGCACGTCGCGCGACAGCAAAAACTGGATTTGCACGGAAACCGCTTCGAAGTAGGCACATTTCGCGACTCACACCCTCGACGAACAGCGGTTCGCGACCAACCTGTAACAGGTGCCCGCGTGCCGTCGGATCGATTTTTGATCCGCGACCCCAAAGATCCGTCGCGAAGACGGCGCTGGTCCCGAGATCAACCGCCACCTCCGACAAGACCTCGGCACCTTCATTCCACATCGCGAGCATAGGTCCACGCGGACCGTCGGCAAGAAGCGCCCGGATTCCTACTTTGACCGGGATTTCCGCCACAAACCTTCGTCCGCAAAGGCGCGTCGAAACTTGCCTCCAGGCGGCGAGTTCAAGCGGCGGACCAGGTATCAGTGGAAGCGACTCCGCACGAACGTCAACTGCGATGTTGTCGATCCCCGCGCGCCATGCGTCGATCGCTCGCAAGGCAAGATCGATCGCCCGCTCATGATCGTCCACACTGCCGGGAAGAAGCGGCACGATTCGAACCATCGCGCGCGGACCCGTGGGCAGACCCGCGTACATCTCGCCCGAACTCTCCCGCCACGCAGGATCCGCGACAATTTCGAGGGTGTGCCGCCCGCGATTGAGCACGGAAGCAAGTGGCTCGACAAGCGGTTCCGACGGCGACCACGGCAGACCAATCGCCGGCCCTGCGATGGCATTTTCGAGTGCGCGAGAGAGCGTCTCAACCCGTTCCGACATGTCCGCACGGGTCGCCTCAACCGGCTCATCAGCGATAAACCACTGCTCAACCTGCTGCCCAAATGCAAGCAGCCACGGCTCGAGCGTCGGCCGCCAGCGACTTTCCTCGAGCGCAAAGAGTGCGAGCGTATCTGCCGTGTCGATGCGCTGTTCGCGCGCAAGCGTCACCGGGACACCCATGATCCGGAACATCGGCTCAACGCGGCGATCAAGCAACGCCGCAACCTTCACTCGCAAGAGGTCGACTTCATGCTTGGACTGACGCGTGTCAGTGGTGGACTCCCAGATCGGAAGCACGACGAACGCCGCCCGCGCGAGATCTACCGCGGGTTCGATCGGCATCGCTCCCGCTCCAAGCGATGCGCCGAAACGCGGCGGCTCATCAGGCTCAAATGGATCGCGTGGCAGCACAGCAAACCGTGCGCGCCGATTGGCAATCAGCTCATTTCCCGCTGAAAATCGTGATTCTGCCTCGTACCAGCCCGTCGGAAGCTGCGGCATCTCAAGCAAAACTCCACGATCGGGTGGCACTTCGAGGCTTGCGCTGTGGACGGTCGCGCCGGTTGCATCACGCACGCGCACCACCGCGCTCGTCGTGCCGGAAGCAGGATCATTACAGCGCAACGTGAGCGTTGCCTTCGCGCCGGGTTCGACGACTCCCAGCCCATCCGCTTCGAATGCCACCGTAGGCATCTGCCAAACCTCGATGTCGTCGAACAGCGCGCTTCCTGCAATGTCCGGCTGTGTCACAGCAAAACGAGATTCGTCGCTCGACTTCAACGAGCGCGGCTGAACGACTTCGAGCCAAAGCGAAACCCCCCGCGCACCCGTGGGTGCCGGTGGTGGCTCAATGCGAAGCTGTCGCCAGTCCGACTCGCTCCGGAGCAACTCGCTCGCGTAAATGAGCCCGATTGGCGTCGCATTCTCGTCGCAAAATTGTAAAGAAAGTCGAACGTTCGCGAATTTCAGATCCTTCGTACGAGCCCACGCAGTTACCGCGATCTGGGCGCCAACAGCAACGGGAACGCGCGAGGGATCGCTTGAAACCGCTATCGATGCGCCATCCACGACAAACCGAAGCGACCAGTGACTGTGGCCTCGACCAGCACCCGCCTCCGCTTTGACCGACCCAAAGTTCGGAAGGTCTGGAACACCCAAAGACTTCTCTCGGGACTTGGCCACAGCGTTCGTGCCGTCGGCATTCCCAGAAGGTCTTTCCGAAAGAACACGCGCCCACCCAGCCGGCAATTCCATCGGAAACGTCGCGTTTTCCTCGAAATCAAAGCGTGCGAGCAACCGTCGCGGCACGCTCGCCTCCCGTGGATCCTGCATGCCGCCTACCAACTCCGCCTGACCAAACGCGATCGCCGTCGTGCACATTGACGTGCAAAAAGACGAGTAAATCGCGGTGCGAGCCCACGATAAAGGGCTGACGGTGCTCGGCTGCCTCTTCGACATTTTTATCCCTCGCTGCAGGCCTTGCTTCATTCGTTGCATCATCGGCATTCTCGGACATGTGCTGCAGCGATCCCTTTGGTGCACAGAGAAAAGCCCATCAAACCTGCATGCTTTCGCGATCAACGCCGCGTCCGTCCGCGATCCGTACCATCCGCCCCCATGATTGATCTTCGTAGCGACACCGTCACACGACCGACCCAGGCGATGCGCGAGGCCATGATGGCCGCCCCACTTGGCGATGATGTTCTCGGTGACGAACCCACGGTGCAGGCCCTTGAGGCCAAAATCTCGGCTCTTCTTGGTACGGAGGCCGCGCTCTTCGTTCCCTCTGGAACCATGGCGAATCAACTTGCGATCCGCTCGATCTGCGAGCCGGGCGACGAGATCATCGCCCACCGAGAGAGTCACATCATTCATTACGAGACTGGCGCCCCTGCGGCACTGTCCGGCTGCATGATTGCACCGCTCGATGGCCCACGCGGGCTCTTCGAACCAGAGCAGGTCCGCACAGCGATTCGCAATCGTGATCAACACAATCCTGTCTCTCGAATGCTCGTCATGGAAAACACCCACAACAAGGGCGGCGGCACTGTTTGGCCCGTTGCACAATTTGCCGCTGTTGCTGCAGCGGGCCGCGATTGTGGACTTCACGTGCACATCGACGGCGCGCGTTTGATGAACGCATGCGTCGCACTCAACATCGCACCAACTTCATTCACGCAACACGTGGATAGTGTTTCGGTGTGCTTCTCGAAGGGCCTTGGCGCACCTGTTGGAAGCGCACTTGCTGGCAGCACGAAGCTCATCGCGCGTGCACGGCGTTTCCGCAAAATGTTTGGGGGGGCCATGCGGCAATCTGGCCTTCTCGCTGCCGCGGCAATTCATGCGCTTGATCACCATGTCGTACGCCTCGCAGACGATCACGCCAATGCGCGAGCTCTTGCAAGGTTCATCGCCGAGATTCCTGGCCTGATGCTCGAAGGCACACCCGATGAGGTACCGACCAACATGGTTTTCTTTTCTCTAGACCAGCGCCTCGGGACTGCGTCAGAGTTCTGCGCACGGCTTGCTCGTTATCACGTCGCCGCGATCCCGATGGGGCCTCGGCGTGTTCGCATGGTGACACACCTCGATGTATCCGCCACCGATATCGACGCTGCCGCGCGTTCGATCCACGCCGCAGCAACTGAGCCACATACCGCTTGATCCGAATTCAAACGCTCATGAACACCTACGCCGCCATTTTTGATCTCGACGGAACGCTCGTCGATAGTTACGACGCCCACTTTGAAGCATGGCGACTCATCAGTGCGCGCCATGGAGTCGCCGTCACCGTCGACGATTACTACAGCCACTTCGGCCGCCGAAACGAAGATTTGCTGCGTGAATGCTGGCTTCGCGCAGGCCGCGGCGAATTGACCCATGACGAAATTGCCTCACTCGATCATGAGAAGGAAGCCGCATATCGCGAGATCGTTGGTGTGCGATTTCCAATCATGGACGGCGCGCGCGAACTCGTGCAATCGCTTCGAGTTGTCGGCTTCCGCACCGCAGTCGGTTCGTCGGGTCCACCACTCAATGTGCAACGCGCGATCGATGGGCTCGAACTCGTCGGCGCGTTTGACGCGATCGTGACCGGCCGCGACGTCAAGCACTCGAAGCCCGATCCTGAGTGCTTTCTGCTCGCTGCATCGCGTATCGGTATCGAACCTGCCCGATGTGTCGTGTTTGAAGACGCTCCTGCGGGAATCACAGCGGCAAAAGCTGCTGGAATGCGTTGTATCGCCATCACCTCGAAGGGCCATACGGTTGAGCGGCAATCTGAAGCAGATCTTGTCTTTCCAAACGTTCGCGCAGTGACTGTCGCCGCCGTCATCACGCTCCTCGCGTAGACTCGGCCCCCACCCGATCGCATGCCACGAACATGCATGGAGCCCCGTATGGATCCGCGATACACCCAACTTGCCGAACTACTCGTCCGACACTCGACCAAACTTCAGAAGGGCGAGAATGTTCTCATTGAGTCGTTCGATATTCCCGTGGAGATGACACTCGCACTCGTTCGCGCAGCCCGCGCGGTCGGCGGCCAACCGCATGTCGCTGAGCGATCAGCGCGCATCATGGCTGAGCTCTACCGTGGAGAGGAAAAAAATCTTCAAACGTGGAGCGACTGCGATCTGTATCGCATGAAGCAGATGCAGGCTTATGTTGGACTTCGTGGTGGTTACAACGTGAGCGAACAGACCATCGTTCCCGGCGACGAAATGAAGCGGGTGGCGCGGCTCTATCAAAAGCCGGTTCACTTCGAGCAGCGGCTGAACCATACGAAGTGGTGCGTACTCCGCTGGCCGAGTCCGTCGATGGCGCAGCTCGCAGGACGCAGCACAGAGGAGTTCGAAGACTTCTACTTCAAAGTCTGTTGTGTGGACTACGCGCGCATGGCCGCCGCCTGCGAGCCGCTTGCGGCACGAATGCGCCGCGCGGATCGCGTGCACATCAAGGGCCCAGGCGAGACAGATCTCATCTTCTCAATCAAGGGTGTTGGTGTGGTTCCCTGCTGTGGTGACAAAAACATTCCAGACGGCGAGTGCTTCACAGCTCCAGTGCGCGATAGCGTCAACGGTGTGCTTCACTACAACACGCCGACCGTCTACAACGGACAGAGTTTTGAAAACGTCCGCTTCGTCTTCCGAAATGGGCGCATCGTTGAGGCTTCCTGCCAAGGTGATAGCGCGAAGTTGAATGACATCCTCGACACCGATGAAGGCGCTCGGTTCATTGGCGAGTTTGCGATCGGCTTCAATCCGCACATTACGCACGCGATGAAAGACATCCTGTTTGACGAAAAGATCGCAGGGTCATTTCACTTCACGCCCGGTCGCTGTTACGAAGAGACAGAGAACGGAAATCGCAGCGAAATCCACTGGGATCTCGTCTGCATTCAACGGGCGGATCACGGCGGCGGCACCATCGCATTTGATGGTGAGATCATTCGCAAAGATGGCATCTTTCTCGCCGAGGAACTGAAGGGCCTGAATCCTGATCAGCTCGGCTAACTCGCATCATGCTCTCGCACGGTGCGCGAGATCGCGAACAAACTGGACTGCCTCAGCACCTCGACGCTCATCCGTACGGAACGTTCCGCGACGGGCGACCGTCGTCATGCGCGCATCGTGCGAGCGTACGCCACGCATTTTCATACACATGTGCTCGCCCTCAACGAGGACCGCGACGGCAGCCGCGTCGAGGTGCTCTACGAGAGCGTCCGCGATTTGATCGGTGAGACGCTCCTGCAGCTGAGGGCGTTGTGCGAAGACCTCGACCGTGCGTGCAAGTTTCGACAAACCCACCACTCTTCCGTGCCTTGGGATGTACGCCACATGAGCTTGGCCATGGAACGGCAGGAGGTGATGCTCGCAGACAGAAAAAAAGTTGATGTTGGTCACGGTGATAAGTTCGTCGGAGCGCTGCTCAAACGTCCGC
The DNA here is from genome assembly GCA_945902075.1 of Candidatus Kuenenia stuttgartensis. Taxonomy (GTDB): domain Bacteria; phylum Planctomycetota; class Phycisphaerae; order Phycisphaerales; family SM1A02; genus QWPT01. Next base: position 9,365 of record CAMDMA010000020.1, on the reverse strand, counting down.
GCGAGGTGCTTTGACACGTCCTCGCGAAGTCCCCGGAACATCTCGGAATATGCTTTGGCCACGCGCTTTGGTGTTTCGAGCAGGCCATCTCGATCGGGATCTTCGCCCATCGCGATGAGAATCTCGCGCACCGCCCGCGCGATTCGCGGCTGATCAACTTCTGGGCGAGGGCCGAGCGGTACTTGCGCCGCTGACCCATGCTCCGACTCCGTGGCCTGGGCTGAAGTCTTCCGCCCGCTGCCGGCGCAGCAATCGCAATCCTCAGAGTCCTCATCACACTGCGCATCGAGATGAGCCTTCGTGTTGGCTTCGTTCATGTTGGCGCGGTGGAGAGCAGATTGTGGCGCGATCATCGTGATTCCTTCTGCCGACAGTTGCCTCCACTGAGACGATCTGAGAGCGTGGGGGAATCGCCGCGCAGTGCGAGACGGATTCAACCCGCGAATGCGAAAGCACATCCTCCCCGTCGGAGTCCGCAAGTCACGAAATCATTTGTACTTACCATCGGCCGCCTCTTCGAGTTTTCGGTTGTACTCGGCGACATCATCCTTCAGGCGCTCCGCGCTCTCCATCGCCTTTCCGTAGGCCGACCGTGCACCGCGCCCATCCTCCGCGGAAACACCAGTCTGGTGCTGCGCAGCCTCCCTACCCGGCGATGTTCCGCCGACCGCCGATGCAGAAGTCGCGCCCCCCTGATCACCACCCTCCGCGCTTCCTTCACATGCGCTGAGTGAAAAAGCTGCGCAGCCCACGAAAATCAAGCCGGTGATTTTGCTGAAATCGATCGTCCTTGGCATGCGTCCTCCTTCGCCGAACCGACGCGATTTCGCGTCGGTCGACCTTGCGAGCCGATGCTAGCATCTCAACCTCAAATCCCGGAGACTCCATGAAGACCAATACCTTCCTCGCCGCGCTGACCGGCCTCTCACTCACCCTTTCGCTCACCATGAACGCAACCGCCCAAGTTGACTACACGAGTATCCCGCCAGAGCCAAGCGAGGTCGAGCAAGCGCTCTCCGCGCTCAAGATCGATATTGCGAAGGCGATCGAGATCGCTGAAGCGGCAGTCGCGGGAAGCACCGCGCTTGATGCGCGCGCAATCCTCGGCAACGGTGCTCAGAGTAATGTCCAATTTGAGGTCACCGTCGCAAGCGGCGGCTTCTCCAAGAAGGTCATCATCGACGGCGCGACTGGCGCCGCGAGTGCGCCAACGCTGACGATCGCTTCGGCGGTCAAAGCAGCCCTGGCGAAACACGCAGGCAGCGTCCGCAGCGCGACCTTCGACTTCACCGCAGAACCAGCAACGGCGACGGTGATGATCTACGCAAACGGCAAGGCCCACGAGGTTGTCCTCAATGCGAATGATGGCTCAGTCGTGAGCGACAACGAGAAGCCGCGCCTTCCAGGTGCCCCGTACACCGGCGAGTTGACGAGCATGCCGGTGAAGGCTCCGGACGGTACGGACTCCACCCTCCAGTACATCGACCTCGTCGAGGGAACCGGCGAAATGCCGGCAGGACCACAAGCAACGGTCAAGGTGCACTATTCAGGTTGGTTGACCGACGGAACCCCGTTCGATTCGAGCCTTGACCGCGGTCAGCCTGTCGAGTTTCCTCTCGGCGGTGTGATCAAGGGTTGGACTGAAGGCGTTGGAACCATGAAGGTTGGCGGTAAGCGCAAACTCGTGATTCCCTACGCTCTTGCGTACGGCGAGCGCGGTCGTCAAGGCGCAATTCCGCCGAAGGCGACACTGATTTTCGATGTCGAACTCATCGCAATCCCGAGCCAAGGCGCCGCGCCAGCTGCTGGCAAGTGACGCATTTCGGAAAGTGAAACTGCATTGAATGCCGCGGCCCCGCAGTGATGCGGGGCCGCGTGCTTTTTCAATCTGTTCGTTCGAAGCTCGGAGTATCGCAGCAAGATCAACTCACAGCGCCGGCGTACCTCGCCTCAATCGCGAGCACCTTGGCGAGCCGCTTCTCATGCCGTGCCTCATGGGTGTACGCAGCGCCGAGATACGCGCGCACCATCTCACTTGCAACCGCCGCGCCGACTGTGCGCCCACCAAGTACAAGCACATTCATCGCGTCGTGCTCGACACCTTGGTGCGCGGAGTAGGTGTCGCTGCAGTTTCCCGCACGCACGCCGGGAATTTTGTTGGCTGCGACACTCGCACCAATCCCAGAGCCGCAGAAGAGCACTCCACGATCCACTTCCCCGCTCACCACCGCGAGGCCAATGCGCTCAGCGAAATCGGGATAGTCGACAGGTTCGACAGAATGAGTGCCAAGGTCAATCACCGTGTGACCGAGCGCTGCAATCTCCTGGCGAATCGATTCTTTCAGCGAAAATCCCGCGTGATCCGAGGCAACCGCAACCCTCACCGTGCACCTCCGCGCACGCGTGCGAGTGATCGCCGTGCGGCAGCTGCGACGTTCTCCGCGGTAAATCCGAATTTCGCCGCAACATCTTTCGCCGGGGCACTTGCTCCGAACGATGTCATCCCAATGCACTCGCCGTCGAGGCCGGCGTAGCGATCCCAACCCATCGTGCTTGCTGCTTCGCATGTCACCCGTGCGCGCACGGCTGATGGAAGGACGCTCGCGCGATATGCCTCATCTTGTTCATCGAAGATTCCAGTGCATGGCATGCTAACGATGCGCACTTTCACCGAATCCTTCGCGAGAATTTCCTTTGCGGCGATGCAGAGATGAACTTCACTCCCACTGCCGATGAGGATGACATCGGCGGTTCCACCTTCGGCATCCGACAGCACATATGCGCCCCGCGAGCAACCCTCTTCGGACGAATAGATCGAGCGGTCGAGTGTCGGCAAATTTTGGCGCGTGAGAATCATCGCCGATGCATGATGCGTGAGCGTCATCACGGCACGCCAACAATGGACAACCTCGTTTGCATCGCATGGACGGAAGACGTGCATCCCGGGAATCGCACGCAGACCGACGAGTTGCTCGATTGGCTGGTGCGTCGGCCCGTCCTCACCGACATAGATCGAGTCGTGGGTAAACACATGCAGTGCGGGGATCTCCATGATTGCGCCGAGTCGCAGGCCACCGCGTGCGTAATCGCTGAAGATCAAGAATCCGGATCCATACGCACGCAGCCCTGAGAGCGTGAGACCATTCACGATCGCTGCCATTGCGTGCTCGCGAATACCGAAGTGCAAATTGCGCCCGCCGTACGCGTCCTTCTGGAACGAACCAGCACCATCAAATGTAAGCAGCGTCTTTGTGCTCGGCGCAAGATCAGCAGATCCGCCGATCATCCAAGGCACGTTCTTCGCGATCGCATTGAGCACCTGACCCGAAGTGTTGCGCGAGGCGTTGCCCTTCGCATCAGCCGGAAACGCTTTGAGATCCTTATCCCAGCCATCCGGCAGTCCGCGCGCAAGCATCGTGCGAACCTCCTCCGCCAGCCATGGATATGCCTTTGCATACGCAACAAATCGAGCGTTCCACTCCGCACTCGCAGCCGCACCGCGCGCGCCGATCTTCTCGGCAAAACGCTCCCGAACGCCGTCGGGCACGAGAAACTTCGCGTCTTCCGGCCAACCATAGCCACGCTTCGTCGCCTTGATTTCCTCTTCACCAAGCGGTTCGCCATGTGCCGACGCTGTGTCCTGCTTCTTCGGCGAACCGAAGCCGATGTGACTATCCACAACAACAAGCGTGGGCCGATCAATGGTGCGTGTTGCGCTCTGGTAGGCGCGAAGGAGTTGCGGCACATCATTCGCGTCACCAACACGAAGCACGTTCCACCCATATCCCATGAAACGGGTCGCAACATCATCGTTGTACGCAAGGTCGGTCGAGCCCTCAATCGTGATTCGATTGAAGTCATAGATCCAGCAAAGGTTCGCGAGGCCGAGATGCCCTGCAAGCGAGGCCGCTTCGCCAGAAATTCCCTCCATCATGCAGCCATCGCCGCAGATCGAGTAGACGTGAAAGTCAAACAGCGTGTACCCCGGCCGGTTGTAGCGCGCACCGAGCCACTTCGAGGCCATCGCCATACCAACACTCGTGGCGAGTCCTTGACCAAGCGGTCCGGTTGTCGTCTCGACACCGGTCGTGAGGTGCGACTCCGGATGGCCAGGGCAGAGTGAGCCAAGTTGCCGAAACCGCTTGATATCGTCGAGTGGCACCGCGAGCTCGCCGGTCTGTCGGCCGTCATGATCAAGTCGCTGCACCCCCGCGAGGTGCAGCAGCGAGTAAAGCAGCATCGATGCATGACCGTTCGACAATACAAATCGGTCGCGGTTCGCCCAGTGAGCGTTGGCGGGGTCGTAGCGCAGAATGTCCTGCCAAAGCGTGTATGCAACGGGAGCAAGCGCCATGGGCGTGCCGGGATGACCAGAATCAGCCGCCTGCACGCCATCCATCGAGAGCGTGCGGATGGTGTTGATCGCAAGATTGTCAATGTCCGGCGTCCCGATCGGAGTGCCGGCGTTCTGGATGGGAAATGCGGTCATAGCGGTCGTCAAGGAAGGCTCCTGCATGCTGCGATGCGATGGTTGCGCGGATGGTACGGTCCGAAGAACTCATGCGGTTGGGGTTCCGTTCGCGCAGCGCAGGGGCGCGGTCGGTTTCTTTCATCCTCCCCGCAGGGCCGCGCCGATCCTTCCTACATGAAGCGCCTTCTCCTCATCGTCGCTCCGTTCCTCCTCGTCGCTTGCTCCGCTCACCGATCGACCGCGCCATCGATTGCGATGGGCATGATTGGTCCGCGACAGGACTCCGACTCATCGTTCGCGGGGAAGCCGGGTGATCTGCAAGACTCGTCCTTCGCCGGAAAGCCGACCCAGACTGATCCCAATACGATGACCCCGCAAGGCACCGGCTACAACCAGGCACCAGGTGAGATGCGTCCCCAGATGGCAGGAAGCGACATCCATTACCACGTGCATTACCACGGAAATTCAACCGGAAGCCAGGGCGGCGCGTCGGGCGCAGGACCACTTCCGGGCTACGCGCCCGCACAGTTTGGTGCACGCGTCAACAATGGCAACCTCGGCCGCGACAACAACGGACAGATGCAGGCACCGCTTGGAACCGGCGGCGGCGGTGCTGGCTCGTACGGGCCAAACTACGAGGGAAACACCACCGGCGGTCTTCGACAAGGCTACGGCTCGTATCGCGGCGGATGGAACAGCTTTGGCTTCGGCGGCGGTGGCATCTATAACGGCTACACCGACTGAGTACGACGCGCGTGGCACTCTCAACGATTCGAGTGGGATCTCACGCGTCGCGCACGCGCAGCACCTTTACGACCCCCAAGCAGCCAGGAGTATCGACAGATCACCGGCACCCACGGACGCGTTTCGGTCGAGATCGGCCCGACGCATCTCTCGTCGCTCGAGGTCATCCGCTCCCCATTCTGCGATGAGTTGGCTGAGGTCGGTCGCATCGACGGTTCCGCTCGCGTCTAGATCCGCGATCCCCGGCGCCTTGATCTTGAGATGGCAATCGAGCGCAACGTTGGTCCACTCGGTGGTCTGACCGCTTGGCCAATACACGCGCAGCGATGTCGCAACGGTGCCCGACGAAAAACCGAAGTGCACCACTGGCTCGCTACTGGAATGAAATCCGCTACCGGAATGCGGAAATCGCCACTGCACGACCCCGTCGACCGTGCACTCGACGACCGCGCCGAAACCATGCGGCGCACACCGCGACACCGCGCCAGCTTCTGGGGCGACTTCAAGCGTGAGCTTGAGCCAGTGGGTCAGGCCTCTCCCACCCACGGTCGATTCATTTCGAAAAAGTTTCATCGGCCCCGCGTTGACGAACATGAGCACATCGAGATCACCGTCGCGGTCATAGTCAAACGTCACTACGCAACGTGCATCCCCCGCGAGCGTGATCCCCGCATCCGCGCCGAGTCGCACGAAACGACCATCCCCCAGATTCCGGTAGACATACTCCTGCTCATTCGCCCACTCACCCGCGTTGCGCCCATTGACCTCAACGATGTCCTCCCATCCGTCGTGATCAAAATCAGCAGCCATGACGCCCCAGCCCCAACCGCCATCGCTGCATCCGCGCTCTAGAGCCGACTCAACGCAGATTCCATCGCCGCCGTTTATATAGAGGGCATTGCCATTATGAGTCCCGGATTTCGGGCTCTCCATATGAATGCTCGTGACGTAGTAGTCAGCAGTGCCGTCACGGTTGAAGTCGGCGACGCATGCGCCCATCCCGTACTGATCGATGCCGAGGCCGAGCGCGTTTGTTGCGAGTTCAAACGTTCCGTCGCGCTTGTTTATAAACGCTTGACTCGTTCCGAAATCACCTGCGATCAGTAGCTCTGGAAATCCATCGCCGGTCAGATCGACAAACGTCGGTTGAAATCCCCAACTCGACGGAATCACGAGCGCCAAGTTCGTGACATCCGTGAACATACCGTTGTCATTGCGAAAGAGTCGATTCCCAAGCCCGCTTGAAGACCACCCCGCGGTCGCGAGATCAAGATCGCCGTCAAGGTCATAATCGCCCCACGCAGCGCCGTCGCCCACCGATGTCGTCGGCGACGTAAAGGCAACACCGACGGCTCCGGCAATTTCTGTGAACACCGTCGTATCGTTGCGATACAGCCGATTTCTTCCGGGCTCTCCGACATTTCCGGTCGACGATCCGTAACTCGTCATGTAGATATCGATATCACCATCGCGGTCATAGTCCGCGCACGACACTCCATTTGCGGCATGCACGGCAGCCACACCGAGTGGACCAGCGGTATTCGTGAACGTCCCATTCCCATTGTTGCTGTACAGCCGATCCTGGCCAACGCCGCCCTTTGTCGCGATGATGTCCGGCCACTCGTCGCCATTCAAATCTGCGACGGCCACGCCGCTCAAAATCCACTCATTCAAACCCGGCGTTGACAGCGAGTTCGGAGTGTGAAGGAATGTTTCGAGCCCGCTTCCCGCCGTTGCATCGACGAAATGAATATCCGCACGCGCCACCGCAACGAGTGCCACAAGTGGGGAAGCAAGCACGGACAACTCTCGAACGAAGTACTTCATGGACAAAACGTAGCACCGATTCAGTTGGTGTCCAGAGGAACGTCTGACTCATGCGCCATGCATTGCGTCGAACCGAGAGACTCCGCTTCGGATAGCGGAAACTCGTCAAAGAGCGCACGTATTGCAGGCGAGCCGAGATCTTCGAAGTGGTCGATGCGCGCGGCCCAGATGAAAACACAGGCAGCGAAAAACCACCGAAAATCACAACAGGGAGTGCTGTAAAAATAAGGTCCCGCAGTAGATCTCCATCGCAGGTAACGAAAGATCAAATGACGAGATCCGAAACCCAGCACAAGTATCGTCAAGCCGTTGAACAGCAGAAGCACTGCGGTAACAAGCGGATTCGTCAAGCCTGCGATTGCGAGCACGCGACCAAGCATGTTGGAAATGATTGAGATCGCGAGGTTCGCGTGGATCACGTGCATCGTCGATTTGGCATCGCGAAGAAATCGCGCGGGAGGTCGCATGCCGGTAGGATCAATCCAAACGTCTGCGACGTGATGTAATGCCTTTGCGCCGTTTCATACGGCGATACCGATGTTGGCGTCAGTGAGTGCCGCAAGACTATCAACGCCGTCGCCACCATCACCGCAGGTCGCGGCCAGTTACCGCGATGCGCACGGGCACGAGCCAAACACTTCTGTTTATCTTGTGACCTCGCGAATACCGTCATCGATGATTACAACGAGTTTATCCATGAAGCGGTTCCGGCCGCAACGAACGAACTTGTCGCCGATTCACCCTTCAGTTTCGAGCCTCGGAGTCTTTCAAACATCGCGACGAAACTCGTCGTCTCAGCTTCGAAAAACGCGCTCGCGATTGCGAATGCAACTAGATTCGCGCTGTGAGGTTCAATCGCACTGCCCCTGAATCCTTCAACAGATTGCCGACACTTCATCTCAGACAATCCGGCCTCTAGAGAGCGGGAGGTTCGCGTGAAAAAGAAGAAGCGTTGCAGGGAAGACCTGATCGCCTGTGCCCTGTCGCAGCCGAGTTTTGCTCTGATGGGCGTGACGGAGGCCCCTCGGCCGAAGCAACTGAAGTATGAGAACGCCAAAGTGAAGCGACTGGCCACCGACATGGGCCTCGACACGGCGATCCTGCAGGGCGTCGGTTGAGAAACTCTTGCACTCGCCCAGCCACGGGAGTTGATTGGATACCCGCGCGATGCCTTCCGTCTGCCTGAGTGCCATGTACTGCGCTTGTCCGGCGCGACGATTCGCGAAGTCTCGGCAAACCCTCTAGCCGAGGTGCGTCGTGAGGGCTGCCTGGTCTACCACAAGCGCACGGCGTTGGTCGGCCGCACGGAAGGTCTTGAATCTCAGCCGAAATCGCCCAAACCGCAGGAGGCTGCGGCGACTCGCAGACCGATGGTGGCACCAACCCGAAGGGACAAGCGTTGGAGCATCGAGGTCATGCACGACAAACTGCGAGATGGGCTTACGCTGCGAACACCAACCGTGGTCGATCAACACCGCGGTTGATTCACTACACACGATGTGATTGTGGTACCGAACAGGATGTGTGGTTCGACTCCTGCCTTCTTGGGGGAGGTCCGTCGCGAAAGAAGATTTGATTTCTTGCGCAAGGTGGAACGTATCTGTGTCTATTTACAGGTGACAGGGACACAGCGATCTGGACAATCGCTTCCGAATCGGCCACTGAACGAGGCCCATTCAAACGCTCGCGCCAACTGGACACTGGCAGAGCATCGCTGGAATGAGATCGCGGGCTCCGATGGACATCGGCCTTGCGGACCATCCGGAAAACTGTGGGACACGAAGTAAGTCCTACCAAGCGCGGGACGCCCAAACGGGCGAACCGCGCTTTTTTTGGACTCAGGCGATTGTGCCGAAATCCCAACGCGCCACGCTAGGAAGCGCAATCGCTGCGCACGTGGGTCACCGTCCTTCGCAGCAACGGCGCGCACCTCGGAACGTAACTCCATGAACGGAGACGCCAGCGATGATCGTCACCCTGTTCCAAAACCGCATGTTCAACACGAAAATTATGATGGCGAACAACTCGAAGGTAAAATGCGATAACCCCGCGCAAAGCACGGGGTTATCGTTGTGTATATCAAGCAGCAGTTGGAAACCTTCACCGATCGTTACCGATCGACTATCTCCGAAACCGGAGACGAGGTTGTGTTGACGAATTCACGACTCGGATTGCTCCGAGCGACGTGTCTAAGAATATTCCCTTAGAAAGGAGGTGATCCAGCCGCAGGTTCCCCTACGGCTACCTTGTTACGACTTAGTCCCAGTCACCAGCCTCGCCGTGGGCACCCATGAATTTGGGCGACTTCGGGCGCTGCCAGCTC
>CAMDMA010000019.1 GCA_945902075.1 Candidatus Kuenenia stuttgartensis | reverse complement strand
CGTTTCCGATGGTTATCCCTGACTCCGGGGTACGTAGGAATCTATTCCTCGCCCTTTCGCCACTCGTGTATTGCTACACGCGTTCGACTTGCATGTTTTAGCCATGCCGCCAGCGTTCAATCTGAGCCAGGATCAAACTCTTCAATAAGATGAGAACAGCTTGCGCTGTGTACCGTTGAAGGTTTGCCCAGCCAAACCGACCCTATCTTTGGGTCGGCCGGTCTTCTCTCATATCCAGATGAGAGTGGTGGACGGCAAATCCACCATGTCGCGACAACTATGTTGTCGCATCGATGAACATCACTACCAGACGATTTGGCTCTTGCGAACCATTTCATACTGACAGTGAACACTGGAATTGATCATTGTCTTTGGCATCACGGAGGATGTTCATCTGCCGTCGCTGTGGCGACGGCTGGGTTTTTCTCAGCAGACAAGGGCCGTGCCCATGCCTGAAGAGATACATCCTCGTGGCTTTCCAACTGCTGACTTGTCAAAGATAGCGCGGCGTACCGCGTCCCGAACCTGAATCAGGTGCGGGTCGCGAAGTTTAGCGAAGTCAACGCTGCTGTCAACCCCTTCGGATGATTTCCCGTCGGCAAATCACCGTGGAATTCAGGAGCGTTCCGCCACGCGCCCGAGAACCACCATAGATCTAAGAAATTCCGTCCGAGAAGCGAGGTTATCTCGGCGCTTCGATGCCGCCGATCGTTTTGTGACTCAAAGTTGACTTCGTTTCGCGCAAATTTTTGTCCACTCAAGAACTTATCCACATTTTTACCGGGCTCGGTCGCCAATGTCAAGTCGTAACGCATCTGCAAGTAAACCAAACACGGTCCTTGCTTTCGCTCCAACGGCAATCCTCTTCTGCTCGCCTGCGCTTCAGCCACGTGGAATGGACCTCCCCGGCGTGTTGGGTGGCTTTATGCGATTCAGCTCTGGTCTGAGCATGCCATTTCTGCGCGGGGGGTCGGCGACGGCGCAAACTGCGAGCGCGACGGACTTTGGGTTGGCGCCCTTGAGTACGGTCATAGCCTCACCGATGGTCGCGCCGGTGGTCCGGACGTCGTCCACCAACAGAATGTGCTTTCCGGAAAAGTCGGTTGCGTTGGGTCGCAATGCAAACCGATTCGAATTCGCCGTGCGCATGGAACGACCTGAACCGTGCTGCCGATGTGAGAGATTTGCGCGAAGTCCCTTTATGAAGGGGAGTTGAAGCCCCCGCGCAACTTCCGCCCCGATTGTTTCACCATGGTCGATTCCGCGCAGCAGGCTTCGCAGCCAGTGCACCGGAACGGATGTGACGACATCCGGGCGGTTTGTGTGTCCTGCGGCGATTGAGTCAACAACCTGCCGTGAGAGCGCCTGCCCAAGCACAACTCCCATGTCTCTCCATGCTCGCTTTTTGATTGCGGGCACCCACTGCGAGAGCGGCGGCGCGTATCGACCGAGTCGGATGGTCGCTTGATAACCAAGGGCTCTCCCCCGGCATTCGCCGCATCCGCCGCGAATATCTTCGTAGGGCGCTCGCGTCGTTCCACAGCGCGGACAAAAGTCACCGATCGCGTCACGACCCCATCCTGCCTCGTTGATGATCGCAACTGCCGAGGGCATGCGGCAGCCGAAGAGCGAGCGCTCCAGATCGGCGAGCGTGTACCCATGTCGAATCTGCCGTTGCTCGCCTCTCAACGCGCGCCAGTCCCCGCAAGCCTTGACCGTCGCCTCGCGAAGCGAGCGAAGTTTCGCAGCTTCCGTATTAAACTTTCCCATGCTTCACCCCCTCTCGCGCGACTCTACGTCGCTTCGAGGGCGATCGTGAAATTCAGTATTTTTTACGGCGAAAAAGCTCAAAAATGAACGACGGGTGCAGTTCGATTGAACCACACCCGTCGTGATTGTCGTGAGCGGTCGTCGTTACTTTGGAGCCATCATTTTTCGGAGCACTGTGTTCAAGATGCCACCGTTGCGGTAGTACTCGACTTCGACAGGTGTATCGACGCGGCAAAGCGTGTCGAATTCAACCTTGGCGCCGTCCGCACGCAGAGCGGAGACTTTGATCGCCTGCCGCGGCTTCAGGTCGGCCGGAATCTCGACGTCAAACACCTCGTCACCCTGAAGCTCGAGCGTTACTCGCGTCATGCCTTCAAGGAAAGTGAGCGGCAGAACGCCCATCCCAACAAGGTTCGATCGGTGGATGCGCTCAAAGCTCTCGGCAATTACCACCTTGACTCCAAGGAGGAAGGTGCCTTTGGCTGCCCAGTCGCGTGACGAGCCCATTCCATAGTCCTTGCCCGCGAGTACGACGAGTGGAACGCCGTGAGCCTTGTAGTTCACGCTCGCATCATAAATCGGCTTCACCTTGCCGTCGGTGAAATCAGTCGTGACGCCACCGGTCGTCCCAGGCGCAAGTTCGTTCTTGATGCGGGTATTTGCGAATGTTCCACGCGTCATCACTCGGTCGTTGCCGCGACGCGATCCGTAGCTGTTGAACATCGCAGGCGATACACCATGCTCAACGAGAAACTTGCCTGCGGGACCATCCTTTTTGATGTCACCAGCCGGCGAGATGTGATCGGTTGTGACAGAGTCACCAAGCTTTGCGAGACAACGCGCTCCGTGTACGGACGCGATCGTCCCTGCCTCTTTCTTCATGTCGACGAAGAAGGGTGGCTCTTGGATATACGTTGAATTTTCGTTCCAACCATACATCTCACCGCCACCCGTTGTGATTTCCTGCCACTCAAGTGAGCCTTTGAAAACATCAGCATATTCGCGCTCGAATTGCGCACGCGTGACGTACTTGTGAACTGTTTCAGCGACCTCCGCCTGGCTCGGCCAAATGTCACGCAAGTACACGGGCTTTCCTTCTGTCGATGTACCAAGCGGCTCATTTTGGAGGTCAATGTCGACCGTACCTGCGATCGCATATGCCACGCAGAGTGGTGGCGAAGCAAGGTAATTCGCCTTCACGTCCTGATGAACGCGAGCCTCAAAGTTTCGGTTGCCGGAGAGAACGCTGGAGACAGCGAGATCCCCTTCCTTGATCGCCGCACCGATGTGATCCGGCAAGGGACCAGAGTTCCCGATACAAGTCGTGCAGCCATAGCCGACGAGATAGAAGCCCAACTCCTCCAGCGGTTTCATGAGGCTTGATGCGTTGAGATATTCAGTGACGACTTTGGAGCCCGGCGCCAATGACGTCTTGACCCATGGCTTACTCTTTAAGCCAAGCGCTGCTGCCTTTTTCGCCAGGAGCCCGGCACCGATCATGACACTCGGGTTTGATGTGTTTGTGCAGCTCGTAATCGCGCTGATGACCACGGCGCCGTGCTTCAGTTGATACTCGCGTCCAGCAGGATCACGCACGCTCACTCCATCCGCCGCGGTCATTGTCGTGGCATTTGGCGCGATCGCCGAGGTGCCCTTGTTGTAGATCTTGCCCAGGTCGCGACGCCAACCGGATTGCATTCCACTCAATGGAACGCGATCCTGCGGACGAGATGGGCCCGCGAGCGACGGCTCAATCGTTGAGAGGTCGAGAGTGACTTCACTCGAGTACACCACACGCGAATCATCTTCGCGCCAGAAGCCGTTTGCCTTCGCATACGACTCAATGGTCTGCACCAAACCTTCGGATCGTCCGGACAGGCGCAGATAGGCCAGCGTTTGCTCATCGACAGGAAAAAAACCAATCGTTGCGCCGTACTCAGGTGCCATATTCGCAATCGTCGCGCGATTTGCGAGTGGCATCTCCGCAAGACCGGGGCCAAAGAACTCAACAAACTTGTTTACGACGCCGTGCTTGCGCAGCATTTCTGTTGCCCGCAACACAAGATCCGTGGCATTGACGCCTTCCGGCAATCTGCCAACAAGTTTGACGCCCACGACTTCTGGAATCAGCATGTAAATCGGCTGTCCGAGCATCACCGCCTCTGCCTCGATTCCACCCACACCCCATCCGACGACTCCGGCACCATTGATCATGGTGGTATGGCTATCTGTTCCGACGAGCGAATCGGGGTAAAGCACGCCGTCTTTTTCCCACACAACCTTCGCGAGATACTCAAGGTTGACCTGATGCACGATGCCGGTCGCTGGGGGCACCACCGAGAAGTTTGAAAACGCTCCTTGTCCCCACTTCAGAAACTCGTAGCGCTCCATATTGCGCTCGAATTCCTTCTCGCCGTTCACGGTCAGCGCCACGCCCGAGGCGAATGCGTCGACTTGAACGGAGTGATCGATGACCAGATCACAAGGAACGAGTGGATTGACCATCTTCGGATCACCGCCGAGACGCTTCATCGCTGCGCGCATCGCCGCAAGGTCAACCACGCATGGAACGCCCGTAAAATCCTGCAGTACGACACGGCCGGGCATGAACGGAATCTCGTTCTCGCCAACATTGCGTGCGTCGTAGCTCATCAACGCCTTGAGATGATCCTCGTTGACGATGAAGTCGTCGAAGTTGCGCAGGCAACTTTCAAGAAGCACGCGAATTGAGATCGGAAGTTTGCGGACATCACCGAATTTCGCGAGGGCATCGAGGCGGTAGTAATGCTTCGTACCGTAGGGAGTATCGATGGTCGTTCGTGCGCCGTAGCGGTCGTTGGTCGTGTTCATGGTCGTGGGTGTTGGGCAGGTGCGTTCACGCTGATTTTGGCGTGGAGCGTCGAGTATAGAGCCATCCCGCACGGTGCTCAGGCTGTCGAAGTGTCCAAGTTCTCGGGCTGTTTTCTCGGCATTGCCCATGGAAGCGCGCACAGTGGCGGTAGGCCAACCGCGATGGAAAGCATGAAGAAGCCGGTGTAGCCAAGTTGCTCGACGAGGTAGCCACTTGTCGAACCGACGAGCGCACCCGCGAGATACATCAGGCCTGAGAGAATGGCGTATTGCGCGGCTGCGAAGCGCGGTTCGCAGAGCGTCATGAAGTAAGCGACGAATGCCGCGCTCACCAAGCCGTTGCAGAGATTCTCGACAACGACCACGCCCGCAAAAACGGGAATTGACTTGCCCGTCGCGGCCAGGACGAGATATCCGCCGTTGGACGCGACCTGCAGGATTCCAAACACAACAAGCGACCAGAAGAGCCCCCACCGCTTCACGCAGACGCCCCCGACGACTGCGCCGATGATCGTCATGGTGAATCCGAGCAGTTGGCGGATCGTTCCGATTTCCGCTATTTCAAAGCCCATTTCCTGTCTGAGGAAGGGCATGGTCATTTTGTTGCCGAGCAGGTCGGGCAAGCGGAACAGCAGCGCAACGAAGAACACAATCGCCACGCGCTTTCCCAGCGAGCGCCAGAACGAGACTAATGGTTGGAAGACGGCGGCGGCGAGGGTTTCTGGTCTACGCAGTTGCGACGGCTCTGGCGCGAGCAACGCTCCACCGATGCCCAGAAGCATCGTGCTGCCGCCGACGGCGATTGCCAAGCGCCACGCGAGCGCCCGCGCAACAGGATCGCCGACAGGCCCGAACAGCAACGCGATCTTGGCGTGCAACATGAGCACCGCCGCTCCGATCGAGACGAAAGCGACGCGATAGCCGAGCACAAACGCGCTCGCGGCCGGACCTTCTTCGCCGCCGCTTGCGCTGGCAGTGCGATGGGCGTCGACGGCGGCGTCAAGCGAGGCGGAGAGCACTGCGATGGCGAGACCGGCGATTATGGCTGGGAAAATAGATGAATTCGCATCCATCGGTCCAACCCATGCCAACACGCCGAAGCCGATCGCGAGGAGAGCGCAGAAGAGCGCGATCCATCCGCGCCGCAGTCCAAGCCACGCAAAACCCGGTGCGGGATAGCGATCGAGCAGCGGCGCCCACAGAAGCTTGAGCCCGTATGGAAGGGTGATGAGCGAGAACAGCCCGATGTCGGTCGGCTTGAATCCGAGATCGGACAGCCACGCCGAAAGCGTGTCATTGAGAAGAACGTTCGGAAGACCGCTCGCGAAGCCGAAAACGCCGATCGCCAGGATGATTCGCTCGCGGGATCGAGAGACGGCCTTCGCAGGAAATTCCATGTTTGCAGCGTAACGAGAAGCTTGTTTGACCGTACTCCAAAATGACGCGCGCCCGGCGTGGGCCGGGCGCGCGTAGAGAGAGCATGATCAAACAGCGTGAGCAGATACGTGGGAAGAAGCGTCGGAAATCTTCTTCAACCGACTAGCGATTCAGGATCTGCCATGGCAGTCCAACTCGACGAACGAGCTCGCTTGAGCGCTTCGTTGCACCATCCATCAACCACACAAAGGTGTCGCCGTTCGCGAGATTTCGCCAGATTAGATCGGACTTCATGTCGCCATCGGTATCGATGATCGCTTCAATATCGAAAGCCGTCGTCACTTCGGGAGTGATTTGTGCGGAGCTCTCGCGATTGATGCCATCCATGAACCAAACGTAAGCTTTGCCGTCTGCGTTTCGTCGCCACACGATGTCCGCGGCCTTGTTGCCATCGAAGTCACCAGCGCCCTTGCAGGTCCACACGTCGAGCGGAAGTTGCGCGACGGTCGTAGAACTCGTGATGACGGCATCGCTCGAGACAGTGAGTCCAGACATCAGCCAAACACGCGCCGTGCCATCCGTGGCTCGCCAGAGGAAATCGTCGTCGCCATCGCCATCAAAGTCACCGATCGCATCGAACTTCAGCCCTGTCGATGATTTGATGAGACCGTTCGCCGTGCGGATCGCACCATTCATGATCCAACCGTTGACGGCCTTCGTGCTGCTGTTACGCAGCGCAATATCCGCGTTGCCGTCACCGTTGAGATCGGGAGTTCCGATGACCTGCCAGGCAGCGGGAACACCGGCGGCTGCGATGTCGATTGACTCCGCGACCGAGTTACCGTCCATCATGTTGATCGAGAATCTACCGCTCGCGGTGTTGTAGTAGAGAGTATCGGAGCGCGCATCGCCGTCGAAGTCGCCAAAGCCGACGAGATTCGCGTTTGCTGCCGGGCCTCCAGCAAGTGCACCGTCTTCAAGCCTCGTGGTTCCAGACATCATCCAGAAGGACTGTAGTCGCGCGGTTGGGTTCCACCAGATGATGTCGCCGTAACCGTCGCCATCAAGATCATCGTTGGCGACATACTCACAAGTGTCGGGAATACCGTTCTTATTCGAGTCGGGAACGTCGCCGCTCTGGACCTCACACAAGTCGGGAGTTCCGTTGCCATTGCAATCTGAGCCAGTGAACTTCCAAGTCGCGGTGAGTTTGGCGCTGCTTGATGGACATTCAACAGAACTCACCAGACTGGTGGGTCGGAGCGTCAGGGTGACGTCGCCGTCTGGCGCGAGACCCTTCCACAGTTCCTTATCAATGAGCACCGTCTCCATGTCAGATGCCGTCGGGCAGTTTGCGCCGCCAGAAACAAACATGTAGTCAATGATGGTGTCGTTGAGCGAAAGCACCATCCACTCACCAAAGCTCCCGAGGTCAGCTTTGACCGTGACTTCGACACGAACATCGAAGATCGGGTCGGCGCGACCGACTCCAGAAGCCGTGATCACAGAACTGCCGTTAATCGGCGAAATCGTGTTGGAAACCACGCCGGTCTCTGACGCGGAGCACGCGTCGAGGTCCCCGTCGCGATCGCAATCAAGGGTCTCATCGTCAGCGATCTCGCAACTGTCGAGAATGCCGTCGTCATCACAGTCGAGCGTTGGATCGGCCGTGATCTCACAAGAGTCGAATCGTCCGTTGGCATCGCAATCGAGCAGCTCATCTCCGTCGATGTCACAGACATCGAGGATGCCATTCAAATTACAGTCAAGGGTCGGATCATCCGTGAGCGTGCAGCTGTCGAGTTCTGCATTGTTGTCGCAATCGAGCGTTGGGTCAGCGGCAACCTCGAGGCGATCGGACACATCATTTTCGTTGCAGTCAGCCTCAACGTCGGCGACGAGGAACTCGTAGCCAACAGCGACCGACTTGATTTCAAACGGCCGGAAATTCGGCGGTATCGACTGATCGGTATTGTTGTCACCCCAGACGGTGACGATGTCATCGTTGGTGACGAAGTATGCGTTCACGAACTTTCCGCCGACCTCGACGACGGACGAGCCGCCAGGAACTGCCGGGATCGATGTGTAGGCAGCGTCGCCCCACGCGACGACGGTGCCATCGAGCTTTTGAGCGATGGTGAAGTTCCGTCCGCACGCGACGCTGATATACGCCTCACCACCTGCGAGGGCCGGGACGTCGCATTCACCTTGGGTGTTGTCGCCCCAACAGATGATTGTTCCGTTGTCCATCAGAGCCGCGGAATGGTCGAAGCCCGCGCTGAGCATGTTCGGATCGACAACCGCACCGGGCACAGTTGCTTGACCGCCGAGATTGAGGCCCCAACCGACAACTTCACCGGTCGACAGCTCAGCCAGCGAGTGGTTTTCACCTGCTGCGATGTGGAACGCGGTCGCTCCACCAAAGTTTGGAACATTCAACTGACCAAACGTGTTGCTTCCCCACGCAACGACCGTGCCGTCAGAAAGGCGCGCCAAAGTGTGGGTCGAACCTGCCCCGACCTCCACAACCGTCAGTCCAGCACCGAAAGTAGGCGGCGTGCTCTGCCCGTCGCTATTGCTACCCCAAGAGAGGATTGTGCCGTTGGAGAGTAATGCGATTCCGTGGGCAAAACCCAGCGAGACGCTACTCACGGAAATCGTGTTCTCGATCGTTGGAACCGCGCATGGCCCCTCAACAGAGCCACCCCAACAGAGCAGCTGCTCGAAGGATGGAGCCGGGGGTATGCCCCCACCTGGGGCCCCAGCGAATGCGACGGAGGAAACTGCCACAGGGACGAGTGTGAGGAAACGGGCAACTTGTTGCATGTTGGCTTTCCAGATCAGGATGCCGCCCGAGCGGCGCGGTCAGGTATCGACACACTTCCCCTCGGAAGTGGCAATTTTGTAGGCTTGCCGTTGAGTTGATGCGCTACGTCAGTTCGACGCAAGAGGTTCGGTCAACGCATAGAGCCAGCTTCGATTCAACCCTGACGCGCGCGATAACCCGCACTTTCGCGCGAGATTGCCCCCGCTTCGACATCCACTAGCCCGCAAGATTCGATGCGCAAATGTCGGAATCGGGCGACTTGGACTCACATTCCCGAACATGCGCTAGGCCGCGAACTTGGACGTGAACATGGCCACAAACTGGGTCACGAGCCTAGATCGAACCATCCATCGACAGCACCCGGAGCTCGAGCCTAGGGCCGGTCGCGAGATGTCCGGGAGGGACGCTTCTCGTGAGAAAGACACCACCCGCGACCACCGAACCTCGGCCGATCACCGTGTCGCCGCCGAGGATCGTTGCGCCTGCGTAGACGATGACATCATCCTCGAGAGTTGGATGGCGTTTGTACCCGCGCCGCAGCGATCCATCGGGCTCACGCTCGAAACTCTTGGCACCGAGCGTGACGCCCTGGTAGATCCGACAGCGCTCGCCAATCACCGCTGTCTGACCTATGACGACGCCCGTTCCATGGTCGATGAACAGTTCCGCGCCAATCTGCGCGGACGGATGGATATCTATTCCTGTCTCGCGATGGGCGTACTCGCTCATCATGCGCGGGAGAAGTGGAACACCGAGTGCATCAAGCGCGTGGGCGAATCGATGGACGAAGAGTGCCCTGATACCCGGATAGCAGACGATGACCTCAAGCTCGCTCTGGGCGGCAGGATCGCCGCGATAGGCCGCAGTGACGTCTTGCTTGAGCCTTGCTGCCAGCAAAGGTACGTGCGCGAGAAACTGGTCGGTCGTGGTGGTGCCATCTTCCGTGCGCGAAGCCGCGGCGAAGGCTTCAGCGATGAGCTGAGCGAACCCGGAGGCGACCAACTGCGCCACTGCGTCACCCGATTCGCCAACCGACCGGAGTTCGGGGAAAACAAGCGCGCGGAGCGCATGCATCGTTTCCACAAGGCAACGCTCGCTTGGGGGCGCGACGAGTACCGAACTCGTCGCGAGCGGCACGAGATGTGCCACGCGGGCGCTGAGCAGATCTTGGGGCATCCGCGAGAAGATAGCGACTGTGTCGCATTGAACCTCTAAGAACGAAGGGACGCGCGCGGTGATCCGCGCGCGTCCCTCAAGGTGTTGCGTAAATTCTCCCGTGTGTCGGGCGTGTGCTCGCGGAGTGCCGAGGCTTACACCTCGCCCGCAGCGCCGCCGGCGCCACCAGCACCACCGCGACCGCCGCGTCCGCCGCCCATGTTGCCCATTTGCTCGCGCATGTACTCCCCAACCGCCTGACGCTCATCCTCGTCGATCTCTCCGTTCTTGTTCTTGTCAACGCGATCCATAAACTGCTTGCGCTGCTCTTCTGGAAGTCGGTCGAGGATGCGCTGCATTCCGCCCTGGCCGCCGAAGCCGCCATCACCACCCTGCCCTCCGCGACCTTGGCCACGGCCCTTCGGCAACTTCTCCCACTGCTCTGGGGTAAGGAGGGCCTTCAGCCGATCTTGGTAGCGCTCGCCGAGGGCGTTTCGCTCATCGAAGACTTTGCGCGATGGATCTTCCGCGCCATCGGCACCACCCGGTCCACCACGACCCATGTTGCGGGCCATACCGGCGATGCCCTGCGAAATCATTCCGACAAAACGTTCCCCGTCGCGAACGATCTGCGCGGGTTCCTCTGTGCGGGCGAGGTTCTTCAGCCGATCGTTGATCGGAGTGAGTTCCATGCGGTACTGCCCGAAAAGATCGACGACCGACTGCAAAACTGCCGGGTCGAGGTCCTCGAGTTTCATCGCTTCTTCAAACATGCGGTCGGTCGCGGTTGCACGATAGATGCGGTCCCAACCAGCGGCAAGAACGGCCTTGTCGAGTTGCTTCGACCAAGTGCTCTCCCCGAGTGCGCCGACCATCGCGGTGCGGAATTCCTCATTCACATCGCGGACGGCGCCGCGAAGTTCCGCTTGACGCTCAAAGATACGGCCTGCATCGTTTGCATCGGCATCCTTGATCGACTTGAAGAGCCGCGGCATCGACTCCTCGAGGTACGAGTTTCGGGCGCGAAGTGCAGCATCGAGCCGACCCTCGTAATCGTTGAACATCGGTTCGACCTTGGCGAACTCTTCCGGCGGGAGCCGAAGCTCATCGACCACCAAGAAAAGGTTCACATTCTCGCCGGAGATCCGGCCACGCGGCAAAGTCTTTTCACGATTCAGAAACCGTTCGAAAGCGGGCCACTGCGACAGTTGGTCGTCATCGAGGACTGCCTTCAGCCCAGATGCGAAATTGTCGCGAAGAAGCGCCTTACGCGACTGCCACTCCTCCATCTTTTCGAGCAACTGGCCCATCGCCGCCTTGATCTCGGCATCAATTCCAGAGGTCTCCGCTGCAGCAGCGAATTTCTCAGATGCCTTCTGCATGCGCTCGCGAATAAACGCGCCACGCGCCTCTTCATCCATCGCGCCCGCGGCCTCAGCCTCTTTCATTTCTGCTTGGATCGATTCCCAAGTCTGGCGCATTTGCTCCTGGCGCTCAGGGGTCATGAATGAGCGCATCATCGTGCGGCCGATTTCTGACATTGCGGTCTGAATCGCGTTGGACTCCGGCTCGTACTGCGTTTCGTAATCGACGATGAGCGTCTCTAGGACGCCGCTCTGATCTTCGGTCAACGCGAGTTGACGGACGAAGATGCGAACATCGCCGCGGGCAAAGTCGGGTTCAAGCGCCTCGCGCACGTCCTGCATTCCGCGGCCCATGCCGCCCATGCCGCCCATGCCTCGACCCATGCCTCGACCCATGCCTCCACCCATGCCGCCACCCTGGCCCCGGCCCTGACCCGGATTTTGACCCGGATTTTGACCCTGCTGTTGTCCGCCACTTCCTGACGGGGGTTCAGCCTGCGCGAAGACAAGCGACTCGCCAACGAGGAGCGTGGCGCCAGCGAGGATCGCTGAGCGGAGGGAGACGGCGGTGAACTTCATGAACATTCTGGCTCCAAAACCTGTGGATGTTGTCTAAAGCGATGAGCCTGCCATCGGAGACCGGCTCAATCGAACAAGAAAGCAATCTGGTAACTGACACATACTCCGCGGCCTCTCTACCTGAGGCCCTTCCAAACAAGGCCATATGCATGCGCAGAGCGTCGGGCTCAAAGATACGGGGAATCCCGCTGGCGTGGCGAAGCCACTTGTCGGTGAACGTCGGCGGACGGCAGATATGGCAATCGCCGAATCATTTTTGAGAAGTTCCTTCGTCGGGCTCGTTGCCGGGTGGTTCCAGATAATTCCTCCTCAATCGAATTCGGTGCTCGAACTCGGCTTCGCCCCTCGCCGTGCCGATGGACACGTCGGAGGTCCGAACAAGGCGATGTCTTCATCTCGAAGTGATTCCCCCGAGACATCGGCGGGCGCGACGGCCGCGATGCAGGTCGTGGTGCTTGATGCGGATGTCCACACCTCCCTCGCTGTTGCGCGGATGCTCGATCACGCGGGTTACACATGCCACTGCGAGCGCAATCCCGCTGAAGCTTGTGCACGAGCCCGCTCCGTGCTTGCAAGCGTCGTCATCACTGATGTCGGGTCACTCCATCGTGGGGTGGTTGAGTTTCTCGCCGAGATCCGAACCGCAGCGCCAAACGCAGCGATCGTACTGGTCGGAGCGGATGTCACCGCAGCCAACGCGCTGCGCTGGCTGCGTGCAGGAGCGGCCGACATCGTGCTCAAGCCGTTCTTAGAGCACGAACTTCTTGATGTGATTTTTCAGGCTGCGTCCCGCTCAGCTCTCGCACTGCGAAGCCGCACATCCGCGCGGCCAACCAGCGACGCGCTTTCCGTTGTGATTGGATCGAGCGAAAAGTTGCGCCTCGCGCTTGAACTCGCGCGCTCGGCAAGCAGTGTGCGGTCGACTGTTCTCATTCAGGGCGAAACTGGAACTGGAAAGAGCACGCTTGCCCGAGCTATTCACGCATCGTCGCCCCGCAGCGCGATGCCGTTTGTCGAACTTGCGTGTGGATCGATTCCAGAATCTCTGCTCGAAAGCGAGTTGTTCGGCCACGTGAAAGGTGCATTCACCGGAGCGCACGCCGACAAAAAGGGACGATTTCTTGCTGCAAATGGCGGCACTATCTTCCTTGACGAGATTAACTCCGCATCACCTGTGATGCAGTTGAAACTGTTGCGAGTCCTACAAGAAAAGCGATTCGAGCCAGTCGGAAGCGATGAGACCATTGCTGTTGATGTGCGCGTGATCGTTGCGTCGAACCAACCGCTCGAGCGACTCGTGGAGCAGGGAATTTTTCGTCAGGATCTCTTTTATCGCGTACACGTGCTTCCGATCAATCTGCCCCCGCTGCGCGATCGACCCGACGATGTCATCGCGCTCGCGACACACTTTCTTGCTGCGAAATCTGCTGAGATCAATCGAACAATCCTCGGCTTTACACCAGCAGCGATTGCGGTTCTCAATTCGTACTCGTGGCCCGGCAATGTTCGCGAGCTTGAGAACGCGATTGAGCGCGCGACCATCGTGTGCGACGGCGCACGAATTGACTCGAACCATCTCCCCGAGCGCCTCGCCGACGCGCGGCCATCACGGGCGAACGACTTCGAATCGCACGAAGTCGACCAGTGTTCGATTCCCATAAGGTCCGCAAATCTTGAGACCTCCGAGTCGATGCGTTCACTCTCGAACATGTTGCGCGACCCCGAACGAGCTGCGATTCTTCTCGCACTTGAGGCGAGCAACTGGAACCGATCGAAGGCAGCGCAGGCACTTGGGATCAATCGAACGACGCTTTATCGGAAGATGCGTGATCTCGGACTTCGCGCGTATGGCGACGTCGGCTGACGAGTTTGATCTGGAGCGGTTGGAAGGGATATCTCCTTCGAGGCTGAACGCAAAATTTCGTCGAGACGCCTGCTTTCCTCGACGAGGCGTAAATCGGTGACACATTGAAGAACCATGGTGTCGCGAGGGATTTACCCAAGCGGATCGTGTACTCTGCCTCTCGAGGGATCGTCTTCGTTGAGGTCAGGGAAGATCTCACGCACGCACTGCGGATCAGGTCCGCGAGGTGTGCGCGGAATTGTCGTGTCGTGTCCGCGGAGGGCCACGACGCGAAAGAATGACGCGAAATAGGGAACGAAAAGGGAGCATGCACAAATGAAGAATCGAATCCAGACTGCGAACGCTGTCCGTCTTGGAATTCTGTCAACGGGCCTCGTCTCGTCGATCGCACTCGCCGGAGGTACGACCTCGGGCTTTATTCGAGTGGACGGATACCGCGACGGACTCGAGAGTCCGTTCGTCTCGAACACGCTCATCCTCAACAATTTCGAACTTGGCGCCGAAAGCGAAGGCTTGTCGATCACAGGTCCGGCGATTGTTGGTGCGGGAAACTCCGTCGATGGCGACGACCAGTCCCTCGACGGAAGCGGCTCGCTCGGCAAGAGCCTCAGCCTCGGCTCGTGGCTCCCGCCGTTTGCTCCCGGCTCGGCGACCTTTGCCTTTTCTCCGAAGGTACTCGGCGGCTCGCCAACCGAGGTTGGCGTGGTGATCACAAACGCAAACGGTCTTGAAGACATCAACGGAAACATCATTCCGGTGACGATCACTGTGACCGTTTCGTTTGCCGACGGAAGCATGGCAAGTTCGTCGTTTCCCGTGCTGAGCCAAGATGGAAACGCAACCGACGATACATTCATCGGATTTGCTTCTGCGCTAGACGTGCTCAGCATGAGCGTGCAGGCAGAAATTCCGATTGGCGTTGACCACGTGCAATACGCGCTTCCAGCGCAGCTTGTCCCGCCCTCGGTGCGCAACGACTTTAACGGCGACGGCAAGAGTGACATCTGCTGGATCAATGGCGATTCGAGCCGCGCGGCACTCTGGACGATGGACGGTTTGACTCGCACCGCGAACGGTCCCACCTCCGCAACTCCCGTCGCCGGGGCGATGGTTGTTGGCTCGGGCGACCTCAACGCAGACCAACGCGCTGACCTCGTATGGCTCAATCCTGCAACGGGCGTCTACAGCGCTTGGCTCATGGATGGCGCGACAGTTCTTGAGCAGGGTGCAATTTCAGGCGCGATCAATGCGGCCTGGAAGTTCCTCGGCGCAGGCGACATCGACGGCAACGGCACCGCGGACTGCGTGTTCCGTCACGAGACTTCCGGAATGGTTCATGCGTGGATCATGGATGGTCTCGTCCGAAGCAGCGCCGGAACCATCGGGGACGCCTCGGGGCTTTCATTCCTCGGCATGGGCGACATTGATGGCGACGGCAAGTCCGATCTCTTGTGGCGCAACAACCTGAACCGCATCGAGGGATGGAAGATCGACGGACTCACAATCGCGAGCCAAGGCCAAATCGCGAATTCAAACACCATCAACCCGGAATGGGCTGTGTCTGGCCTCGCCGACCTCGATGGAAACGGAACTTCAGATATCGTTTGGCGCAACGAGGCGTCAGGCGCGGTCCACGGCTGGCTGCTCAACGGTCTCACCCGCGTCGCGGACGGTCGAATCAGCAACAATGTTGGTACCGATTGGTCAATCGTTGGCACTCCTGACCTCGACGGCGATGGCAAGGATGATCTCCTCTGGCGCAACTCCACCAGCGGCGACGTGCATGGCTGGTTCATGAACGGCCTCACGAAGGACGGCGGCGGTTTCATCCGCAACGCACTGCTCTCGTGGTCGCCGATCAAGTAAGGACGCCGGTCAAGTAAGGACGCCGATCAAGGAATGAACGATCGGCTGAAGGATTGCAGCGCACACAGATTGAAGGTCCGGACTCCGCATCCGGACCGCGGCTAGACGACGATTCCGGTCGACCCATGCAACCCACCACCCCTCGCCACACTGGGCGGGGGGTGGTTGTTTTTCAATTGATGGCGGTCAGGTCGAATCGACCGGAACTTGTCGACAGAAGTGCTTAAAATATGAGAGATTGCGGTATCTCGGAGGGCGCGGCACGACTCCCTTGTGCCAGCCCACTTTCTCAAGGGATCCTGAATGCGAACTCCATTGAAATTCACCTTGACCACATTGACCGCCCTTTTGCTTGCGAGTTCGGCGATGGCGCAGGAAGTGCGGACGAGAACTCCTCGGCTCGTGCTTTCGCCGACCTCCCTTTCCGCCGCGCAGAGTTTCGGCTCTGCCGTCGCTGCAGACAGCGGGACCGCCGCTTTCGGTGCGCCGGGCGCGCTTGCGGGTGCAGGAAGTGTGTCGGTCTTTGAGCGGGGCTCGAGCAACTCTTGGAGCCTTATCGCGACTGTAGTGGCGTCCGACGCTGCTGCCGGTGACGGCTTTGGTGCCGGGGTGGCATTGGACGGATCAATCCTCGCCGTCGGCGCACCGGCAGGCCCGGGTTCATTTGTGGACCAAGGCGCGGTCTACATCTTCCGGAAAGTTGGAGCCGCATGGACGCAGGTGGCGAAGGTTGTCGCGTCAGACGGGGCAAACTCGGACGGCTTTGGGACGAGTGTTGCGATCAAGGGCGACACGCTTGTCGTGGGTGCGCCCGGCGCAGATGTCGGTGGCGCAGCGGATCGTGGAGCGGCCTACGTGTTTCGAAACACCAGCGGAAACAGTTGGACGCAAACCGCAGAACTCACGAACTCCAGCGGCATCGCAGGTGATCGGTTTGGAACAGCTGTCGCGACACGGTCATCGCGTGCACTTGTTGGCGCCCCCGGCGGCGCGGGCTCAGCGCATCTCTTCCGGAACAGTGGCGGATCATGGATCTCGGCGGTCGACTTCACTTCTGGCGAGGCGAGCGCTGCAGGATTTGGTTCCGCGGTCGCCCTCGCGGGCACGCTTGCGGGCGACTGGGCAACGATTGGTGCTCCGCAGGCCGTCACAAATGGGATCGCAGCCGGTGCTGCGTTCATCTACCAACGGACAACCGATACGGCTTGGCCGTTGGCCGCGCGAATCGTCGCCGGTGACCCAGCCACAGGGGATGCCTTCGGAGCAGCTCTCGCGGCGCATGACGACCGCGTCATTGTCGGCGCCCCGAGCGACACCGTGAACGCAATCGCCGGAGCCGGCAGTGCGACGACCTTCAGACGGATTGCCACCGGTTCGTGGCAACTCGGATCGAAGCTTGCGGCTGCAACGGGATCCGCTGGGGGGCATTTCGCGGACGCGGTGGCGATCGCTGGTGAGCGCGTGATGGTGGGAGCGCCTGACACATCCAACGGCGCCTCAGGCCGTGGTGCTGGCTACCACTTCAAACTTGATTACGCGCGCTCCTCGGTCGATGACAACGGACGCGGTGACGTGGTCTGGTTCAACCCACTCGCCGGGCGCGTTTCCACCTGGACGATGAACGGTCTCGCACGCGAGTCCTCTGCGGGCGTGACACAGAGCATCGGCACCAATTTCGAGTTTGACGGTTGCGGAGATTTCTACGGGGATGGCCGCACCTCAGTGCTCTTCCGGAAGAAGTCCGACGGCTCGTTCCGCCTTTGGCGCCTCAACGGCGCGGTGCTCGCGGATGACCAGACGATTTCAGGACCGGTCGCGTGGGACTGGCGCTATCTCGCGACGGCGGACCTTTCCGGTGACGGACGCGCGGACATCCTCTTCCGCCGCGCATCGACTGGTCAGGTCAACGGCTGGATGATGAGTGGTTCTACGAAGTTGGCTTCGGGCACGATTGGCTCTGCACTCGGACTCGAGTTTCTTGGTGCCTACGACGTGGATGGCGACTCGCGCGCCGACCTCTTGTGGCGCGACGGCGGCGGCGTGGTTCGCGTTTGGGCGATGAACGGTCTTTCTGTTGTTTCAAATGCCGCCATTGCCGGGGCACCTGCGATGGCTCCGGCGTGGGCTCTCGTTGGCGCCGGCGACTTGGATGCGGACGGTGACCAAGATCTCGTCTGGCGCAACATCACCACTGGCGCAGTGCAGGGCTGGACCATGGCCAATGCCGCGGTTCAGGTAACCGGCACGATTGCTGCCGCGATCGGACTCCAGTGGCGGGTTGAATCGATGTGCGACCTCGATGGCGACGGCGACGACGACCTCGTGTGGCGAAACAAGTCGACGGGTGATGTCAACGGTTGGCTGATGAATGGGCTGACTCGCTCCTCGAGCTCCTTCGTTCGCAACGCTCCGCTTGGTTGGTCCGTCCTCAGCGACGATGATTACAACGACGATCATGGGCACGATGGCCACGGCGATGACGACAACAATGACGATTCGAACGGCGATGACTGGAACGATGATCGCGGTGGAAGTGACGATGACGATGACAACTCTTCGGGCGGCAGCGGCAGTGAGACGGTTTCTGTAGAGAGTTTCTCCGCGGCCCTCAGCGCTGCATTTGCTGCGAATGGACTTCCGCTGATCGAGGCGGAGGCTGAGTTCGAGGGCTCAGCGACGTACGTGGAAGTGTTGCAGTGGAATCAAGGAACCGGTCAGTTCGTGCGCACTCTTGTGCATGCATCGACGCTCGCGATCGCGAGCAACTTCACCTGGACTCCCTCGGCATCGCAGTATGACGATCATGCGGACGAGATTGCCGTACTCACCAGTGTGACCGTTTCGGCATCGAGCGCGATTGCACAGGTGCTCGCAACTCGCGCCGGCTCACTCCCCCACTCGGTGGAGCTTGAGGCCGAGGATTCAGGTCCACGATGGTCGGTCGAAATCGTCTCACCGACGGGAGTCATCAGCGAGATTCAGGTCTCCGCCGACTGACGAAGCAGTACACCTCACCACGCTCGCGAAGGCGCCGATTTCGGCGCCTTTGCGGCTTTTTAGGGAGATATCGACCTCGCCCTAACAACACGTATCACCGAAACAGAACGCATCGCTGCGTGAAAGCAGATGCGACGGCGGCAACTCGGGTCAACCACCCCATCGGAGCCGTCGATGCAAGACGAGAGTCGCAGTCCCGCGACCAGCTTTCTGTCTCGGAACACACCATGCGCGCAACGACCATTTTTGCATCCATCGCATGCGCCGCACTCTTGCCGAGTGCTCGCGCCGATTTTCTCGGCTTTGGAAGCACAAGCTATGTAGTTGAAGGCGAACTTGACACCTATCACATCGTTGAGGTTCACGCGCTCTTCGACGATCCAACAGACAGATTGCTCAATATCTTCGAGGTTCGAGCTGCAATCGGGAACGTTGGGATTCCGAGTACCAAGACTGTCTTCTTTCAGGCCGCAGACGGTGAAGACTACCCCGCGAGTTTTCTGCCGATGCCCTTTCTTCCGCCGGGTGAACAATGGCTGTTTGACAGCTACGTGACCATCGGTGCCGAGCAGGGCAACCATCTCAACGGAACGATTGCCGATCCGGACTTCGTCGACAGCACGTTCATCGAGAACTCCATGATTCTCGATGCTGGTTGGTACAACATTCCACCAACGAATCCATTCGGGCTCGCTGGAAGCAGCCGGAAGGTGTTTCTCGGACAGTTTGTCCTCACTCGCGAGCACTTTGTTCCGGGTGTGCGGCTTGAATTCAGCGCGACAATTGGCTTTGCCAATAGCGGGGTGCTCGAATTCGCCGCGCATGCGAAGAACTTCTACTTTCCATCAGGAACAAGCGTGCCGTACATCGCTGATCGCATCGATGACGACGCGATCTCGGATGTTGTCTTTGTAAATCCACAGACGCGCCGGATTTCTACATGGCTCATGCAGGGTTTGGGACGAAAGCAGGCCACTGTGTTTCCCGACATGATTCCTTCTGGATTTCGCTGCGAGGGAACCGGCGATCTAAACGGCGATGGCTGCCTCGACGTCATCTGGCGTGACATCAATACGGGGCGATTTCACGCCTGGATGCTCAACGGCATGACACTTGCTGAGTCGGCCCCGATCTCTGATCCGATCGGCTCGAACTGGTCGGTTGTTGGTATCGGCGACATTTCGGGTGACGGTCGCGGTGACATCGTGCTGCGCGACAGCATCAATGGAACGGTTGAGGCGTGGCTGATGGACGGCCTGGTCACCATCGCGACTGCAACGGTTGGAACCGCGGTTGGTGTCACATCGCAAGGCATGGGTGACTTCGATGGAGACGGTATGTATGACATCCTCTGGCGCACGCCGTACGGTGCGATGAGTGCGTGGATCTTGCAGGGTCTCGCGCTGAAGTCCGAGGGTGCGCTCGAAAACTGCAACCCGGTGATCTCGCCTGCATGGACGGTCGCCGCGATCGGTGACATCAACGGCGACACGCGTGCGGACATCGTATGGCGACATTCGTCTGGTGCCGTTCATGGTTGGCTGATGGATGCGCGCAGTAGGAGCAGTGCAGCGGCGATGCATGCGGGTGTTGGGCTTCAATGGCGTATTGAGTCGCTTCGAGATCTCAATGGCGACGGTAAGTACGATCTCATTTGGCGCAACCAATTGAGCGGCGATCTCAACGGCTGGCTGATGAACGGGTTCGCCCGACAGTCGACCGGCTTCATCCGCAACGCCCCCACGCAGTGGGCGCTCGTCGATCCATAAAGGTGACCCAACGCGAGGGTGTTACACTCGCCGAATGGTGGTTCCCGACGCCCTCGCAATCCCTTGGCGACACCGGAGGCTCGTCGCGCGACTCGCACGGCGGGATATCGCCGCACGATATCGCGGCTCAATTTTCGGACCGCTCTGGGCGTTGGCACTTCCGCTCGCGATGCTCGGAATCTACAACTTTGCGTTCGGACGTATCTTCGGCGGACGATTCGGCGAGTCCGCGACCGGCGACGCGCCATTTGCGCTCGTGCTCTTCGCCGGGCTACTGCTGTTTCAAATTTTCGGCGACATCGTGCAATCGAGCCCGTCGCTCATCCGCAATAACGCGACCTACATCAAACAGATCATCTTCCCACTCGAGATCCTCCCGGTTGTCGCCGTCGTTGTTGCACTCTTCAATGCGGCGGTTTCATTTGCGATGCTTCTTGTGTTTTACGCGGTTCTTATTGAGGCCCCGCCGATCAGCGCACTCTGGATCGGGGTCATTGCGCTACCGCTCATTTTTCTTGCGATCGGCGCTGGGTGGCTTCTCTCATCCATCGGCGCATACTTCCGAGATCTCACGCAGGTAGCGGGTCTCGTCTGCACTGCAACGCTCTTTCTTACGCCGATTTTCTATCCGCTTGAGGCGGTACCGGCGTCGCTACGCACGGTCATTGGGCTGAACCCAATTGCAACGGTTGTCGAACAGGCGCGTAGCGTGCTCTTTCGCTCGGAGCCACCAGATTTCATGGCACTCGCGCTATGCCTACTCGGCTCACTCGTTGTGTATTTTGCGGGCTTCGCTGTCTTCCAACGTCTTCGTCCCCACTTTGCGGATCTGGTCTGAACGATGGAAAACCCTGCGCCTCAGATTCTGGATGCTCAGCCCGCGCTGCGGCTCCGTGACATCGGCAAGGTCTATCGGTCGTTTCGTCGTC
Organism: Candidatus Kuenenia stuttgartensis; assembly: GCA_945902075.1. Classification (GTDB taxonomy): domain Bacteria; phylum Planctomycetota; class Phycisphaerae; order Phycisphaerales; family SM1A02; genus QWPT01. The sequence goes on along the minus strand of CAMDMA010000019.1, from coordinate 46,722 downwards.
CGAGTGATCGGCTCAAACAACTGTTCTTCGGCGGGCGACGGAGGTACTACGTTGAACACGCTGCGCTTGTGGGCATTGATCTTGATGTACCCCGCGGGCAGACCGTCGGAATCGTTGGAAGAAATGGCAGCGGTAAATCGACGCTGCTCCGCATCCTTTGTGGCGTGTTGCTTCCGACGCGTGGCACTGTGTCTGCGCGCGGTCGAATTGCGCCGCTTCTCGCACTCGGTGCAGGTTTCAATCCTGATTTCACGGGACGCGAGAACGTGCTGCTCAATGCCGCAATCCTCGGACTCACCGACGAAGAGATTGCCGAACGCTTCGCAGAGATCGCAGCCTTCGCTGGCATCGGCGATGCTCTTGAGGCACCTGTTTCGACGTATTCAAGCGGTATGTTCGCGCGGCTTGCGTTCTCGGTGGCTGTGTGCGTGAGCCCTGACATTCTCGTGGTCGATGAGATTTTGTCTGTTGGCGACAGCGCGTTTGCACGCAAGTGTTTCGCGCGAATGGAGGCCATCAAGGCACAGGGCGCCACGATTCTCTTCGTATCGCACAGTGCGACAGCGGTACGCGAGCTCTGCGATCGCGCCATCCTGCTCGAAGGAGGAAAGCTTGTCGATGACGGTACGCCGCGCGAAGTCTTGCGGCACTACAACCGACTGCTCCATCCAGGTGCTGCGGTCCCTCAGTCGGTTGAGCATCGTGTCCCGTGCACCGCTGCGACGAATCACGCCACGAATTCGGACGACATGATCGGATGGTTTGATCCGGCGCTTGAGACGATTGACCCGACAATCGGTGAAGGCGACGACGTTCGCCTGCTCTGGCCGCGATTCGAAGGTCCCGACGGTGCCATCCGAAACCGCATTCGACGAGGCGGACGCGGTGAGCTCTGCTTCGATATCGAGAGTGATCGACCGATCGAAGACGCTTGCTTTTCCTACAACCTGCGCACGATCACTGGAATCATCGCCGCTGGCGAAACATGGCCCGCGCGCGGAGAGCACCTATCGATCGAGGCGGGGCAACGCCTTACTGTGAGATTTCCAATTGAGATGCACCTAACGCCGGGTGACTACTTCCTCACCATTTCTGTTGCGACGCGTCACGAGGATGGATTTCTCCAGCGACTTGGCGATGTCGCTGCGTTCGTTGTTGAGTCCGACGCAACGCACGAACAACGCGGATACGCCGCGATCAGTGTTGGGGTGCCGCGCATCGAGTTGCTTGAGCCGCGTCCGGATGCAGAAGGTTGACGCTTCCGATGAGAACTCCTACGCTCGCCGCCATGCGCTTCGATGGTGATCCATCTGCTTCGATCGTCGTGTTAACGACACCAAGATCGGGAAGTTCGTGGACTGCATCACTCATGCGTAGTACCGGCTTGATGGGTGTCTGCCGAGAGTGGATGACCTGGCTCGTCCATCCCAATGCGCAGAGCCGCTTCGAACTGCCGCCGCACGGCACAGCAAATGGCGAGGCGTTTCTTGCGAGTCTTCGTGCAGCCTCGAGCACGCCGAACGGTGTGTTCGCGGTCAAAATCATCTCGTCTATCTGGCCCGAGTTACCCTCGAAACTAGCGCCGTGGGGAATTGGATGTGTGGAAGAACGCGCACGCGCAGCATCCTCTGACTCGAGTGACGTGGGAGTTGATAAAGACCTGTGGGTTTCACGCGTTTTTCCAAGGCCTGCCGTGCTTGTCCTTCGAAGGCGTGATCGCATTGGTCAGGCAATCTCGTTTTGGCGCGCGACTGCGACCAACCGTTTCGCCATGCTCGTGGATGACACGCGACCTCATGAAATGCCTGTGTATGACTTCACCGCGCTCCACGACGCGCTCGCTGCGGTAGATGCCCATGCGATCGAACTTGAGCGCGCCATTGCGGCGTTTTCGGCTGTTCCTGGCGTACGGATGATGGAGGCGGTTTACGAGGACATGCTCGCGGATCCGGTCCCGACCGTGCGACAACTCGCGACGATGGCGGGCATCAAGATTCCCGAAACGCATCGCTTTGAAACGCCGCTCCGCATGCAGCGCGACGATGCGACGGCGGAGGTGCGAGCGCGATTTGTTGCGGACCTTCAAACTGGGATGAACACTGGAACTAAGTGTGGGACTGATACTGTGTTGAGCACTGACCGAGGCTTGATCACATGATGTTGGCATGATGTTGGCATGCGACAGGCATGCGACAGGCATGAGCGACGAGTCTAGATGTTGGAAAAACCGCGCAGATGCAAGCGCGAACCACCCGAGTGAAGGAATCGAACGATGACGGATGCAACAGATGATGCCCTTGGCATTCGCAAGCTTGGACACCGAAACTTTGTCGGCGGTGACGGTGACCTGTGGCAACGTATCGGAATGCTGCAGTTCGAATTTCTTCGCGCACGTGGACTTGAACCGCGACATGTGCTACTCGACTTCGCATGCGGCTCGCTTCGTGCAGGCGTCCACTTCATTCCGTATCTCGATGCTGGAAACTATCTCGGATTCGACAAGTCCGTCGACCTCGTGATCATGGGCGTCGTCCATGAACTTGGACACGATCGGTTCATCGAGCAACGACCGCAGTTCGTACTGAACGGCCGATTCGATCTTTCTGAGTTTGACCGAAATCCCGATTTCGCCATTGCTCAGTCTATATTTACCCACCTCACACCTGCCGACATCCGACGATCCCTCGCAGCGATCGCAGCAATTGCAGCCCCCCACACCCAACTCTTCGCCACGTTTTTCCGCCGCAACTTCGAACACGAAAATCCAACAGAATCGCACTCGCGACTCTGCTTCTATTACTCCGCTGAAGAAATGCGGAGCTTTGGTGAAGCGAGCGGATGGAAGTTTGAGGACATCGGCGCCTGGGATCATCCGCGTGGACAAATGATGGGCAGGTACTTCAGGGCATGAACCTGTTCGCGCGCAAGTCGGTGCTACTCGTGCTCGGTATGCACCGCAGTGGAACTTCAGCGTTGACGCGCGTACTTTCGCTCTGCGGTGCCTCGTTACCGCGAACGCTATTCGATGCGGTCGAAGGCGATAATGATCTCGGCTACTGGGAGTCGCGTCCGATCATTGAGTACCACGAGGCCCTGTTTTCTCGTATTGGAACGACGATGCTCGCAGGTGAGCCGATCGATCCAGCGTGGTTTGATTCGGAGGATGCTCGCGTCGCGGAGCGCGATCTTGTGCGCATCGTTCGGGCAGAATGGGGCGGTGGATGGCTCGCACCAAGTCGTTGTTGGATCATCAAGGAGCCGCGCATCTGTAGATTGATGCCGCTCTGGCGGCGCGTGCTTGCGGGTACGGGGCGGCAGATCGCTGTACTGCATGCGATTCGAGAGCCCGCAGAGGTCGCGGCGAGTCTTGCGCGCCGTGATGGTTTTGCTCGCGAGGCGGCGGAGCGCGCATGGCTTGAGCACGTCGTACTTGCTGAGCGCGCGACACGCGATCTTCCCCGCGCGTTTGTCTCATACGACATGCTGATGGCTGATTGGCAGACAGTAGTGGCGCGCGCAATGAAGATCCTTCCTCACGGAGCGATCGACGAAGGTCGCGGCGCGGCAGATATCGCTGCATTTCTGCGGCCTTCGCTCCGCCACCATACCGTCGTCGCCGAATGCGAAAGCGAATCTGTGCTCAAGATTCGCAACGCGGCCATGGACGCGGCGCGATGGGGCCTGGAGCCCGATCTTGAGGCGTTTGATGAAGCGGCTGTGGTTGTTCTCAATTCGAACGACACGCAACGCAACGCGCAGAGATCATTCAGGCGCGCGTGAGCATCGCAAATTTCCCTGCACTCGCTGGCGGTAGTGATAGGGACCAACGACCCTGACACGCGGCCACGAACTCGTCGGTTGCCGCCTGCGCACCTTCGGAGAAGAAACCGTAGTCGTCGACGACCACGCGAGCACCGCGACTCGTGACTCCATCGAGCCACGCGAGCGCGTCAACAATGGGTTGATAGAAATCAAAGTCGACGTAGGCGAACGCGACTTTCATTGGTAGCGGCTGTGCACGGATCGTCTCCTCAACCCAGCCCTGCTTAATGTGCATTCGATCTCGCGGGAATCCAGCGTCGTGGAGCTTCGCCTCGACGAGCGTTCGCGCGCAGCGCATGGTGCCTGCGTATGCGTCCATACTGCCGAGGTTGAAGATGTCGTCGATCAGCCGATCCTTCGCGGTTGGCTTTGGAAGTCCCTCGAAGCTATCGAAGAGCCAGAGAGTACGACCTTGACCGCGGGGATCGGCCATGAGCTCATTGGCGAGCAGACGCGAAGTTGCCCCCTGCGCGACACCGAACTCGCAGAGATCCCCGTGGATTTCGAGCGCATGCTGGAGTTCGTGACAGATATGAAGCCCTTCGCCCACGCTCGTACCGATGAGCTGCGCAAGATCGCGCGATCGCCCTGGGCGTTCACGAAGTCCGGCGAGTACCGACTCGCGATACAGCGCCTCGATCTCGCGTGCGTCTCCCTCGCGGAGCGCGACGAGTTCGGGTGCACCGATCCCATCGGAAATCGCTTCCTGGCGAAACGCATCCGCACGCGAACGAAGGCCAAGTTTTTGCAGGAGATTCATCGGGGCGTGAGGATAGCGTGGTCCGAGTCGATACGCCTGCCGACCTCGCTTGCGGCCATCGCGGCTATCGTCGCGTCGTCGAGATCTGCATGCTCGAATCGCAATTTCGCAAACGCTGCGGCCATTGGGTTCCGGTCGCTGACCGGCAAAGTTTCGCGGAAGAGTACGCGCACCGGACCAACGAGCCACGTTCGTCGCAGCAGCGCTAATGTCGCGCGTCGAACGAAAGCGCGAGGACGAGAAAGCACGCGAATGACCGCTGCGTGGAATCGACGCGCGCCGTTCAGGATCGGTGCGAGTATCGCGACGCACGTCCCGAACAACCACAAGGCACCGAGCGTGAGTCGAATCCGACCGATCGGCTCGCGTGCCAAAATCGCCACGTACTCTGCGAGCGCAAGTCGTTGCCTCCGCGTGCTGATTCCACCCTCAGTCATGTGAGACCGAATCGCGGGATCGTGACGAATCACAAGCCCCGCGTGCGACGCTCGCAGCAACCAGTCAACATCCGCAGCAATGCGTAGATCGGTACGAAAAAGACCGATGCGCTCGTAGACCGATCGGCGAGCAAGAACGGTCGGATGAGAAATCTGCGGAATCTCAGTGGGCCGAAGCGGAAACCAATCGGCGCGTCCGTGTCGAAGCCAGGTGCTTCCGTCGGCACGATGCATCTCGAGATCGCCATGCACGATATCCGCATAGACAAAGGTCGCCGCTGCAACAGCCCGTGCGATCTGATCCGGTGCGAGCCAATCGTCTGCGTGAACAAACTGTACGAATCTTCCCTGTGCGCGACGGACACCCTCATTGAGTGCGGCGTAGAGCCCGGCATCCGGCGAACTCTTCCAGTCGGTAATGATGTCCTGATTTGCGCGAATGATGTCGACCGTTCGGTCGGTCGAACCTCCATCGAGCACGATGTACTCGATGTTTCGGTAGTGCTGCGCGCGAACCGATGCGATTGTGCGGCCAAGCGAATCTGCCCGATTGAGACAAACAGTGACCACGCTCACGAGCGGCTGATCGTCGTAATCACGCGGATCACGCGGAATCAGAGCAATATTCGACGGAGTCATTGGCGCACGCCACGCGCGCCACACACGCGATACGTCGTTGAAAAAGTTCATGATTTCGCTCTCTCACCATGGCTTGCGATCCAATGGCGCCAGGCAGCTGCCTGCATGTCGAGCGAGTATTCCTCAGCTGCGATTTTTCGACCAGCACTACCGAGCCCATGGCCTCGCGTCGGTTCCATCACAATGGACCGCAGCGCCGCCGCGAGTTCCTCAGGAACCGCATCGTGAAATGTTCGCGCGTTGATGCCATCACGGGCAATGTCCACAATTCCACCACGGCGAAGTGTTACCGACGCTCGTCCGCACGCTGCGGCCTCAAGCACAGTTTGCCCGAAACTCTCGACGGCGGAAGCGGTGAAATAACAATCGCTTGCTGCATAGACGAGCGGCATCTGCCGCTCGTCACGGATGTATCCGAGCCCCCGTACGCCAGCGAATGCGCCCGATCCAAATCCGAACGCGGCGAACGAGATTCCCTCACGCGAGAGCATCTCAACGACTCGCCGGACCACTGGGCCACCCTTCTCAGGCTGTGCCGTATCGACGGCTCCGAAGAGCACCATCGGCCCAGTACCAAGCCCGAGCAGTTCGCGGGCGAGCCCGCGATCGATCGGCGAGAAGAGTGCCGTATCGATGCCGAGTCGAATCACCGATGTCTGCGCACGTCCACCAAACGCTTCGTCCGCACACGCCTTGGTCCATGCGCTATTCGCGATCAGCGGCACACCCGTCTCGAGAAACACACGCCGCCGCAACATCCACTCCTCATGAATCAGCGACGGCGCGAGTGCCGGGTACGACGTGGCCGTCGGACAATGGGAATCGCAGCCAAGTCGGTATGAGTTGCATGTGTACGGCTGACAGCATCGGCCTGTGAGAAAGTGCAAATCATGCATATACGCCACGCAGGCGAGACCACGGCGGACCAACACGTCGAGAAGCGATATCGACCAACCAGACCAGTGCATGTTGCCCGCGATGACAAGATCTGGCTCAAGCGCCGCCACCGCCTGTACCACTGAAACATCGCACGATCTCGGCCGTGAGGGATCCATGCACGCGCTTGAAGGTACCGACTGTACGCCAAGCCAGCGGCCACGCAGCATACGGCCGCGTGGCACAAGCGCGGATACATCGGGACTCTCTGCCGGGACAACGCGTGCTTCGCGCATCATGCCCGCACACACAACGCCAACATCATGTCCGTCGAGCAACAAACTTTGGATCTGCCTGCGCATGGCACCGCCCGCGCCGTATTCAAAGCCGAGATCGCTCAACATCACGATTCGGACTGCGCCGCGCACAGCAAGCCGACGGGCGGTTTCTGCGAGCAACGACCGCGCCGTTCCTACTGCCATGATTCCACCCAGCGTGCATTCGACCAGTCATACAACAGGTACGGACGCCGCTCGTAGACGCCGAGCCGACCGATGAAACGCTTCAGTTCCGGAGGCGCATGGCGACGGAATCCAACGCGCAAAGATGCACCGAGCCGTGAGGGAACATGGCCTCCATCACGCGCGAAAACTGTGCGCGCTTCGTCGAGATAACTCTGGAACGCGACCGCGGTCTTCTGTCCCTCGCGTCGTCGGAAGCATCCAAGTGGAATCTCCACGCACCACAGCTGAGCATGCTGGAGAAAGCGCGACCAAAGCTCGAAATCCCCAGCAAATTGCAAGGAATCATCCATACGCGAACCCGCACGCTCCCAGAGCGAACGGCGCCAAAACGTCGACTCCTGTTGAATGAAACCGTCAGCCGGCCATCCACACGCGGGTAGGAACTCACCGCGAAGATGACCCTTCCTGCTGAAACCGGAGAGCCGTGCTGTTGCGATCATGGCACCAGTGGCATCGATCGCGCTCGGATACCCACTCGTCAACCACTCAACCTCAGGAAACTCACGGAACAATCGCGTCACCGTGCGCAATGTTCCAGGAAACCACTCATCATCAGAGTTGAGCCACGTCATGATCTCGCCCGTGGTGTGCGCAAAACCGCGATCAATTGCGTCGTACATCCCCTTGTCTTTCGCGCTTTCCACGTGCGCGAAATGCGCACGGTGTCGATCGACAATTCGCATCGTCGTGTCTGTGGATCCACCATCCATCAGGACGTGCTCGATGCGCGGATACTCTTGGGATTTGACTGCGAGAATCGTGCGTTCGATAAACTCTTCCGAGTTAAAGCTCGGAGTCACGATCGAGACCGTTGGTAGCGTTCCAACATCGCTCATGCGAACGACCTCGTCGCACACTCAGGGCGCGTTCGCGGCGTGAAAACCACGTCGACTTGCCAGAGGCATCCATCGCGCGGCCGATTGAGCGGCTCGCAGAGATCGACTGCCATGAATCCGCGTTCCCACATCCAGGCGCACATCTCATGGAAGAGGAGGCTGTCATCGGCGATCCGAAACGCGTAACACTCGATTACCACCACTGCCGCCTGCTCTAGCGCTTTTGTCGCACCGAGCAGGATTGGAACCTCGTAGCCATGGGTATCGAGCTTGATCAGATATGGTCCAGGGAGCGCTCGCGTGGCGATCTCGTAGTCAATGGTCGTGCCGGGCAGCGGAAGCCAGTCAGGCGATCCGCGCTCCGTGTGAACGCGTCCGCCGAACGGATCGGCCGCACGCTCAAACCACAACTCACGCCGCTCCGGTCCAACCGCTGCGATCGAAAACGAAGTGTTCACGTTCGCTGCGCAGAAACGCTCCAGGGCAGGGCGATGTGTCATGTTCACATCGAGCAACACCGCATGCGCGTCAGGAAAGACATGCCTGCACATCGCCGTCCATTGACCATCCGAAGCACCAACATCGACGATAGAACCAATCTCAATCCCGCGTGCAGATGCACGTATGAGTGCTTCGCTCATGGGGAGAGGCAAAACGCTTGCGCCATACACGGCTCCGCGTACATCCTCGGAACCACCGAGACCAATCCGTGCACGCACGCGGCCTATGAGTAGTCGAAGCAACTCTCGACCTGACGACTGCGTGGCTCGGAGTTGGTCACGCTCCCGAACGAGTTTGGCACGCTCCCATTCCGTAGAAGCGATACGCGCGCTGAGTTGTACGTTTTTCGCGGTCAAAGCGTCGATTCTTGCGATCATCGGTTCGCCGAACGCTCGAAGTGCTGTCATCTCAAGACCCGAATCATCCGCCGCTGTCATTGCGAATCCTCGCCTGTGAATCGTGGGTTCATTGCCTGTCCATTACAACTCTTGGTAAAGCGCGCGGTAATCGCCCGCTTGCCGATCAATCGAGTAGTGAGTTGCAGCGTACTTGCGGAGTGCCGTTCGAATCGAGCTGCTCGCTGATCGATCAAACATTTTGCACACAATCGCATCCGCGAGTGCCGCAACATCGCCAGCCGCCACAAGCCGCGAACCGGGTGCTGAACTCAACATGTCCGGTGCTCCACCGACATCAAACGCCACCGTTGGAGTTCCGCAGGCGAGCGCTTCCAATACGCCGTTGGGCAGATTGTCCTCCAGCGACGGTAGTACGTAGAGATCGCTCGCTGCGACGACCGAAGCAAGTTCTGCACGATCAAAGAGCCGACCCGTCGGTATCGCTTCTGCTGGGAGGTCGACGCCAGCCGTATCGCCGAGCACCGCGAACTTCAGGGGAAAATCCTGCATCTCGCGCTCCAAGACCCGCTGCTGCACGATCGCAAGTGCCGCAGAAAGTTCAGCGAAACCCTTGCGTCGCTCAGCGGCGGCATCGGCACTAAACAGCACGACAAAGTCTTGTGCAGAAAGGCCGAGTCGTGCGCGACCGGCATCGCGACAAACGGGATGAAAAGTCTCAAGATCCACGCCATATGGAATGGTCGCGATACGTGCGCCTCGAAAGATCGCACTCTCTTCCGCGCGGCTCGCAAGCCAGCGGCTCGGCGCAACGATCGTGGGTCTGCCACGCACGACGTGCATTCTTTTCTCGGCAAAGAGCGCAGCGACCAGTCCATGTGGATCGTGTACGAGTTGCGGACACGACTGACACGCGCTTCGCCACTGCATACATCCTGATGTGTAATGGCAGCCGCCGGTGTAGGCCCACTCGTCGTGGAGCGTCCAAACAACGGGCTTTCCAAGCGCAAACAGCGCACCAAGCTCCCGAGGGTCGACCAGGCCTGGAACCCAATGCAGATTGAGAATGTCCGCGCTCGTAACAAGCGGATGGCGCGCGACATTCGCACCGGCAAATCCGGTCGAGAAGAAAGTATTAGACAACTCCGTACGATTCGCATCGATCCAGTGCGATGCCAGTTCGCGCCAGATTCGAGCATCAATCGGATTGGGATTTGCAACCTCCACGCGCGGGTCAGCACTCTGGCGGTGCGCGACCAACATTCGACTGTCGACTCCGGCCGCAACAAGCCCGACATGCAACCCATGGGCCGCACGCGCAGCGCCGCCGCTTGACTCGAAGGTACTGAGGTGCACGACGCGCATCGAACGACGTTCTACCACAACTTTTCGCACCATAGGTCAGAGATATTGTGGCCAGTGCATGTCAAGCGGTGAGGCGGATCATGAGAACGCAGGCCGTGTAACCACGAAAAGCCACGCACCGCAGCACTCATCGTCATACGCGCGGGATGCAGCCGCGAATACGAAGGGATACCTCGACGCCTCCGCACCAACGCCATCTCGTCTGCACCGACCGTTGCTTGGATCTTCGCACTCTTTGAAAGTTCGTGCCAACGAAACACCCCAAGATACTGCGGAAGATGTGCGCAATGCGCCGCTTCAAAGAAGCGTGCGAAAAGGTCGTAGTCCATCGCGAAATGCATCGATCGATCCACACCACCGGCACGCTCGTACAAGCCGCGGCGCCATGCCGCGGTCTCCTGATGCGTCCAGGGAAATCGATTGAGCCAATAGCCAGAATGACCAGGAAGTCGGCGATATCCAGTCACGCGTCCCTCGGCGTCAACGATGACCCGATCGCCGTGCACCATCTCGAGTGATTCGTCGCTCGCGAATGCTTTCCGCCAGGCACCAATTGTCCATGGAAGATGCATGTCGTCTGAGTTCAACCACGCAAGAATCTCGCCGCGCGCCATGGAAAAACCCTTTGCAATCGCGTCAGCTTGACCGTCATCGCGCTCGACGATGCATGCTGCGAGTTGAGGCCTCCACAAATCCAAGACCTCAAGTGTTGTATCAGTCGAACCCCCATCGACCACGATCACTTCGAGATTGGAGTCCTGCTGCGCGAAAAGGCTACGCAGACATGAGTCGATCCAATGCCCTTGGTTGTAGGACGGAACAATCACACTGATGAGTGGGACGCTCAACGCACCGCCTCCGTTTCAGCGTCGCGCGCCCACAAGTGGAATCCGGCAAGGCGGAGTGGGCGCATGAAGGCTCGGCGAACAAGAAACGCAGCAAGGGGAAGGATTTTTGTCCGCGAGTGAACTAGCCCAATCCGAAGGCTCTCGACATCGCAACGGGCCATCTGCGTGTTGGACACACCGCCGAGGGTGAAGTTTGAAACCACCTCATCGATGTGAACAAAGCGCTCACCCGCACGCCAGCAGCGTTCGATGAAGTCGAAGTCAAGTGCCGTGCGATAGGCAGGGTTAAAGCCCCCACGACGCTCGTAGACGGTGCGGCGAACCGCAGTCGAACAGTGCATCGTTCGACAGCGGATACCAAGACGCGAGATGAAGCCAGGCCCAACGACGCCAAGGTCTCGCCCTTCAGGCGAGCGAAACCTTGCGTTCCCGTGCACGATCCCCGTATCAGCTTCATCGGCAAACACCGCGAGAAATCGCTCGGCCGCACCGGCTTCGAGCCAGTCATCCGCGTTCACAAGCAGTACGACATCTGATCGCAACGTGGCGATTGCCTCATTCCACGCGTTGGCAATTCCAGTGGACGACTGGCGCATCAGCCGAAGTTCGCAGGTGTTTCCGGTAGCACGGGCCTCGGCGAACGCTGATTCGACGAGTTGGACCGTTCCATCGTCAGAACCACCATCGATTACCACCAACTCAATCGGCAGCAGCGATTGAGCGAGTACGGAACGCACCGACGTGAGGACAGTCTCGCGCGCGTTCAGAGTGGCTGTCACAACGCCATAGGTCAGATGCATAGTTGAGGCCCGGACCCGGAGTATAGTGGCAACTCGATGTGATCCGACTGCGTCGGCGTCGCATGACAATCCGTATGAACCCCTGAATATCAGCGATTCCCTCAGGCACACCGTGGGTACCTTCGTCATCGTCAACAGTATCGGCGACACTTGTCTCGCATTCCGCGGGACGTTGCTGCGCGAACTCATCGCACGCGGACATCGCGTCGTACTGTCGACGCCGCTTCCCGAACAAGTGTCCCGTGAGAGCATCGAATCAAGCGTTCGCGCGCTCGGTGGCGAGGTGGTTTTCGCGCCTTTCGCGCGAACAAGCGTGAATCCATTTGGCGAGCTCGCGGCTCGGCGACACTATCGCGAGCTCTTCTCGAGGCTTGTGCCAGACGGAGTCTTCGTGAGTAATCCGAAGCCGGTGTTCCACGCGCTCGGAGCTGCGCGCGCATGCGGCACTCCACGGCGTGTCGCAATGATCACCGGACTTGGCCACGCATTCATCGCGCGCTCACCACGCGCACTGCTACTGCGCGCAGTTGCCTATGCACTCTATTTCCGTGCAATGCGATCAGCCACAAGCGTCTTCTTTCAGAACCACGACGATCTCGCGCTCTTTCGCCGTCGCGCGCTGCTCCCATCGACACTTGATGTCCGCATCGTCGGTGGATCTGGGGTAGACCTCGCTCGGTTTCCCACAGTTTCCCCTCCCGAAGGACCTCCCGTGTTTCTCATGGTGGCGCGCCTTCTCACCGACAAGGGCGTGCGCGAGTTCGCCGAAGCGGCGCGCATCGTCAAGTTACGACTTCCCATGTGTCGCTTTCGGCTCGTCGGTTGGATTGATTCGAATCCTGCGGCGATCGACTCGCGTGAGCTCGATGGTTGGGTTCGAAACGGCACGATCGAATTCGCTGGACGGGTCGATGATGTGCGCGCGGAACTTGCTGGATCGAGCGTGTTTGTGCTGCCATCCCATCGCGAAGGAATGCCGAAGAGTACCCTCGAAGCGCTCGCAACCGGACGCCCAATCATCACGACCGATGCCCCTGGTTGCCGCGAAACGGTGATCACGGCGGAACACGCGACCACAGCAGTCGCGGAGAACGGATTACTCGTTCCCATACGCGATGCGGAATCGCTCGCCGCCGCCTGTCTCACGCTTGCGACCGATGCCCCGCGTCGCGCGAGCATGGGCCGCGCTTCGCGAATCCTCGCGGAGACACGCTTCGACTCCCGAGAGGTTGATCGTGCGATCGTTGAAGCACTTGGCGCGTGACGCTCGATACGGAAAACCCGCAACGTGTGATACGCTCACACCATGTGCGGACTCGCGGGCTTCGTCGACTTTGCTGGAATCGTGCGCGATCCAGCCGAAACCCTGCGCGCAATGGCCCGCTGTCTGGTGCACCGCGGCCCCGATGACGAGGGCGTGAGCTTCGACGAAACTACGCGGACCGGACTCGCTTTTCGTCGACTCGCGATCCTCGATCTCTCGCCGATGGGGCGACAGCCGATGCGCTCGAGTGGTGGCCGCTTTGAGATCGTTTTTAACGGCGAAATCTATAACCACATCAACCTTCGTGCGAAGCTCATCGCGCGCGGACACGCCTTTCGCAGCCGTTCTGACACAGAGACGATGCTCGCGGCGTTTGAGGAATGGGGTGTTTCGCGGGCAATTGAGAGTTTTTCTGGGATGTTCGCCTTCGCCGTGCTTGATCACAGTGAACGAGCGCTCTGGTTGGTGCGTGATCGATTCGGCGTAAAGCCGCTCCACTACGGCTGCACTCATGGGCGAGTTGTTGCGCCTGGAAGTTTCCGTATTTCGCCCGGCACGACGCTTGTCTTTGCGAGCGAGCTCCGCGCGCTGCGTGTCATGCCGTCGATGCAACTCTCAGTCGATCGCGAGGCGTTGCGAGACTTCATGCGCTTTGGCTATGTCCCAGGCCCACAGACGATGCACACGGAGGCGCGCAAACTGCTCCCTGGACATCTTCTTCGCGTGGATCTGACAGAAGGCATCGTGGAAGAACGCGTCTGGTGGCGCGCGACGGAGCTCAACCAGCAATGTTCCGAGTCGCACACGCCGTCGACCGATGCCGCTGCGATTGACGCCGTCGATCACACGCTTCTTGAGAGTGTCCGCACGAGACTCGTGGCGGACGTTCCTGTTGGCGCATTTCTCTCTGGTGGCGTTGACTCGACTGCTGTTGTCGCTGCGATGCAAGAACTTTCGACGCAACGCGTGCGGACGTTTACCATCGCGCCCACGCGTGAAGATTTGGGCTCGGCGGCGCTTGATGAATCGGCGCATGCGCGTGCGATCGCGGCCCACCTTGGTACGGAACACACGGAGCTCCGTGTCAGCGGCGACGACGCACGCGCAATCATTCCTTCGCTCGCAGAGCTGTTTGATGAGCCATTTGCCGATTCCTCGCAGATTCCCGCGTGGTTCGTCAGCAAACTGGCGCGCACGCAGGTCAAGGTCGCGCTGTCTGGCGACGGCGGCGACGAACTCTTCGGCGGCTACTACCGACACGAATGGGTCGGCCGCATCATGCGTCTTTCCAGGGGAATCCCGGTGTTCCTGCGCGGTCCGCTCGCGTCAGCGTTGGGCGCGCTGCCCGCGGAATCACTCAACACGCTTGGTCGCGCGCTCGCCCGCATCTCGTCCCGCGTGATGCCTTTCGACCGCCTCGGCGAGCGAGCGCACAAACTCGCGCCGCTCCTCCGCCACGACGACCCATGGCAGATCTATCAAGCTCTTCTCTCCGTTGACCCCGATGCCAACAGCCTCGTGCTGGGATCAACACCGATATGCGGGTCGAACCATCGCCTGTCGGCCCCGGACGCAGCCGACCCAGCGTTCTGGAACCCCAGTGTTCCGCTCGAAACTCACCTTATGCAGGCTGATATCGCCGGTTACCTCGTGGATGACATCCTGGTCAAGGTTGATCGGACAAGTATGGCGCACGGCCTCGAAGTTCGCGAGCCGCTCCTCGACCGATCACTCGCCGTGCTCGCGTTTCGGCTTCCAATCAGCATGAAAATCCGTGATGGCGAGCGAAAATGGGTTCTCCGCCGCGTCGCTGAGCGCCGGGTTCCCGCGCAACTTCTTGCCCGCCCAAAGCAAGGCTTTAGCATTCCTCTCGTGGGCTGGCTCCGGGGGCCGCTGCGACCGTGGGCCGAGTCTCTGCTCGCCGAGGACCGCATCCGTCGCGAGGGCTTTCTCGACCCCGCGGCGGTGCGCATGCGCTGGGACGCACTCGATCACGCATCCGCGAGTACATCCGTCGCGCCGATCTGGAGCGTGCTGATGTTTCAGGCTTGGCTGGAGCGTCAAAGCGGTTGATAACGCCGTTACAGGAACTGGTCGAAGGACCCGGGGTCGAATGCCGATAGAGAATCGCGTCTGACGTGTTGTCCGCCGGGAGGTCTCATTATGCTCGACCCACGCGCAAAGCCGATTCTGCTTTCTCCGCCCCACATGTCTGGAGAGGAGCAGCGCTTCGTCGACGAGGCATTCCGGACCAACTGGATCGCCCCGCTTGGGCCGAATGTCGATGCTTTCGAGCGCGAGATGTCGGAATACCTCGGCGTCGGGGCGCATGACGAGCGCCTTCACTGCTGTGCGACCAGTTCGGGAACCGCTGCGATCCACCTCGGCCTCATGCTGCTTGGTGTCGTCCCGGGCGACACCGTTTTGTGCTCAAGTTTCACCTTCGTAGCGAGCGCGAATCCGATCCGACAACTCGGTGCCGAGCCCGTCTTCATTGATAGCGATGAAACCAGCTGGAACATGTCTCCGGCAGCACTACGCCGCGCCATCGAAACCCTTGCCGCCGAAGGCCGACGGCCGCGCGCGCTTGTCGCGGTCGATCTCTACGGCCAGGGCTGCGACTACGCGTCCATCGAGGCGATTTGCGACGAATGGGATATCCCGATTCTCGAGGACGCCGCAGAAAGCCTCGGGGCCTCCGTTCATGGACGCCGCTGTGGAACCTTCGGTCGCGTGGCCGCCTTCAGTTTCAATGGCAACAAAATCATCACGACATCCGGTGGCGGCATGTTGGTCTCAAGCGACCCGGCCATCGTGGAGCGCGCACGATTTCTTGCGACACAGGCGCGCGAGACTGCGGCGCACTACGAACACACCGTTGCCGGATTCAACTATCGCATGTCGAATATCTGCGCGGGCGTTGGTCGTGGGCAGCTTCTCGCACTCGCCGATCGCGTCGCGCGACGTCGTGCGATTTTCGCTGGCTATGACGCAGCGTTCGGCAACCGCGCGGGCGTTCGACTGATGCCAGAGCCCGTGTGGAGTCGGTCCACCCACTGGCTGACCACGATGACGATCGATCCCGCGCGCGCCTCTTGCACGCGAGATCTCATGCTCGCAAAACTTGCTGCGGAGCGCATCGAGGCACGACCAACTTGGAAACCGATGCACCTACAGCCACTCTTCGCCGGATGCCGCATGTTCGGGCACGACCTCTCGCGCGCGCCTGTGTGCGAGCGGCTCTTCGAACAGGGAATCTGCCTTCCATCGGGTAGTTCGATGAGCGAAACCGACCGTGTACGCGTGATTGCTTGTATGGACGCGGCATTCGCGCCGATGCGCGCCGCCGTCGCCTGATCTCGACCAAAGTAGACTCGACGGCATGGCGATTCTCGTCACCGGTTGCGCGGGCTTCATCGGCTCGCATGTCACACACCGACTCCTCGATCGCGGAGAGGATGTTTTTGGCGTCGATGACCTCAACGATTACTACGACCCGACGCTGAAGGATGCTCGCCTTGCGCGGCTCACCGCACGATCCGGCTTCCGTTTCGAGAAGTGCGACATCGCTGACCGCGGACGGATCGAGTCGTTGTTTGCGCACCACAAGTTTGATCGGGTCGTTCACCTTGCTGCGCAGGCTGGTGTGCGCTACTCCATCACCAACCCACACGCGTACATCCACGCAAACATCGTTGGATTCCAGAACATTCTCGAGGGCTGCCGTCATGTCCACGAGAAGTGCGGCGGCTGCACGCACCTCGTCTACGCAAGTTCAAGCTCCGTCTATGGCGGCAATTCGAAACTTCCGTTTTCTGTGCACGACAATGTGGACCACCCGCTCTCGCTCTACGCCGCGAGTAAAAAAGCGAACGAGCTTTTCGCACACACCTACTCCCATCTGTTCAGGCTTCCGACAACAGGGCTGCGATTTTTCACGGTCTACGGTCCATGGGGCCGACCGGACATGGCGCTGTTTCTCTTCACGAAGCGCATTCTTGAAGGTACACCGATCGATGTATTCAATCACGGCCATCATCGCCGTGACTTCACCTTCGTCGACGACATCGTGGAGGGAATTCTCCGCACGCTTGATCGACCAGCGGCGCCGCATCCGGCTTTTGATGCTCAAAATCCTGATCCAGGAACCTCAAGCGCCCCATGGCGGGTTTACAACATCGGCAATTCTCGCCCGGTCGAGTTGCTCGACTACATCGCTGCGATTGAACGCTGCACTGGCCGCAAGGCGATGATGAATCTGCTCCCGATGCAACAAGGGGATGTTCCGGACACCTATGCCGATGTCGAGGCACTGACGCACGACACGGGCTACCGACCAACGACACCGATTGAAACCGGCGTCGTACGGTTCGTCGAGTGGTACCGTGGGTACTACGGCATTTGATCGCACAGTGCGCTACGCTGCGCCCATGGCAAGCGTCTGCTTCTACTTCGAACTTCACCAACCCTGGCGACTCCGGCGCTATTCCGTCTTTTCGACGGACCCGTTTTACTTCGACAACGAGGCAAACGAACGGATCATGCGCAAGGTGGCGGACAAGTGCTATCGCCCGGCGACACAGAAGATGCTTGACCTCGTCAAGCGTCACGACAAGCGCTTTCGCTGCTCCTACTCGATCACTGGTACCGCGCTCGATCAGATGATGCGTTGGGCGCCTGATGTCATCGACACCCTCAAGCAGCTTGTCGATACCGGTGCGTGCGAACTCATCGGCGAGACGAGCCATCACTCGCTTTCCTTCCTGTTTTCGCGCGCGGAGTTCGACGAGCAAGTTGATCTTCACCAAAAGCGAATGCAGGAAATTTTTGGTGTGACTCCGAAGGTCTTCCGCAACACCGAGCTCATTTATTCAAATGAGCTCGCGGCCCACATTGCCCGCCGTGGACAGCACAAAGCCATCCTCTGCGAAGGTGTCGATCGACTGCTGGGATTCCGTTCGCCAAACTATCTCTATGTTCCGCCGGGTACGGGAGATCTTGCCGAGCGTCCTGTGAAACTTCTTCTGAAGAACTACAGGCTTTCGGACGACATCGCCTTCCGCTTTTCCAATCGGGGCTGGAAGGAATGGCCACTTTCCGCTGAGAAATTCGCTGGGTGGGTGAACCAGATCAATGGCGATGGTTACATGTGCAACCTCTTCATGGACTACGAGACCTTCGGCGAGCATCAGTGGGCCGACACAGGAATCTTTGAGTTTCTCGACGCGCTCCCTGGTGCCGTCTATGACACGAATCACGGCCACAACGACTTCTTGACGCCATCGCAGATCCTTGATTGTCACGAGCCCGTTGGCGAATACGACGTCGACAAGTACATCTCGTGGGCAGACAGCGAACGCGATCTTTCCGCGTGGCTTGGAAACCCCATTCAGGATGGCGCGGCGGCCGAGCTGTACAACCTTGAGGCTGCCGTCAAAGATCGTCACCGCGCGGGCGATCCGTACATTCTTGAAGATTGGCGCAAGCTCACGACGAGTGACCACCTCTACTACATGTGCACGAAGTATTGGTCAGACGGCGACGTCCACAAGTATTTCTCGCCGTACGACTCTCCTTACGACGCGTACATCAACTTCATGAATGTCCTTGATCACCTCAAGACTCGGGCGGGTGTTGATGCGCCGGCTCGCGTGAAGGCACCGATCACGTAACTGGCACTTTCGAGATTGACCTCACTGAATCTCGTCGGTCGCATCTGAACAAAGGTGCTATTTTTTCGCCGGCGTTTGCCTTGTTTTTCGCACGAGCACTGCAATGGACGCGAGCCCGAGTGGCGCGAGCACAATCAGTTCGACTACGCGGTGGACGAGTTCTGCAACCACACCCTGGCTGAAAGTATCCGCAGAGAGAAGCGGCGTCATCACGCCAGTCAACCACTCGCGGATCCCAAGTCCGTTTGAGACGAACGGAAGCAGCGTTGCGATTGCATTGACGCTCGCGAGAACAATCGCGGCCTCCACTTCAACCGGTGCTCCGATGAGTTGGAAGACCGCCCAGTACCGAAACGCGATGAGTGCAAACTCGGCTTGACGTACGACGAGCACCAATACGAAGACTCGAAGGCGCGGCGAGATTCCAAGGCATCCAAGAAGTCCTGGCGCGAGCAGTGCCCATTCGGGGGGCAGTGCCAGTCGACGGAGCGCGAATACCGCAAGCAAAAAGACTGACGCGACGAGCCCGCTGAGCGCAATCGCCTCGAAGATTGTGCGAACGGTATCCGTCGCGCGAATGCCGTGGCGCACGCGGTGGTACGCCACGCGTCCCAACAGCCCGGGCTTCAGCGGCAGATAGTTTGCGAGCGCCGACGCTGCGATCAACGCGAACATCTCTGAAAACGGAATCACCGCGAATCGTCGCGTCAAAATTTGAAACAGCGTCGCAGTCAACAGCACGCCGATCGCGACTGAACCAATGACGAGTATTGCAAGGGTCGGTGGCGGATTGCGTAGCGCGACGAATGTCGCTTCGAGT
Organism: Candidatus Kuenenia stuttgartensis; assembly: GCA_945902075.1. Taxonomy (GTDB): domain Bacteria; phylum Planctomycetota; class Phycisphaerae; order Phycisphaerales; family SM1A02; genus QWPT01. The sequence continues at coordinate 27,202 of CAMDMA010000019.1, read as the reverse complement.
TGGTCACCCTCGCGCGCAGCAATCATGACCGCAGCGACGAGACAGAGCGCACCGAAAGCGAGCCCCGCAAGGCGAAGCCAGTACCTGCGCGAGGTCTGCTCAACTGCGAGGGTTTCGATCATGCGACGTGGACGTTTGTGCGCGACTCGGAGCAATCATGTGCGACGCGTGCGTGTACGTATGCTTTCTACGTGTGCATTCATTGACTCAGATTGAGTCGCCGTCGACGCTCGTCCACGACATCGGACATCCATGAAAGGAAATCCTTAGAAAACTGCACGAGTCGAGCATCGCCCAACTCTGCAGACCTGGCGAGGATCGGATCTTCCGGTCGCTTGCAGCGGACCGCGATCCATGCCGTGCGAACCAACGGATGTTCATCAGACATCAGCACGAGATCGAGCGGCTCGAGCTCGGGAACTGCAGAAATCTGCTCGAATCCCCTCATAGCGTCCCGTTCAGCCTCGCCCTCCGCTCCCGGTGCGTTACTCGATGCATCCCCCGCTCCGTCGACCGAAGCCGCGGCCGCAACATCTGATGCGCGCACGCTCAATTCACGCAATCCACCCTTCGGTGAGGCGAATATGAGCCACGCCCGCGCCTCCGGCCACAGCCGTTTCGCCGCATCGGCGAGTAACGCCGGCATATCGGCGAGCGCGGCGCGAACTTCGGGCGGATACAAAAGTTTGTCCTTCGAATCGCGCGTGACCACCGAGGCGAGTGCCGCGATCTTCTCAGGGTCGGGAACGCGCGTGGTGTCGCGCAGATCGGCAACAACCTTGTCGATCCAATTTTTTGTCACCTTCTCACCCCGAACATGGACCAGTGCCGACTCGGCTTCGATGCCGAGCGGGCCAGGCTCAAGCCCGCGTTCGGTCGTGCGCCAATTGAGAATCGGGTGAATCGAGACGAATGCGCCGCTCAATGCATCGTCGCGCATTGCCATACTCGCGTCGGTGAGAGAGATGTCAACCGACACAAAGAGCGAGGTTCCCGGCGCAATGGCGAACTGCCGATTGAGTGCCACGAGTGCAAAAGGCGGCGCAACCGTGGGCTCGCCGGGAATATTGATGTTCGCGGTCACGGTTGCCGTATCCATAAGCGGACCGTCAGCTGTGATGGATATTGGCCACGCACTCCGATTTGAAATCTCGATGTCGAAAATCATCGGATCCCACGGCGCGGCATCCGCGATGCGCGGTTGAATCCGCATCAACAACTGGCCTTTGCCGGTGCGCATCATGTCGAGAAAATCTTTGGGCAGAGCTGCGGCGCGCTCAACATCTGTCGCAATATCCACAACCACGATCGGCGATCCGAGAATCGTTCGAAGTCGATCTCGCGACCACAGGCCAATCGCGGTCGCCGACTGCGCCTTCGCGATGGCGAGAAACTCGCGCGCGGCGGCCTTTCGATCGCCGAGCATCTCGTCCGCAACCGCGAGTCCAAGCTTCGCCGGAACATCCGACTCCGCGACTGATGAAAACATTTCCTTGGCTTTTGCTGCATCACCGGCTCGCAGCGCGATCCAGCCATCAAACCGCGCCCGCGCAGCTTCCGATAGCGGCATGAATATGACCGCGCGATCGATCAAACGCTTCGCGAGCGCAATGTCTCCACCAAGCCAAAGTTGTATGAAGGCGCCCTCAAGCGCTGTCCGTGCAATCGCCTCTGGATCCGCGCCTCCGTCCTCCATCGCTTTCAGCGTCGTTTCAGCAGAACTCGCTGCCGCCGCTAAAACGCCAGCTGCCGCATCAGGGGCCACGCTCTGCACCAACGCCGCGAATGTCGAAGAAAGCGACATCGACATCGGATAGGCGAGTTTGCGCATGTCCTCGACTGAGAGCGTTGAACCTTGCCGTTCAACCTGCGTGCGAAAAACGCGATTCAGCGACTCCTGACGCTTACGGCCGACCGCAAGCGCAGTCTCCACGCTGTCCGAACCCCAACAAGCGATACAGAGGTCAGAGAGGATGCCGTCGAAATCGAGATCAGGAAAGTCGGTTTGCAGCAGCTCTGCTTCGACGTTCAAAATGTCGGCCGCGGCGCGATAGGCGCCGGAGCGAAGACAGAGGTCGGCGAGGCCTAGCGCGGCGGTATCGCGGGTGGGATTCGCAAGGAGCGCGGCCCGGAGCACGGAGGCTTCCGTCGCCGCGTCGGGAGCGCGCGCGCGGAAGTAACCAGCCGCGACCTCTGTTGCCTCCGGAAAGAACGGATCGAGGTCGAGCGCCCGCAGCAATTCACGCTCGAAACCCTCCTGGTCGCCTACACGGCGAAGCAACACCGCGAAGTCAAAGGCCACACGCGCCGCGACCTCTGTGCCGAGCCGTTCGATCGATGCTGGCGTGAGCAACTTCTCGTAGGCCGCAGCGCGCGCTTCCGCGGTTTGTTTGCGCTCCACGCTTGCAAGAACCCGGCGGAGGCGGATGATCTGATCATTTGGATCGAGTTGCCCAAGTTTCGCAAGCGCGGTGTTCACCAGTTTCGCCGCGTCCTCGCTGCCATCCTCCATCGTAATGCTGTAGTCAAGCGCGAGGCGCCAGAGGTGTTCATTGTCCGGCGACAACTCGAGCGCCATGTCGAGCATGGTCTTCCCGCTTTCGAGCATGCCGAGAAAAATCAACTCGCGCTGCAGCATGCTTCGTGTGCGCTGCGCGAACGCCCGGGCCAATCTATCGCGATAGATCTTCGCAACCTCTGCGCTCGGCGGGATAGAGGCAACCGGCACGACCGCTGCGGGGGCGAGGGTGGGTGCCGCCGGGACCGTGGGCGCCTCCTGCCCCTGCGCAAGCTCGCTCCAATGGAGTTGGCTCAGGAGGAGAAGCGTCGCGAGGGGAACGGGATCGAGAACTTTCGTCGGGCGCATGGAATTCCTACATCGGCAGGTTAGGGCGGTAGCGATCGAACATGAAGTCCCCGCGATCATCGGTCGGTCGCGGAAATCGGTGACCAACTCTCTGGCAATACCGCGGCAAATGGCGAGCCCTTGAGAAAAGTGCAGGCGGAAACGACAGGCGCAAACTGAAGACGGGAACCCACGGCGGTTCAGCGGCTGTTTATTGACAGTCCGCCCCGGTTGGATTAGCGTCCCGTTCCCGGAGTCGAGCTCCAAGCCTAGGCCACGGGAGTTCGACGGGACCGTGACGGGTCTGCGACGGCGTCCCCCATCTCTGCAGCGGGAGAGGCTGTTTACACGCCCCTCAGGCTGCGAAGAGAGAGACGCCTTCAATGGATGCGTCTGATCCAGAGATCATTTCACGCAGGACACGCCGATCCTCGTCGAGTCCAAGCACCCAACCGATGAGAACCGCCCGATGACCCCGCGACTGCTGCTCACCTCCCTGCTTGCTGCCTGCCTCACAAGCGCCGCCCTTGGCCAGACGTCAGGGCAGTCCGGACTCGACCGAGCGATCATCGGTGCAAACACACAGCTGACGGAGGCGCAGAAGAATGCTGTGTCTTCGTTTGCGGCGAAGCATCTTGCCGCGATCAAGGATGGCACGAGTTCCGCCACCGGGAAAAGCCTTGAGGACGCCCGTTGGGCGCTCGTCACCCCCGCCCGCGATCCCGCCGCCACCCCAGCATTCCGCAAGGCGTATGCCGGCCTTCTGATTGTCGAGCTTGTTCCAGTCGTCAAGGGACCAGATCTCCGCCGCGCGCTCAACGCGATGCAGATCCTCCGATTCACGCGGTCGCCGGATGCCATCGATGTCATCATCGAGCGCACTGCACCCGGAGCGGAGGCCGATGCCGGCAAGCGCATCGCTGCTGCGAGCCTGTTGGCCGATGCATTTGAAGACCTCGATGCGAGCAACACCTTTTACGAGAGTTCCTCGCGCCGCCTCCGGGATGCATCTGCGGCCGAGAGTGATTGGATGGCACTGCAGCAGAAGTTGAATGCCATCGCCGCTGCCGCGCGCCGGAAGGATTTGCCCGCTGAAAACGCGCGAAATGTCCGCCGCGCTCAGGCCGAGGCCATCGGCCTTGTTGCGAAGAGCGCGAAAGCCTCGACCGAAGCCGACAACCGGATGCTTGCCATGCAGCGCATTCTTGTCGGCCTCCGAAACGACCTCCTCGTGATGCCACAGGCAGATCGCTCGTTCGTCGCGAAGTCGCTCGCCCCGGCACTCACCGACCTTGTCGCGGCGACCAGCAGTCAGTGGCAAGCGGCGCACGCAGACGCGAATATGAACGCGAGCTACGCATCGGTCGTTGGCACCAGCGAGGTCATCCTTCGGCTCATCGATCGCGGCGAGCGCCCGCAGGCGTACACCGGTTCGAAGCCGGACGCGGATTCCCGCGTCCTCGCTGCCAGTTGGGAATCTGGCGATAAAGCGAAGTTCGACGCCGAACTCAAGCGCTGGTCGGCTGTGGTTTCCGCGGCGCCTTACAAAAATTGATCGTTGCACGCGAAAGCGAAATGTCGCGCGCAAGAGCGCGCGAACGAACGAACTTCCCTGCAATCGAATCGGCTTCACTGGGCCCTGACGCTCTCGACGCACGTATCCTGCGACGGTGAGGCTCATCGCGCCCATCCTCCTGCTCGTCCTCGCACTCGCTGCCTCCGTGTCGCTCGATCGGCCTTTGCCGCCTGCCGACTTCATCGTCATCGAGCGTTCCGACTGCTACACGCTCGACCCGCAGCGCATGAGCTACCAACACGAGCTGCGCCGCGCACGCGTGATCTACGAGACGCTTGTCAATTTACGCGCAGCGGACTGCGCAGTTGTCCCGGGCGTTGCGGAGCGTTGGGAAGTTTCTCCCGATGGTCGCGTCTGGACATTTCATTTGCGACCCGACGCGAAATGGTCGAATGGAGATCCGGTCACGAGCAACGACTTTGCCTACGCGTGGCGCCGGGCGATTCTGCCTGATACCGCGGCTGACTACTCGCAGATGTTTTTCTCGATCCAGGGTGCCGCTGAGTTTTTTCGAACGCGCACCAGGCTTCTCGCAGAGTACGCCGCGCGCGCAAAGGAAAGCGAAGTCCCACCGACAGCCTCTGACGCCGAGTTGCTCTGGCAGCAGACGACGCGCGCGTTTGAAGAAACTGTGGGTATCGCGACACCTGACGCGAAGACCTTCATCGTGACGCTCGAAAAGCCGCTCGCATACTTCCTCGACCTTTGCGCCTTCCCCTGCTTCGCACCTGTCCATCGCGCGACGGTCGACCAATACACCTCGATCGAGTCTGCAACCGGTCGGGTTCTGCAACGACACGACTGGACTAAGCCGGGCCGTATCGTGACAAACGGCGCGTACATGCCGACGGTTTGGCGCTACAAGCGGGACATGCGCCTCGAACGCAACCCGCACTATTGGAACCGCGACGCCGTCGTCGCAAACACCATCGAGTGTCGGACGATTGAGAACCCGAACACAGGCGTGCTGAGCTTCCAATCTGGCGGTGCGGATTGGCTCACCGACCTCGGTCCCGAATACAAGACGGAAATGTTGGCGCAACGAAGGGCCTACCTCGAACGCTTCGCAAATGATGTGGATGCCGGGCTCGCCCGAGGTGCTGACCTCGACGACATCGTGGGCGCACTGCCCGCGCCGGGTGCCGACGAACGGCGCGATGTGCGTGGATTCAGCGCGTTTGGTACCGACTTCTTCAGCTTCAACTGTCGAACCAAGCTCGCGAGCAGCGGAGCAAATCCGTTCCACGACGCTCGGGTTCGGCGCGCCTTCGCGCTCGCGGTTGACAAGCAACAGCTGATTGACCGTGTCACCCGGCTCAACGAACGTGTCGCGACGACGCTCGTGCCGCCTGGCTCAATCGAGGGCTATCCACTTGTTGAGGGGCTCGGCTTTGATCCTGCGCGCGCGCGGGACGAACTCAAAGCCGCGGGCTACGAAGACCGCGACGGTGACGGCGTGATCGAAAACGCATCCGGAGAACGCTTCCCAACGGTGGACATCCTCTACTCGACCGCGAGTCCGCGCTATCAGAATCTCGCACTCGCCATGCGCGACATGTGGAAGCGTGAACTACGCGTTGCTGCCGAGTGTCGAGGCAAAGACGCGAAGCTCTACAAAGAGGATCTCAAAAAGGGAAACTTCATGATTGCCCGTGGTGGCTGGTACGGCGACTACGGCGACCCAACCACATGGCTTGATCTGCAGGCAACCGGCAACGGCAACAACGATCGCGGCTATTCGAATCCTCGCCTCGACGCGATGCTGACAGAGGCGGCCGCAGAAACGGATCCCGCGAAACGGCTTGAACTGCTCGCCGCCTGCGAGCGATGGCTGTTTAACGAAGAGATGCCCATGATGCCGCTTTGCACCTACGTCACGGTCTACATGTACGACCCGTCACGAATCAGCGGCATGACTGGACACCCGCGTCTCGAGCAAGACCTCTCCGTCCTCGGGCGACGTGAGTCCCCGCAATGAGCGCGCAACCAAACTCGGTGGCTGCGCTGATCGCCGTGCGCCTCATGCAACTGCCGTTCATCGTGCTCGCGGTCTACACGGTGACCTTCATCCTCGCGTGGAGCGTGCCGGGGAACCCGCTCGAAAACCCTGAGGGTCGTCGACCACCAGCAGAAATCGTCGAGGCGATGAAGCGTCAGTACAAGCTCGATGATCCGGTCGCCTTCTACTTTGACTACCTCGGCAAAGCGTCCGGCGCGTCCTATGTCCTTGGCGTCCACGACCGCGCGTTCGACCTCGGCCCATCGCTCAAGCAGCCAGACTGGAGCGTCAACGAAATTCTCGGTACGGGTCTCCCCGTCTCCATCACACTTGGGCTGTCTGCCATGCTCATCGCGCTTGTGATCGGCGTGACTGCTGGGACAATCGGCGGCTTGCGCCCCGGGACCCCCGCCGATTTTGCAACGCAGTTGCTTGCGATCGCGGGAATCAGTCTGCCTAGTTTTGTCATCGGAAGCGCGCTACTCATGCTTTTTGCTGTCAAACTTGGCGCATTTCCGGTTGGTGGATGGGGCGGAATTTCCTACATCGCACTACCGGCGTTGACGCTTTCGCTCCCCTTTGCTGCCTACATCTCACGCCTCGTCCGCTTCGGCATGATCGAGGAAATGAGTGCAGACCACATCCGCACCGCGCGCGCCAAGGGACTGCCGCGATGGAAGGTCGCGCTGAAACACGCGTTGAAGAACGCCTTTCTTCCGGTGCTCTCGTATCTTGGGCCTGCGACAGCTGTGGCGCTCACTGGCTCATTTGTTGTCGAAAAAGTCTTTGCGGTGCCGGGCGTCGGCCAGCACTTCGTCGACGGCGTACTCGGTAAGGACATCACTCTCGTGATGGGCGTGGTCCTGGTGTACTCCACGCTGATGGTGGTGCTCAATCTCGCGGTCGATGTTCTCTATCGCTTCGTCGACCCGCGACTTGGTTAATGTTGCGATCGCGATGAAGCGCGCCGATAAGCGAAACAAGTAAATGCTTTGCTTTAGAATGAGCATTTCTTCCGTCAATTGACGTCATTTTCAACGGATCAACAAAAAACAACGCTACCTTCCGCGCGAGTCGGCGGCGTTGTCGCATGACACGGGGCGGCGTGATCCGCCGCGCGTGAGGTTGCTCGGTTTACTCCGAACCTCGCGAAACCCGTGAGCCCAAGTTTGTCAGCCCAAGTTGAGGAAGCAAGATGGCACGCATTGCGTTGGCTGTGTTTTCGTCCCTGATCGTCACCACGAGCAGCAGTGCGCTACCCCCGCTCCAACAGCGTGCTGGCGAAGCCATCGCAGGATTGACGCCAAACGAGCGCGCGCTGTTTGAGATTGGGAAGGTGGAGTACTCCACTCCGTTTTCTGCAAGCGAGGGGTTAGGGCCTGCGTTCAACGCCACCAATTGCGCGAGTTGCCACGAGTCGCCGATCGGCGGATGGGGCGGAACGACCGTCCAGCACTTCGGGCGCCTCGAACCGAATGGAACCTTCAACTTCCTCGAGGAGTTCGGCGGACCGGTGCGACAACGCCTTGCTCTTCCCGGCGGCTGTAGCGAAGCACTTCCCGCAAGCGCGAACCATGTGCGTGAACGTGTCACGCCGAGTGTTTTGGCCTTCGGCCTCGTCGAAGCGCTCTCCGATGCACAACTCGCCGCAAACGCGGACCCGAATGACACCAATGGCGATGGCATCTCAGGCCGAGTACACATGGTTCAGCCAATCGAGACCCCAGGGTCTCCGCTGCGCGCGGGACGCTTCGGTTGGAAAGCGCAAATCGCGACCGTGCTCTCCTTCTCCGCGGATGCAGGGCGAACGGAGATGGGAATCACAAACCGAGTCGTCGGTGACGAGACTGCTCCCGGTGGAAACGAAGCCACCCTTGATCTCTGCGATAACCTCGCCGAGCCTGAGGATGTCTCCAACACGAACGGCCTTGAGTTCATCGATTCCATCACGAGTTTCCAGCGCTATCTCGCTCCGCCGCCGCAGACACCAAAGTTGGGAATGGCGGGCGAAGTGGTCTTCAATGCCATCGGCTGTGTGAAGTGCCATACCTCAAGCTTCACCACTCCGAACGACCCCGCACTCGAAGGAGCATTGCGCGATCAAACATTTCGGCCCTACTCGGACTTTCTCCTCCATGACATGGGTGACATGCTCGCCGATGGAATCGGCGACGGAATCCCTGATGGCGACGCTGGCCGCTTCGAGATGAAAACCCCGCCGCTTTGGAATCTGCGCGAGCGGCCTGTGATGCTTCATGACGCATCAGCAGATCAGTTCCTCTTCACGGAAAAGGTTGAGCACGCGATCTCTCGCCACGGTGGCGAGGCTGGTGCCTCACGCGCAGCGTTCAACGCGCTTACTCCCGCTGCGCGTACCGAACTCATGCGATTCTTAGACTCGCTCGGACGAAATGAGTTTGACATCGACGGCAGTGGTACCGTTGATGCCGATGACTTTGGTCTGCTCGTTGCGTGTGCGAGTGACGCTGATATCTCGCCCGATGATCCTTGTGCGGCCGCTGATATCAACGGAAATCGGCGTATCGACTCCGATGAATTCGATTTCCTCGCCGCGCAAACTGGTGTCAATACAGACTGCAATCAAAACAGTGTCCTCGACCATCTCGAGATCGCCGAAGGTCTCAGCCGCGACGCAAATTCAAACGGCGTTCCCGACGAGTGTGACGCACTGCTTTGCACACAGCGGATCGTGCGCATCACCGGAATTGGCGGGGCCATCCCCGATAACAATCTCGACGGTGTTTCGTCGACAATCTCGGCCGCTGCGATACCCGAAGCGGGAATCGTGCAGAGAGTCGCTGTCGGTCTTGATGTCCAACACACGTGGCTCAGTGACCTACAGGTGACGATCCAGCGGGGGAGCGATACCGCAAAGACTGTGCTCAATGGAGCGGTGTGTGGAACCTGCAATCGCTTTGCGGCAGACCTTGATGGGCTCTACTGGTTCACGGTGGGTGCGGACCCAGTGACGCAAGCTTTGCTCACCGTTCCATGTACCGCGCCGAATGCTGCTTTCGTGACTGATGTTGCGAATACGAACTGCGAGACCAACACGGACATGCTGCCAGGATTTTTCCGGACGTCCTTGTCAAACTTCATCAGCGCTGTCTCGATCCAGAGTGCGTGGAAACTCAACATCAAAGACAAGCGGAGTAATGACACCGGTGTACTCCGTCGCTGGATCCTTGACATCGTGTATACGCCGAATGTCACAGCAAACTGCGATGGTGAAGGCGAGAGCGATCGCTGCGCAATCAACAGCGGCGAAGCAGACGAGGATACAAACGGCATCCCTGACTCATGCCAAATCGCTCAAAATGCTGCGCTCGATTGCGATGGCAACACCCGACTCGATAGCGCGCAAATTGCTGACGGCACTGCGCAAGACTGCGATAGCAACGGTCGTCCCGACATCTGCGATCCCGACGCCGACAACGACGGCGTCATCGACGCCTGCGACGCCTGCCCGAACAATCCAGGCCTCATCGTGGCGACGGCGTGCGGTTGTGCGCCGGTCGTCGACTCGGACGGCGACGGCACACCAAACTGCAACGATCTCTGCCCAAACGATCCTCTGAAGACTTCGCCGGGAAGCTGCGGTTGCGGCATCTCAGACGCTGACTCAGATGGAGACGGCGTAGCCAACTGTTCCGACGGATGTCCCAACGATCCGCTCAAGATTGCGGCAGGCGTTTGCGGATGTGGTGTCGCGGACAACGACACCGACGGTGATGGTGTGAAGAACTGCGTCGACAACTGCGTCAATACGGCAAATCCAACCCAGGCTGACGCGGACGGCGATGGCACGGGAGACGCATGCGAATCGAATGACCCCGACTGCGATAACGATGGAACGCCGGATGCAGCAGAAATCGCAGCTGGCGCGGCAGACTGCAACGGCACGGGCGTTCCGGATTCCTGTGAAATCGCGGCGAATCCCACGCTTGACGGAAACGCCAACGGCGTCGTCGACGCGTGTGAGGGCGTTCGCTTCGTTCCTTCGACTCAGTTCCCAACCATCCAGTCGGCGATTGCGGGAGCGCCAAACGGAACCACCGTTTTGGTCGGCCCCGGAACCTATTCGGGTCCAATCTCCATCGTGGGACGATCGATCGTCCTGCGCTCCGCGGCGGGTGCAGCGACAACGATCCTCTCAGGTGTCGGCAACACGACCGACTCGATCCTCGCCGTGACCGGCACGGCGACGTCGGCGACGGTCATCGATGGCTTCACATTCCGTCAAGGCACGAAGGGTCGGCTCTTCGGCAGCTCCCGCTGCGGCGGCGGCATCTTCACCCTCGACAGCGGTGTGACGGTGCGCAACTCTCGGTTCGAATCCTGCGCGGTCGGAGCCCCTGCCTCGGGCGCAAATCCCGCAGTGCTCGGTAGCGGCGGTGGCGCGTACAACTTCAACTTCACCGGGCGATACGAGAACTGCGTCTTCAGCGCAAACGCCGCGCACACCGACGGCGGCGGACTCGAAATCGGCGCAAGTTCGGGCTGGACGGTGCAGAACTGCGCGTTCACCGGCAACACCACCGCGGGCAACGGAGCGGGATTGCATGTCTGGAGCGCATCCGGCGCAATCATCGGCTCGACGATCTCGCTCAACACGGCCACCGGCGTCGGCGGCGCGTTGAGCTGGTACAACCCGGGCTCCTCGGCACTTCTCCTTGATGGTTGCGTCATCGACGCGAACGTCGCCGCGACCAGTTCCGGCGCGCTCGCCCGCATCGACGGTACCCTCGACTTCTGGCTGCGCAACACATTCATGTGTCGCAACACGCCGGCGAACGTGGCGGGTTCGATCGCGGATCTTGGCGGCAATACGCTTAGCCAAGACTGCGACGGCGATGGTGTCTGCGATGCCACCGAGATCGCGGCGAACACCACGCTTGACTGCAACCTGAACGGACTCGTCGACTCGTGCGACATCGCGGCCGAGACCTCGCTCGACTGCGATGCCAACGGCAAGATCGACTCGTGCGAGATCGCCACGACGCCGTCGCTCGACGCGAACGGCAACGGCACCCTCGATGTCTGCGAGAACGTGTTCCTCGTCGGACCCGGCGGATTCGCGACCGTGCAGGCCGCGATCGCCGCCGCACCCGCGAACTCAACGGTCGTCGTCGCGCCGGGTACCTACGTGGTCGCTTCGTCTGCCGGAAGCACTGCGGGCATCAACCTCACCGGTAAGAAGATCGTGCTGCGCTCGCTCGCAGGGCCGAGCCAGACCATCCTCGACGGCACGGGGCTCGACAACTCGATCATTGAGATCAATCCGAATCCGGGTGTTGCGGGGCAGACTGCGGCATCGAGCGGTTCGGTGATCGAGGGCTTCACGTTCCGCAATGGAAACACCGGCAACAAGTTCGGTTCGAACGGAACCAGCATCGCAAACAATCGCAAGGGTGGTGCGATCTACGTGACCGGAACGACGACCGGTGTAGTCACGACTCCCATCTCGGCGACGATCCGAAACTGCCGCTTCGAATCGAACTCCGCCGAGTTCGGCGGCGCGATTTACGCGCGCAACTTCACGGGTTCGGTCACCGGATGCGACTTCGTCGGCAACTCTGTCGCACCGGATGTCGCAGGACAGCCGGGCGGCGACGGCGGCGCAGTGCAGCTCTTTCAGGGCGCATGGACCTTCTCCAATAACGTGATCGTCGATAATGCATCGACGAACGCTGGCGGAGCACTTCATATCGTCGGGCCGCTCGGTGCATGCGTCTTCGAATCGTGCATCATCGCGAGAAACAGCTCTCCCATCGGCAGCGGCGTCTCGTGGGCCCAACGGGAAGCGATCCGCGTGACGGCGGGCCGCGACCATAGCTTCGTTCTCGACGCAGGCAAGGCGATCGGCTTCGGCTTGAATACGTCGAGTCAGGTCTCGGAAGGCACGCTTCCCAGCTCGCTGAACACGCTCGTCGAAGTCGCGGCAGGTGCAACCTTCAGCTTCGCGCGTCGGAAGGCCGACTCTGGACTGCCGAGCACGCTCAGCTTCTGGGGCGACGAGAACGCAGCGGCATCGGCACCGAACACGCCGCGGTGGCCGGCACCGGCAACGGTCGGAAGTGCGATCGCGCAGATCGCGGCCGGACGGGGCCACCTCGGGGTGCTCCGCGAGGACGGACAGGTGGTGTGCTGGGGCGACAACGAGTCGGGCCAGTGCAACGTGCTCCCACCGGCATCACCCATGCTCTATGCGCAGGTTGCGCTCGGCGACAAGCACACGGTAACGCTCCTCAGCGATGGAACGGTCAAGTGCTGGGGCTCGAACGCGTTCGGTCAATCGACGCCACCGGCAGGCCTCGCCAATGTCACGCAGATCGCGGCCGGCGACCGTCACACCGTCGCCCTTCTCGAGAATGGCACCGTGCGCTGCTGGGGCGACAACGCCGACGGTCAGTGTTCGCAACCGAGCGGGCTCGCGAATGTCGTCGAGGTTGCGGCTGGTGGTGCCCACTGCGTTGCCCGTCTTGCGGACGACACCGTCGTGTGCTGGGGCAGCAACAGCCACGGCCAGTGCACGGTCCCGAGCGGACTAGGTGCGGTCGCGCAGATTGCCGCGGGCGGGCGGCACACCATCGTGCGTCTCGTGACCGGTACACAAGTCGTCCGGTGCTGGGGCGACCCCTCGAACAACCGGTGTACGCCAACGGCGGATTTCGACGACGCGATCGGCCTCTCGCTCCGCACCGCGAACACGTTGGTCCAGGCGAACCTCGGTACCTCCAGTGCCGCCTTCCACACGAATGGCCCGCTCTGCTTCCAGCTCGACAACGTGATTCTCTGCGACAACCAGCCAGCGAACTTCTACGGCTGCTTCGAGGATCTCGGTGATGTTCGCTTCACGCAGGACTGTGACAATGATGGTGCCTGCGACGCAGAGGAAATCCTGAACGGCGAGGAGATCGACGTCAACGGCAACCTCATTCCCGATTCTTGCGAGGCACGACCGGGTGACATCAACCTCGACGGAGTGATCAATGCCGCAGACCTTTCGCTGCTCCTCGACAAGTGGGCGACGAGCGATGCGTCGGCGGACATCGACGGCGACGGCGTTGTGAGTGCCGCAGATCTCTCGCTGCTACTCGCAGCGTGGAGCTCGTAACGCAACCACGCAACATCCGTGTTCAACAACGAAGGCCGCCGAAACGCGGCCTTCGTTATTTCATAGGTGGTGCGAGTCGCTCGGCGATTCGGGTGATGAGCATGCGCTCAAGGCGCTCGTCGCGCGAAATGGGCGTCCAGGTTGACCGATCACGCGGCGCGCGGCCGTCGTCCTTCACGGTGACGTCCGTCGAAAAACTGCCAAGTCCGCGCGTGTATGCAGGCCCTTGATAACCAGGACGAAACTGCCGCTCGACGCTGACGGAAACCCGCAGCTCAAGCGGCCCCTCGATTGCGGGCACATTTGCGCCCGAACCACGCTCAGACCCCGGCAACACTGGACCGGCGAGTGGCGTGGTGCCTTCGGGCGGCTGAGGACGGAAACCGGACGCCACGAACTCGAACCGCGCTCGGCGCCGTTCGAAACCGAAGGTGCCTTCGACGACCTCCGTGGCAGTTAAGTCGGTCCAAGCCCATGGTTCGAGGAGCGAACCCGCGGTCAACGCCTGGGTCTCGATGGAACCCGCGCGCCGATCGGTGATTTCGGGCACAAGTCCCTCTTCGCGCGCGACGGCACACGCCGCGTCGAAAGCGACGTCATACCGCGCTCGATCGACCTCCATAAAGCTCGGCCCTACGGGCTCGCTCGCGCAGCCGACCACGGCAGCGCATGCACTCACAGCGGCGAAGACGGTCATGGCTCGGGCGAATCGCGGCATTGGCGAAGTGTAACGAGGGTCGCGTCCGATACCGCCGCGTTCGAACCACCGCGATTGGAGAAGAATTCGAACCTCAACCACCATTGGCGCAAATGCTTGACCCGGAGCGAGCCGATCCTACTCCGCGAAGTGTGGCGAGAACCTCAGTTTTAGGAAACGTTGCGCCACGCCGTGCGAACCAATCTCCACTCGCTGCGACCCCGACTGGCGCACCTCTCACGCTGACATCTCATCATGAAGAATCTGACTCCATCGCATCGTCCCCCAAGCCGAGTCGCGGGTGCGTTCACGCTCCGCTCCCGCGAGATCACCCGCCAGGGTGCGATCACACGGGGCGTGCTCATCGGACTTGGTCTCGCTGCTGTGGGCGGACTCGTGGGAAGCGTCGTCGCGCGCGGCACCGGTCAGACGCAGGTCGCAACCACAGCCGCTGACTTCTTCCAACCCGGCACGCAGCCTGAATCGAATCCGGCCGGATTCGACCCCATCATCGGCGCGGTCAACTGTACGTACTGCCACTCTGGGTACGGCTCAGCCGTCGCCCCCTACGACACATGGGTCACAAGTCTGATGGGCCAGAGCGCGCGCGATCCGGTTTGGCACGCGGCACTCACGATCGCAAACCAAGATGCAAACGTAGGTGGCGAGACCTGCATCCGTTGCCACGCGCCTGGCGCATGGCTCGGTGGACGGTCTTCAACGGGGACCACCGCGGAGTTCATTCCGGAAGATTACGACGGCATCAATTGCAACTTCTGCCATCGTGTGGTGAATCCCGAGCTCGGCGCGGGCAGCGCGGTCGGCTATCCGGGCGATCCTGCGAATCCCGACGTGCCGATCATCAGCGCACTCGTCGCCGAGGGCCTGATTCCGAACGGCGACGGCAACGCGCGATATGTGGTCGACCCCATCGACAACCGCCGCGGACCCTTCAGCGATGTTCCGCAAAACCTCCATGGGCAGACGCCCGGCGGCGGCGACGTGCGCCTGATTACTTCACCCTATCACCGCTCAAGCGAATTCTGTGGCACCTGTCACGACGTGAGCAATCCGCTGTACTCGAAGAACAAGAAGGGTGAATATGTCCTCAACGCGCTAGGAACCGCGCACCCGACGCAGAACCCGATGAACATGTTCCCTGAGCAGCGCACGTACAGCGAGTGGCTCAACAGTTCGTACGTGAGTGGGGTTGGGTACGCCGATCACCGCTATGGCGGCAACGATGCCGATGGCGTCGTCTCAAGTTGCCAAGACTGCCACATGCCCAAGGTCATCGCGGGCGGCTGCCGCTTCTATGAGTTTGGTGAGCCGTGGTTCGAGCGCACCGATATGCCGCAGCACTCGTTTGCTGGTGCGAACACCTGGGTCGTACAGGCAGTGCGCAACATCCTCGGACCGGACGATGCGGACGCGATGGGGCTGACCCAAGATCAGATTGATCAAGCCGCCGCGCGCACCATCCAGATGCTGCAAAATGCGTCTGACATGACGCTCACGCAGGTTGGCAGCAACATCAATGTGCGCATCACCAACGAGTCGGGTCATAAGCTTCCTTCGGGCTACCCCGAGGGTCGGCGCATGTGGGTCAATGTGAAGTTCACCGACGCGACTGGTGCCGTTATCGCGGAGCGCGGTGCTTACAACAGCGCCACGGCCGCTCTGACCACGACCGACACCAAGGTCTACCAAGCGAAGCAGGGCATCACTCCTGCGGTTGCGGCGCTCACCGGCCTCGCGGCTGGTCCAGGGTTCCACCTTGCGCTTGCGAACAAGGTCTATTCTGACAACCGCATTCCGGCGCGCGGTTTCACGAACGCTGCGTACACCGCGATCGGCTCAGGTCCGATCGGCTACGCCTATGCGGACGGCCAGCACTGGGATGACACCACCTTCGCGATCCCGGCCGGCGCGACTGGTGCCACGGTGACGCTCTTCTATCAGACGAGTTCGAAGGAGTACATGGAGTTTCTCCGTGACGCGAACTACACCGACACGACTGGGCAAACCGCCTATGACGCGTGGGAGCAGACCGGAAAGAGTGCGCCCGTGGCGATGGACGCTGCTGCCCTCAAGCTCGCACCCGTCAATCCCGCCGATCTTGATGGCGATGGCGTCGTGAGTGCGTCTGACCTCTCGATCCTCCTCGGGAACTGGGGCGCATCGGGCGTCGGCGATATCGATGGCAATGGTGTTGTCAATGCAGGCGACCTGTCCGCGCTGCTTGCGGCTTGGGGTTGATTCTCGCGTTTTGAGCGAGCCTCTTCGGTCACCGCAAATTCCGTGTGCCCGGTCCGTGCTTACCGCGTGCCGGGCACATTTCGTTT
This sequence comes from Candidatus Kuenenia stuttgartensis, assembly GCA_945902075.1. Classification (GTDB taxonomy): domain Bacteria; phylum Planctomycetota; class Phycisphaerae; order Phycisphaerales; family SM1A02; genus QWPT01. The sequence goes on along the minus strand of CAMDMA010000019.1, from coordinate 10,602 downwards.
CCGCCGTAGGATGCATCGGTGCAGACGCAGTCGGAAATCCGCGCCATCCTCGCCGCCCATGGCATCTCACCGAAACATCGGTTCGGTCAGAATTTTCTCGTCGATCACAACTTGCTCCGTAGGCTCGTTGACGCGAGCGAGATTGGTGTCGGCTCGCTCGTCCTCGAGATCGGACCCGGCACCGGCACAATGAGTGAGGAGCTACTCGCGCGCGGTGCCGAACTCGTCGCCGTTGAACTCGACCGCGATATGGCGGCCATTTTGCGCGAACGGCTCAGTGGCGACCCGCGCTTCACGCTCTTCGAGGGCGACTGCCTCGACGGAAAGCGCGCACTCAATGCAGATGTGCTCACGCACTTTGCAGGTCGGCCTTTCACGCTCGTCGCAAACCTTCCCTATCAAGCGGCAAGCCCGGTCATGGCGATCTGTGCCGGAATGCCCCAGTGCCTCGGCCAATTCGTGACCGTGCAACGCGAGGTTGGCGACCGACTTCGTGCTGCGGTCGGTACTGGCGAGTACGGACCGCTCACGATCATCGTGCAAGCCTTCGCAGAGGTCGAACAACTCGCAGTGCTCGCACCAGGCTGCTTCTGGCCATCGCCCGAAGTGACCAGCGCGATGCTCGCGATTCGTCCCCGCGCCGAACCCGTACTCGCACACGACGAGGCCGACGCCTTCGGCGCATTCGTCCACACGCTCTTCTCAAAGCGGCGCAAGCAACTCGGCGCCATCCTTGGCCGCGCGCGCGTTTGGCCGACTGAGATCGACCCATCGCAACGACCCGAAACACTGTCCGTCTCGAATCTCGTCCGGCTGTGGCGCACAGGGTGAGGAGAGGGGGCGGTGCGGGGTCGCTGGATGGTTTATCACGCACAAAAACACGCGGCGGGCAGCATGAAGAGCTGCCCGCCGCGCGATTCTTTATTCGTCGGAGAAGCGGTTAGCCCCAGTTTGAGAGCAGGGTCGCGAGATCCGAAGCGCCGACGTCGCCGTTCAGGTCGAGGTCAGCGCTACAACCGCCCTTCCCGCATGGCCCCCACTGGGAGAGGAGTTCGCCGAGGTCCGCCGCGTCGACGGCGCAATCTGCGTTGATGTCCCCAGGCGTATCACACACGCGCGCGACCTCGTAGATCGCAAGCGTGCCGCTGATCTCGTGGGCAACGAGGAGCAACGCCTTGCCCGTCGGGCTGTCGGACTCCGACACGAACACGATTCCTTCAGGACCGAGGTCCCCCGAAGACGGGAGGTTGGTCGCAAACGTGAAATTGCGCGAGTTGATGTAGCCCTCGAAGACGGGAGCTGAAGGGTCATCGATCGAGTAGGCGAAGATTCCACCAACGCGCTCGCAGATTGCAAAGAGATACGGGCGACCGCCGATCATGCCGTACGCGACGCCCTCAGGCTCAGGGCCCTTCGCACGGCTACGGTTGTCACGCGTGTTGTTGGTGTTACTTGCGTTGAAGTTCAGTGGGAACTGCGCCGCGGTGTGCTGCTCGAAGAAATCACCCGAGTCCCAGACGCGCGCGCCGCTTGCATTCCAAATCGTGATGCCACGCGAACCGATCGCAACAATGCGATCCCAGTCGCCGTCGCCGTCGAGGTCGCCGAGATCCTTGCGAACCTGCAGCCGACCGAGACGCGTGTTGACCTTGAGCCAATCGCGGCCGGGAAACACCTGCTTATCAAGCGTGACCGTTGCGGCTGCGATCGTCGTGAGGTCCACGAAACTCCCCCACTCGCGCGAGTCGCCCTCGTTCGCGGTGGCGTAGTACTGCTGTCCGCCGTTCGCGAACCCGACGATACCGTCTGCCTGATACGCGCCTTCGACGGGCCAGCCCTTGATGATGTTGGCGCCATCTTGATCACTCGGGTCGAGGCCGTTGCCTGAGAAGGTGATCATGCCGAGCGTGGTCGGAACCGCGGTTGGGTTCGCTGGGAACGTCCCCGTCGCGAGGTCAAACGAGAGTGGCATGCGGAAATCATTGTCGTTGATCACGAAAAGCGTGGACGGATCGCGCATCGCGAGCCCCTCGACCTTGTCGCCATAGCTCGCGTAACCCACCGCTGCGAGATCGACATGAAGCGTCTTCGCGGCAGGCACGATGCCCGCCGTTGCGAGTTGCGCAGGCGTCATCTTGTCAAGGGTGCCGCCGGGCCCTGCAATTGCTGGTGAGAGCGTCGAAACATCCGTCGCTCCCGCAAGATCGATTTGGAAAATCTTCTTGAGCGAAGCACTTCCCGTCGCACTGTCGCGCTCGACGACGAGGAACTTTCCCGGCGCGAACGAACAGGCATCGCCGATCTTGTCGCTTGCGCCGCCTTCAAGCACATAGATGTACTCAGCAACAACTGTATTGGTATTGGTGTCGAACTTCGCGATACGCGTGTTGCGCGAAGCCTTCGAATTCGCATCGTTCGCAACATCAGGGTTGTCGAGCGGGCTCTGCACAAAACAGTAGACGAAGTTGTCCCACACCGCGATCGCCTCAAAGCCACGGTTGTCGCGGCGCTGGGCGTACACCGCCGGGAACGCTTCGGTACCGACATTGACGCCGAACGCGTTCGAGCCAGCCGGCACGAAGCGATCGAGCATGAGTCCCGACGCATCGAACTTGTACAGCGCAGGGCGATACTCATCGCACATCCAGATATTGCCGTTTGTCGTGCGAACGACACCTTCGAGATCGCCACCGAGTGGATCGTTGGCGATCGTGTTTCCGAACAGATCAACTGGCTGCTCATCGGTATAGCGCAGCCCCGTTCCGACGCCCTGAATGTTCGGCAACCCCGTGAGTGGAGAACCGTTGGGCTTCCGCAACAGAATTTCTCCGGTCCGTGCGAGTGCATTCGTGGTTGGGTTGTAGGTGAATGTCACAATGCGCGGCTGAAAACCGGGGAGCGCAAACGGCCGCTCGAGTGCTGCGTCGCCATCGACGTTCACCGGCTCGAGATTTGGTCCACGATCGGTGTTTGCCCAAAGCGTGAGTTCGCCGGTCGCTGCGTTCACCGCGTCGATCCACAGACCGCTGAAACCGCCAAGCAAAATGTCCTGTCCCGCTGTAGTCGTGCCGAGTACCGGCGGATTTGTGAAGGTCGCGGTCGTGAGGCTCGGCGTGCCGGCGCCGTAGTTCTTCGTTCCGAAAGGCCGCACTGCGGTAATCGCAGGTACCGCCAAGTCGACGACTGCGTATGCCGCATGCTCTTGCAGCGTGACCCACGCGATCGCACCGTCAGAAGAGACGGCGGGATATTCAGGCTCAAGATCCTGTCCGATGGTCGGCGAGCCCGGGCCGAATGCGCGGATCGATGCATCGATCGTGCCGGCCGGAAGTCCATTGAAGCCGAGTGTTGTGACGTTCGCTTGCGTGATGCTCGCACCGCTCAGGTCAATGACGCTGATCGAACCCTCAGGATCGATGGTGTACGTCGCATCGGGCTCACCCTCATTGGCAACAATCGCTTTCAAACCACTCGGCGTGAATGTGATGGCATCAGGAAGCGCGCCAACTTGAACGGACGCGAGAAAGCTTCCTGCTGTGTCGAAAAACACGGCGAAACCCGGATCCGTCTTCGTCGCGCCTTGAACTGCGCACGCGACCTTGCCATTCTTCACTGCGACGCTCTGAACACCGCCACCGTACGGAAGGAGTGAGATCGTTCCCGCCGGGAGAGGAGAACCGGGGAGTGTGAGGTCGAAGATATCGATGGTGTTTGTCAGGCCGTTGACCACGAACGCGCGATTGGTGATTGCGTCAAACGCAACGATTTCCGCGCCCGCGACGTCGTAACCCGCGCGGGAAGTACTCGCAAGTTTGTTGAGCGTGATCGACGGCCCACCCGCGAACGCGAGGGTGGAAGCAGCGGCAGTGACTGCACCGACAAGGAACATATTTCTCATAAAAACCCTCCGGGTTTGGAGCCCGGAGGTTCGTGATGTTGAATGTGTGCGCGGCTTTCGGGGGATCAAGACTGTGCGAAAATCTCATTGAGCCGCGGTAAAGCCGCTGCCGACTCACCACGTGTACACAACTCGATAGGTAATCGTCTTCGATCCTTCAGGCGGAACGTCGAGATCAAAGGCGATGGTGCTCGAGTCGAGCTTTTCGAAATTGATGTTTTTCTGATCGATCTGCCAGTTCGTCCACCGGTAAAGCCGCTCGATCACACGCACCTTCTGCTGCGCAGACTTCTGGTTACGTACCTCAATTCGAAATGTCTCAGTCATCCGCTTGCCCGCGTTGTCGATGGTGAAGTCGGTGCGCGTACGTTCGCCAACGACATCGAACGCCTCGCCGAGTCGAATCTTCACTGTCTCATTCCGCGGCGTGTGGGCGATGAGATCTTCGCCGATGAACTCGAGTGTTCCGTCCGCGGGGTCTTCTTTGTAGACCCGAATCTTGCCCGCAGGAAGCGGCATGCCAAGTTCATTGTCCTTCTTGTTCTCGAAACTCACGAGGATCGCGGGCTTGGCTTTGCCTGCGATATTGAAGTCGCGATCAAGAATCGGCACGCCCGGCGTGCCCATTCCGGAAGCGAAATCGAAGACCAGTTCCTTCTTGACCTTAAACCCATCGACCGGCGGAAACAACGCGATCTGCTGCGTCGAATTCTGAAGCACATCGGTGCGGCGCGGCAACGTGTACAGGTGGAAGTCGGCAAACTCTTTCTCCGCGAATCCGGAGGCATCCGCCATCGCCATCGCCTCCATCTTCATCACGCCGCCCCTTGCCGCGTAGACTGGGCGCGGCTCGACCTTGTGGACGTCGCCCGCGACGAGTTTGAGCTCTGTGTTTTCGTAGGACGCGCCGGAGAGGTTCATGAGCGTGACCCATCCGTTGAGCGATCCAGAAGTGTCTGAGCCGTTGAGCACGATGTTGTAATCTGACCGCCACGTCATACCGGCCGTTTGATAGGTCGTACGAATAAGATGCTCGCCACCGGTACCACCCGCGAGTTTCCACACGAGCGTTGGTTTGGTGAGAAGGCCACCAGGAAGTTCGCCGAGCGTGACCTGCGCGCCACCCATCGGAATGATCTTGATTCCATCGGCAGTCTTCAGCACGAGTTGTCCCTGATTCGCGCTGAGCAGTTCCCCTGTGACATTCGACACGCCCTCACCCATCGGAACCGCGAGCGTGACGCTGCGGCCGATGTACCGTTCCATCAGTTTGGATGGGCTCACGAGGTCGAACTGGAAGTTCTGCTCAAGCACTGTGGTCGAGTCGTCGTCGAGATCGACAAACGAAACGGTGGTCGGATCAATCCAAGCTGCGACATCAGTGAACGCGAGCTCGCCGATACCCTTTGGAATCGCCACCTTGCGAACGACCTTCACCACGCCGTAACCCGGAACTCCCCACACGTTGTCGGCTCCGCTGTTGCGCTGTTGCTGCACGAATTGTTGCGGATTGAATCCGGCGGGATCCGCCGAGGAGTACACGGTCAGTGATGTCCCTGGCTCCGGCTTCTCCAAAGCGACGGGTGCGGGGGCGATGACAGAAAGTGCGAGGGTGAGCGTGAGTGTGAACATGGTGCCTCCGGAGTGGTGCGTTGCCAAATGACGTCGTCGATGGCGACCTCAGTAAATCGATCTCACGAATGAGCTAACTGGTACCCGCAAGTCGGCGCACCGTCATCATGAAGTTCTTCTTCATTGTCGAGTGCATGGCGAAGCACGCCGCTCCAAAAGCGAGCGAGGCTCCGATCGTCCCGATGACAAGGCTTGTGCGAGCAGCCTGCGGATTTTCGAGGCTTCCGCGGATCGCAGCTGCTGGATCGACGGTGGCGAACAGCAGATTGAGCGGGCTCATTGCCGCAAGCGCAGCGCCGACATACGGAACATTTGCTCCGAATGCTGTCGCGCACGCTCCGAGCACAAGCCCAATGGCACCGATCACGCCGATCGCGGCCATCACAGAGCCGATCGTTCCCTTGGTGCGGAGCGACCACTGCAGACCGATCATGATCGCGAAACTGACGGCCGCGATAAGATCGACGAGCACAAGGACCGCGCCTTCCGGAAGAATCAGTGGAAGGTTGACCGTCGCGATGCCAATCGAACTCGACACCATGACGCCCTGTGCCGCGCCAAACCCGTTGGCCATTACATAGATCGCAACCGACCCAAGGGTGACGAACGGCACCGCAAGCATGGGGATGAGGAATTGCACGATCCCGGTGAGTTTGCCCGCGAGATACGGGCCCGGTTGAATCGGCGTCGTGAGCAGGATGTCGAGCGTGCCATCCTCGCGCTCACGACTGACGGCGGTTGCGCTCAGGCTGATCGCCGTGAGCAGCACCACGACGATCTCCGCACCGACCACGCCGAGAAGCGCCAAACGCATTTCGCTCCCGTTTAACACTCCTTGGCGATGAAGCCCGCAAAGCACGAAACCCACGCACGCGCCAATTGCGAGAAAGGCCCAACGGCCGAAGAGGCCACCGATCGATTGGGTACGCAGCATGCGCTCGCGCCATGCGATCGGATTGCTCCCGACGCGCCTCGACTCTCGCGTGCCGCTTGATCCTGGCCCCGACCCGACAAGCGCCCGCCACCAAATGACCTGCGGCCCACGTGTTCCAATGACTCGGAGTCTGAGCGTCGACCACAGCACCATCGCAAAGCTCAGAGCGATGCACATGATGCAAAATGAGGTCGCTGGACTGGTGTAGATCGGCGTCAACGGAGGAAAAGGCACGTCGCTCGCGGCGTATGGAACGTAACTGGTCGAACGCAACGCGCTCTCGAGTGCGAGGAACGGATTCAAAGCAGTGAACACGGTTGTGCGTGTCGTCCCCGAGCCGACGCCAATCGCGGCCTGGGTCCGCGCGTACGCGTCGGCGGCGTAGGTCGCAAACAGGTACATCACGACCGCTGCGTAAAAGACGAGTACCGCGCGCTTGCCCCCGCTTCGGGTCACCGAGAGCGTGACCGCGGTTGTTGCCACGATCAGGGCACTCGACGCCGCGATCGAGTAGCTCATCAGGATCGAGTTTCCGGGGACCCCGCCAAAGAACTGGGTCAACACGAACAACGGAAGTGTGGACAAAAGGAGTGCGAGGATGAAGAAAAGCCGCCCAAAAAGATTTCCTAGAACAATTTGAAGGTTTCCCAACGGCGTTGTCAGCAGAATGTCCCAGGTCCTTGGGCTTGCCTCTTGGACAATCGCTCCCGCCATGAAGATCGGGGTGAGCACGCAGATCAACGCCACCTGCCCAAATGAGACGACCGAGAACGCGCTTGCCCCACGGGTTGCAAGTTGCTTCATCGTGCTTTCTCCGCCAAGGAGGCCGATGAGCAGGATGGCGATCATGATCGCGAGGTAACCCGCCCGGAGTAGAAGATGTCGCGACCGCTTCGACCCACCCGAGACAATGCGGACCGCAATGGGGTTCGTTGGGAGGAGGTTTGAAAGCCAGTGGAGGAGAGCAGGCATGCGCGGATCCGCATCCTACCTTGACAGTTCGTGCAGGACACCGATACTTCACAAGTCCGCGGACGCGGACCGGGCGGCCACCCCTCGTGGGTACTAAGCCGACCGAAACATTCCCGGCTCGTCGAATAGGCCCAACGCCGTTCGCGACCGTTTGCAGGATGGGTTCCCAAAAGAATCCCGTCCCTCACGCAAGCTCCCTGAGCGCGCGTGGGATAGATCGATCCAGCACAAAGCCCGTTTGGGCAGCAGTGTGAGAACCGTGCGCGAAACTCTTCACAACCCCCGGAACCGGCGGCATGCGACGCATGTCGGATTCCTCTTGGGTCTTCCCACATCCTGCGAATGCGCGATGTGGGCGACATTTGAACGCCGTTGCCAATGGCATCACGGCCGGATCCTGACGAGCTGAAGCACCGCAGAATTCTCTGGACGATCACATTCGGCGCACGCAGGGCCGGTGCAGGAGGCACCCGGCGAGTAGTCCTTTTTGCTTGGAGGCAAGCGTGCCCATCCTTCTTCAGACCAATCCACTCCCGAGTAACTCCGATGAATTCGGAATCGCAACTTTGCTTGTGGCTGCAGGCATCGCGCTTATTGTCGGAGCCGTCGTTGGCATTGTGATCCTCACATTTGCCTCCGGACGCGGCATCAAGGCCGCGCGCGCGGAAGCTGATCGAATGCTCGCCGACGCCAAGGCGCAAGCTGATCTCACCGCGGGCGCAATCCGCAGCGAGTCCGAAAAGAAGGCCCGTGAAGTCGAGCTCGCCGCCGAGAAGCAGTCTTCGGAAAAGCGCGCGTCGATCGACCGCGAGTCGAAGGCGACGCAGGCGAAACTCGATGAAAGCCTTGCGCGTGCAGCAAAACGTGAGGAAACCCTCGATCGAAAGCTTGAGTCGATCGACGCCCGCGAGAAGCGCATCGACAACCGCGAGGCCGACCTTCGAAAGCAAGAAGACGAACTGAAGCGGGTCACCGACGAGAACGAGCGAACCCGGACCGAGCTCCGCGGTGCATTGTCCAAACTCTCCGGACTCACTTTGGACGAGGCCCGCGAACTCTACATGACCGAAGTCCGCGAGCAGAGCGAGCATGATGGCGCATCGCTGCGGCAGCGCATCCTTGACGAGGCAACGCGCGATGCAAAGGGCAAGGCACGCGAAATCACGCTGATGTCGATCCAACGCTACGCCGCGGAGAATGTCGGCGAGTCAACGGTGCGATCCATCAAGATCACCAGCGAAGATATGAAGGGCCGCATCATCGGCCGCGAAGGCCGCAACATTCGTGCGATTGAGAAGGCGACCGGTGCCGACATTCTCGTCGACGATACCCCGGGCGTGATCAGCGTCTCATGCTTTGACCGCGTGCGCCAAGCGATCGCAGCCGAAGCACTGCAACGACTTGTTGCCGACGGACGCATTCACCCGACGCGTATCGAGGAACTCGTCGAGCAGACCAAGCGCGATATCGAAGAGAAGATCGTGAAGGTCGGTAACGACGCCGTCGTCGAAGCCGACGTTCGGGGGCTTCATCCAAAGATCATCGAGGCACTCGGCAAGATGCACTTCCGTACGAGTTACGGCCAAAATGTGCTGCGCCACTCGATTGAGGTTGCGTTCCTCTCGCAGATGATTGCCGACCAACTCGGGCTCAACGGCTCGATCGCGCGACGCGCCGGACTCCTGCACGACATCGGCAAGGCTATGGATCATGAAATGGAGGGCGGCCACCCGGCGATCGGAATGGAGTTCCTCAAGAAGTTCGGCGAAAAGAGCGAGGCTGTGCTCAACGCCTGCGGTGGCCACCACGGCGACATTCCTGCGACGACTGCCTACACGCCCATCATCATGGCCGCCGATGCGATTTCTGGTGCGCGCCCCGGTGCGCGGCGCGAGTCGATGGAGATGTACATCAAGCGACTTGAGCAGCTCGAAGCGATCGCCCGCGAGCAGCCGTTCGTCGATGAGGCGCACGCAATCCAAGCGGGTCGCGAGATTCGCGTGATCCTCAACGCGAAGAAGGCGGATGACGCGACCGCGTTCCAGATCGCAGAGGCGATCGCGAAGCGTGTCGAGGCTGAGATGACCTTCCCTGGCGAGATCAAGGTGACGGTGCTGCGAGAGACTCGCGCGGAAGCGATCGCGCGGTAAGCGTGACGGAACTGTTCTGATGCAGTCTCGAGCCTCGTGCGTTCACCACGCGCGAGGCTCGATTCCTTTTTCCTCCCTTTCTCCGCGGAGGTATCGTGACCCAATGTCCACGGAAGAACCGCGAAGCGGCTGGACCATCTCCGATTCCGAATGGAACGGCTTCGTCGAACGCTGTGAGCGTCAGGCGCGTCGGAGTTTGTACCTGATCCCCCTGCTCATGATCGTTCCGGTGCTCGTCTGCGCCGTGGCGTTCCTCAGTCTTGATGCATGGAACCGCTCGACCGGCGGCTCGGGATGGATCGGTCCATTGGGCCGACTGTTCTGGGTTGCCATCGTGCCGATCAACACGGTGCTCGCGATCAGAAACGTGCGCTCGCTCCGACGCTTCGCCCGTGCGGTCGCGCGCGTGCGCGTGGAGTGCGGCTGTGTCTGTCCGACGTGCGGCGATGCGTGCGCGCCACGCAACACCGATGGCTTCGCGCCACGCTGCCGTCACGGAATCTCGCGCGACGTGCAAGGAGCGCTCGTCGAGTGCTGGCAAGCGATCGCTCGTCGTGACATGCTGCTCGCGGTCGGCCGCCTCAACGCCAGTCTGCCGGCCTCCGATGCGCCACGCGGTGTACGTGCACGGCTTCAGCGCTTCGTTCTGCGCGGAAGTGCGGTCGCCGCCGACTCGGAACGACCGTTCCGCGAGCGCTATCTCGCCGGACTGCGCGCATCCATCGTCTTCATTCCGATGATGTTCGTCTTCGCCTCGATGCCCACCCTGATGCCAACACTGATGGGCGGATCCTACATGCCGGTGAAGGATGTCATCCTTGCGCTTGGAATCGCGGTCGCCGCGCCGTTCTTCGCCATGTCGGGCGCTGCGCGTCCCGCGTGGCAGGAGCGCTGCCGCGCGTGCAGGCAACTGCTTGCGCGCCTGCGCCCAGTGCACTGCACCGAGTGCGGCTCGGATCTCTCACGGCCCGCAGCGGTCGAGAGCGTGGCGCAGATCAAGCAGTGGAGGTTTCTCG
>CAMDMA010000018.1 GCA_945902075.1 Candidatus Kuenenia stuttgartensis | reverse complement strand
GGTTACCTGAGCGGTACGAACGACGACACGCTAGTGGGGAACATCGCGTGGTACAGCGGAAACAATGGTGCATCGGGAACCCCGACATACGGCACCAAGCCCGTCGGCGGCAAGGCAGCCAACGCGCTAGGTATGCATGACATGCTGGGAAATGTGTGGGAGTGGTGCAGCGACTGGTTTGGCAACTACTCGTCGTCGGCGCAGACGAATCCGACGGGTCCGGCGAGTGGGTCGTACCGCGTGCTTCGCGGCGGCTCGTGGTACCACTTCACGGGCTACGTGCGTTCCTCCGGCCGCAACGTCGGCGCGCCGGGCAGCACGAGCTACGTCATCGGGTTCCGTGTCGCGAGGACCCCCTCATAATTCCCTTTACCCTTTTTCTTTCTTTCTCCTCTGAGATCTTCACCCCGCGCGTTGCTCGCGCGGGGTTTTTTGCACGCAACGCGCCGCGCAGTCGAAGTGCGCGGGCTACGCAATCCCCGGCGCCGAGGGCGCCGGCCCGACATCGTTTGAGGGCCCGCAGCTGCGGCCGCTCGCTTGAGACCGCGAAGGCCGGCACTCGCGCTCGCGGACGACTCGGCGGATTCGCTCTTGTCTTCCGGGGATCTCCCCGGGCGACGGCGGACTTCAACCGCGAGCTTCGAACTTTGGGTCGACCTCAAAGCTCTCAGAAGATCAGGCTCTCAAAAGATCAGGCTCGTAAAAATCAAGCTCATGCAAATCAAGCTCACGCAAATCAAGCTCATGCAAATCAAGCTCATGCAAACAAAGCGGGTGCTCGCCGCGCTCCTCGACACACGCGGCTCGGACGCGTGACCGCTTTCGCCTTGGAAACACCCCGGGGCGGATTCGAACCGCCGACCACGCGCTTAGAAGGCGCGTGCTCTATCCAACTGAGCTACCGGGGTTCAGTGGAGGTTGGATGGTATCGGTCGATGCGGGGTTGTCGAAGGAGAAGAGTCCAGGATCGATAAAGGATGGATCGCGAGAGGACGGGCGGGTGGCAGCGCTGCTTCTCGGAGGAGCTGCTGTTCGCGCTTCGCGTGGAGCGGTCAGGCCGTATCCCACCCCGCGCGAGGCTGCGACGGCGAGGTTTCGGAGAAGGCGCTGCCGCCGATGGGCCGGCGCGCCGAGGGCGGCGGGCGCGACGCGAAGAACGCATGGCAGCGGCGCACCTGCAGTCGGAATCCATGCGCGTTTGAGGACGGCCGCATCGACATCGACGAGGCCCCATCCGGCGGGTACCTCGCGCACACGGAGGAGCCCTTGCGGTGCCATGACCACGAGATGGTCGGCAACGCGCCAACGGGTGAGCATGGCAAACTTCGCATCGACGCCCAGCTTCGCGTCGATGGCGGCAAGTTCGGTGACCACCGCGCGGTAGGCAGCGATACGACTTCCACCAAACTCCCAGGTGTCCAAGGTTTCAAAGAGCGTCGATCCGGCTTGGCGGAGGTGCGGCTCGCGCGACTTGATGCGGAGTTCTTCAATCACCGCGCGGCGCTCGAGGAGGTACGCCTTCCGTCGCGTAAGCTCCTTTGGATCGGCATCGTCCGATGCAAAGTCGGCGCGCGACTGTTTGCACTCGACAGCGATCACCCGCGGCGCGCGCGCTTCGGCGTGCGGAGCGCCGAACGCTTCGACCGCGCGTGGGTCGTCGGCGTGGTCGAGCCAACCAAGCACATCAAAGCGATAGCGGTGAAACGGACACGACACTTCCGTCGCAACCGCACGGCAACCAATCGCGCGCAACCACGCGAGGGCGATGTCTTTGAGTTGAAGGTGGCGGGGGGTTTCGGGCATGGCTCGCGTGAGAGTGTGGTTTTCGAGGCTCGCGCAAGAAATGAAGCGCGCACAACGGTCCATTTCATGGATCCATGCGCGCGCTCCAGAATGTGCTTTCTGCTGTGCTTAGCGGCTTTCGCGCGTGAGCGGGGTGTAGGTCTCGCGCTCGCCGCGGCCGGTGAGCGGATAGTCCTTGCGGAGCGGGTGGCCCGGGTAGTCCTTCCACATCAAAATGCGGCGAAGGTCCGGGTGGTTTCGGAAGCGAATGCCGAACATGTCGTAGACCTCGCGCTCTGGCCACTCGGCACCGGCCCAAAGGTCGCACGCACTATCAAGTTCAAGCGCCGGGTCGACTTCGATACCGCTGGTATCGAGCGTGGGGTCGAGGAAGGACTTGACGGCAATGCGCAGATCGCGCTTGTGGGACTGCAGGAGATAGACCACGGAGAAGCGGCCGGGCTGCTTGACGGGGTACTTCAGGTAGTCAAGGCCAACAACATCGGTGAGAAAGTTGTAGTCGAGCCGCGGATCGTCGCGGAGTTGACGCAGCACATCGTGCATACGCTCCGGCGGGCAGATCAGCGTTGTCAGACCGCGGAACTCCGAGGCCATGAACTTCACATTCGGAAACGCTTCCTTGATGATCGGAAGCGAAGGGTGGTCGAGGGTGATCGGCGCAGACATGGCGCGAAGTATACGGTGCGAGACACCCGCCGTCAGGCAAAGGAATCAGTGACGGAAGCGGCGGACGCCTGTCACAAGGCATGTCACGCCGCGCTCGGCGCACAACGCAAATGTGTCGTCGTCGCGCTTCGAACCGCCGGGATGAACGATGCAGCGGACGCCCGCATCGATCAGGAGCCGCGGACCATCATCGAACGGGAAAAACGCGTCGCTTGCTGCGACCGCAATGCCCGGCGCATCTGCGATGCGGGAGATCGTCTTCTCAACGGCGTTGCGGCAACTCGCGACGCGATCCATTTGCCCAGCGCCCGCGCCAAGGAGTTGGCCGTCGCGGCCGATGCAGACCGCGTTTGACTTGAGGTGCTTGACGACCGCGGTAAGAAACGCCGCATCGCGGAGCACCGCCGGTGTCGGAGCTGGCCCGGCAGCATGCTGAAACTCGCTTGCAACGATGGCGTGCGTGTCCGCCTCTTGTGCGAGAAATCCACCAGCGATCGAGCGAACGGCGACCGACTTCGGCATCGCCGTCACCGGCCCAACCGCGAGGAGCCGCACATTTTTCCAACGCGCGGAGAGCAGGGCGAGCGCGTCGTCGTCGTACGACGGCGCGACGATCACCTCGAGAAACTTCTCGCCGGCGACGATCTCCTCCGCGGTGGCGCGATCGACGGGCCGATTGAGCGCGACGATGCCGCCAAACGCCGCAAGCGGATCGCCGGCGTAGGCATGCGCGAACGCTTCGCGCAACGACTCCGCCATGGCGGCACCGCAGGGATTCGTGTGCTTGACGACCGCAGCACCCGCCATAGGCGACGCGATTTCACGGAAGTCTTGGACGAGTTCGAGTGCCGCCGCCGCGTCGAGCAGATTGTTGTAGGAGAGCGGCTTCCCGTGGAGGAGCTCTGCACCGACAACATTGGGTCCGCGATAGGTCGGGTCGCGATAGACCGCGGCGGCCTGGTGCGGATTCTCGCCGTAGCGGAGTTCGCCTTCGTTCACGCCGCGGAGTTCAAACACGGGTGGAAAGCGATTACCCGCGCGCTGCGACATCCATGCGGCAATCGCGGTGTCGTAGGCCGCGGTGCGCGCGAAGGTCGCGGCGGCGAGCGTGCGGCGAAGTTCGGTCGTCGTCGCGCCGTCGTTGGCCGCGAGTTCACTGGCCACGCGGTCGTACTGCGCCGGGTCGGTGACCACCGTCACAAACTCGTGGTTCTTCGCAGCAGAGCGAAGCATCGACGGGCCGCCGATATCGATCTGTTCAATCGCTTCGTGTTCCTGCACGCCATCGCGGCGCACGGTCATCTCAAATGGATAGAGATTGACGCACACGAGGTCGATCGGCGGAATGCCGTGCGCGGCCATCGCCTTCACATGGTCGGGAAGATCGCGGCGGCCAAGGAGCCCGCCGTGGACGCGCGGGTGGAGCGTCTTCAAACGGCCATCCATCATCTCGGGGAAACCGGTGAGTTGCTCAATCGGCACCACCGGAATTCCAGCAGCGGCGAGTGCTGCGGAGGTTCCGCCGGTCGAGACGATTTCGACGCCGAGATCGACGAGCGTCTTCGCAAAGGGGATGAGATCACGCTTGTCGCTGACCGAGATCAGCGCACGACGAACGCGTACAAGTCCATGCATGGCGAGTTCCGATCAGCCGTTCGCGTCGGTGGACGCGGCGGGCTCAGCGCTTGCTTCTGGGTTGGTCTCCGCGGCAGGTGCGGCGGCGGCGGTCGCAGCCTTTGGCATCGGCGAGAGGCGCTCGATGCGACCATCGGAACTCCACGCAACAAATCCACCGGCCTCGATGGAGTTTGCTTCGAGGTGTTCGACTTGCGGCAACTGCACCGTGCCGAGCACATCGCCCTTCGCGAGGTCGATGTAGGTCACCTGCCGACTCGTCGGGCACCAGAACGCAATCGCGTCGCGGCCAACAGCGGTCGTCATCGTGAGTGGCGCGCCGAGCGCCGAATTGTTTTTCCAACGCACCTCGCCGCCAAGCTGACCTTCGGGCTTTTGGCTGAACGCCACGAAACCTTCGCCAGGAATGTTTTCAACGACCAGCGAACCCGCAAGGAACGGCGTCGACGTGAGCGGAGTTTGCGTGAAGTACTTCCACAGTGTCTCGCCGGTACCGAGGTCGAACGCGTAGAAGTATTGATCTTCGCTGGCGACAAATACAACGCCGTCGGCGATCACGGGCGACGCCACGACGCCGCCAAGAAGTTCGCGCCGCCAGAGTGCAGAGCCGCTCGCCGCGTCAAACGCTGCGATGGTGCCGCGGGCGCTGCCAATGACGACGACGTCGCCGTCGGTCGCGGGGCGGGCCGGGATCGTGCTTGGTTCGACGCGCGGGCTATCGATGGTGGCTGACTTGAAGAGGAAACCGGTCTTCGCGTTGACCCACACGCACTGACCGTTGCGCGATCCGAAGATCACCATGCCGTCGACGAACACCGGGCGCGTACTTGGCATGTGGCGCATGGTGCTGCGCTTCAGGCTTGCGCCGTTCTCAAGGTCGAGGAGGTACATCACGGTGTCGGTTGAAACAGCGATGCGTCCGCGGGCCACGCTCAGGTCGCTGCCGAGGATTTTCATCCCAAAGACGCGGTCAATCGCCTGTGCGGCGGAGGCGGTCCACGCGCGGTCGCCGGTGTTGGCACGGATGAGCGAGACTTCGTTCCGCGTGTTGAGCGCGAGGAGTCCGTCCGGTGACGATGCGACCATCAGCAGGCCGTGGTTGGTCGGCACCGGAATGTTGGCCTGCCACGCAACGATGCAGCCGAGATCGGCCGCGGCCTTCGGGCCGACGAGGTAGGTTTCTTCGACCTTGGCGACATCGCTGGCGACACGGTTCGCGGCGGCGTCCTGCGCGTCGTCGATAGCAACCGCGGGGGCCGCGGCGAGAAGGACGGAAGCGACCGAGGTCGGAAGCAGGAAGGTCGAGAACAGCGTCGAGAGGGACGTCATAAGAATCAGGCTCCTAGGTGGCCCGAGGGCCGAGTGGCGGAGTATCGCGCCTCCGGGGCAGAAGCGTCAAGCGCATCGACGCCTCGGGGGGCGGGAAATCCGGCGGGAAGGTATGGTCGTCGCGTGTTCACAGGACTCGTACAAGCTCTCGGCAGGATCGCCGCCATCGATCGAGGTGCGGTTTCGACACGATTCATCGTGGATGTTGGCACATGGGCGCATCGCCCCGAGTCGGGTGCGTCGATCGCGGTCAACGGCTGTTGCCTGACGGTCGTCGACCGTGGCGCGAGCGGCACTGAGGTCGGGAGCCTCATCGGCTTCGATGTCATTCCGCAAACGCTTGCCGTCACAAGCCTCGGCCGGCTTCGCGTCGGTGATGGCGTGAACCTCGAGCATGCCGCAACTCCGATGACATTCCTCGGCGGGCATGTCGTCCTTGGGCACGTGGATGGGCTTGCAGAGGTCGTTTCCGTCGCGCAGGACGGAGAGTGGCGCGTGCGCCTTCGGCTGCCGCCCGCGCTGTCGAGGTTTGTCGTCGACAAGGGTTCGATCGCGCTCGACGGAGTGTCGCTCACCATCGCGCGCGTCGAGGACAGCGCGGATGGCTCGGTCGTGGATGTCTGCCTCATTCCTGAAACGCTCGCGCGGACAAATCTCGCCGAGCGCGCGGTGGGCGATGTGCTCAATGTGGAGGTCGACCACCTCGCGAAACTGGTCGCGCGTCAACTTGAGTGGATGAAGGTGCCTGAACCGCAACGCGGCGCTTAGGCAGCGAGCCGAAGCGAACTGATCTCTTCAACCGAGATGCAGAGCAGCGTCAGGTCGTCGGCCTGATGAAGCGAACCCGATTGTTGATCGATGCGCGAGGCAATCTCCTGGACGAGTTGGTCGGCGTCGAGCACGCCGCTGAGCAAGCCGAACTCTTCAACATGTCGCGAGGCGCCGCCTTCGGTGAAGGCCTGCTCGAAGCCGTCCGAGTAGAAGAGGAGGCGATCGTTCGGACGAAGTTCGAGTTCGATTTCTTCGTAGGGTTCGTCGGGGAAAATTCCAAGTAGCCCGCCTTCGCAGGCGATTTGCTCGGGTGCGCAGCCGGGACGCAAGAGGATTGCTGGTGGATGTCCCGCGATCGCGAGTCGCAGCCGACGCGTGCGGCAATCAAGGACGCCAGCGATGGCTGTTGCAAATCGCGTGGTCGCGCGCTGATGTTCGACCAAGCGTCGATTGGCGCGCGAGAGCGTCTCGCTGGGACCGAGGAGTCGTGCGTCGCCGTTGGTGCGGTCGATGGTTTCGAGCGAGCGACAAATCGCCATGCCGAGGAGTGCCGCAGGAATGCCGTGTCCGACCGCATCGGCAAGGAAGATCGACACGCGGTCTTCGTCGAGCTGCTCGACGTGGTAGACATCGCCGGACACGCCCGCGAGCGGACGATAGAACGTCGCGACGCGCACGCCATGCACAGCCGGAACCGGCAGCGGGAGAAAATCGCGTTGGACGAGGGCTGCAAGCTGCAGTTCTTCGCTGCGTTCTTCGAGTTCGCTGCGCATCGAGTCGACGACGCGGCCGAGGAGCGAGAGCTCACGCCGCGCCTCGCGCAGATTCGAAGCGCAGGCGAGTACGCCGCGGAGGTAGGGCACAAGATCGCTCTCGACGCGCGCGAGCGGCATGACATCGGAGGTTGATCGCGGTGGTGTCAAAGCAAGGAGGTCGCTCACGGCAAGGACACGGGCAGACGCAATCGAGTATGCGTCGTTCGCGGCGCGTTCGACAGAGTGGAGCGTGCGATCGAGCGCCCTTTGCGCCGACACCGGTTCCTCGCCTGCGAAGACGATGGCAACTTCCGCATCGACATGCATCGCCGTGCCATCGGCATGGAGTAGTGCATCGCTCTCGAGATGGACGACATTCACGCCAGCGACTTCGCGCTCGATCCGTTCGCGCCACACACGAGCCGTGGCGCCGAGTGCTTCGGTGCTCACGAGGGTGACGCGGACGACGGTGCGGGGTGCTGGCATGGGGACGCAGGACATGCCCGCGTCCGGGGAGATCGGCTTAGCGCGCGAGCTTCTTGAGGGCGTCCCGGTCGAATTCGAGCCTCGAGCCCCGACGCACGCCGAGCGGTTCGAGGGTTCCCGGGGCGACCTCGAGGGCAAACTGCGCGGGCGCGATCGACGGATATCGCTTCAGCCGACTGAGATACTCGTCTTCACTCTCGTCTGGGCGCTGGAGTTCTTCGGCGGGCATGGTGTGTACGGCGGTAACGAATCCGAGCGGGTCGATGAACGCGATGTCGAGCCCGATGATGCAGCGGCGCATCCAAAAGTTGTGCGTCTCGACACCGGGAAACGCAAAGATCATGCCCTCATCAGGGCCGAGGCTTGCGACGCCGCCGAGACCTTGCTCGCGGCTGGCCTCGTCCGCAGAGATTTTGCACTCGAAGGTGCGGCCGCCAGCGGTCACCGCCATCGTGGTGGGGGCGGTTCCGGATTCACAGGCTGCGAGGGCCAAGAGCGCGACAGAACTGAGTGAGGCCACGGAAGTGAGGGCGTGCATCACTGGATGAGAAGCGCGACGGGGCGCGGAGTCAAGTGGCGTGGTGGTTCCTTTGCACGAGCCACGCGAGGTCTTCGTTCCGAAAGACTGTTGGTGCCGCGCGCGTCGCACGAGCTGCGATCTGCAGATGCTTTGAGTCTGCAAGTTCGACGAGCGCACGAAGGTCAAGCGCGACGCGCGTATCGATCAATCCAAGGCTCCACGCACACCATCCGGCGATGCGCTCGCGCGAGACTCCAGCTTCGCGAAGTGCCTGCAAACTGTGTGCGCCGTGACGCTTCGCCAACCGCTTTCCGTCGACATCGTAGACCAGCGGCAGGTGCCACCAACGCGCATGGGACACGCCAATCGTGCGTGCGATGTACTGCTGCCTCGCGGCACTCGCGAGGAGATCGTCGCCGCGGACAACATCGGTGACACCGTGGCGCGCGTCATCCACGACCACCGCGAGTTGGTACGCGGGCACACCAAGTTTGGTCCACACGACGAGGTCGCCTGCTTCGCTCCCCGGATCGAAGGTGTGGTCGCCGAGGAGTTCGTCGTGGACGCGCTCGATGCCGGGTTCGACGAGTAGTCGATGGTTTGCGTGCCAATCGTCGACACGCGTGGGCCACGATGCAGGCGGTCTCAACCCAGGTGGGAAGCGCGTCTCGCCATCTTCTGCGTGGGGCGCACTTGCAGCGGTGCGGATGTCGTTTCGCGAGCGGTCGCAACGAAAGAGCATGCCCTTCGAAGCGAGTGTCGAAAGCGCGTCGCGGTAGGGCGCGAGATCGGCCGACTGCACCTCAGGCGCGCCGTCCCAGTCGATGCCAAGTGCGCGAAGATCCGCGATCGCAGCATCGTGTGCACCCGGCTTGACGCGCCCGATATCAAGATCCTCGAGCCGAAGCACCACGCGCCAACCTTCGCGCCGTGCCAGCGCCCAGGTGATGAGAAAACTGCGTGCGTTTCCAATGTGGAGCGATCCAGACGGTGTCGGAGCAAGCCGGGTTGTTCGCGCGTCGGCGGCCATCGGAACAGCGTACGCGGATTGACCGCCGACTTGAGTACACTTTCGATCCATGGAACTCACGAAGCTTAGCGATCAGGAAATTGCAACCCGACTCGACGCGTTACCCGAGTGGTCGCAGCCTGGCGAGGAAATTCAGCGCACATTCCGCTTCAAGGATTTTGTCGCTGCGATGCACTTTGTCGAGCAGGTGGCCGATCGCGCGGAGCGCGTGCAGCATCACCCGGACATCCTCATCCGCTACAGCCGAGTGACGCTCTCGCTCTCGACCCATGATGCAGGCGGGATCACGGACAAGGACTTTGACTTCGCGCAGGCCGCAGAGCGCTTGGCGCTCGACGCGGGCGCTCTATAAAGTCTTTGCATTGCTGTTTGCTCAAGCGACCATCGCGGCGATTTCTCGGTCGAGCAAGCGCTGTGTGGCCGCGGCGTCCGCAAGCGTGACTGGCGCATCGCCGCCAGTTTGAATCGCAGTCACCATTGCTTGGATCTCGCCGTCGTAACCGTTTCCGTCGGGATAGTCGACGCCCGCACGGATCACGCGCTGCGCACCGTCCTCAACCACGATCAACTCAGGTTCGCGTCCAAGTCGGAAGTCGATGACCGCGTGCTCACATTCGACCGTCGCTGTCATCGTGAACGCGAAGTTCGGATCCTCCATCCAACCGCCTTCAGCAAGAACCTGCGTGCCGCCCGCAAACTCGTAGTGCGCAACCACATGTCGGCGCGAGCCAGTCGCGCGCACCGTGGTCGGCTCACCAAAGGCGAAGCGCACGAAGTCGGCGTCGTGAATGTGGAGGTCGACGACTGCGCCGCCCGATCGCGCGAAGTTGAGGTAAAAATCCTGGCTCCACGATGGCGCGGCACCCAGTCGGCGAAACGATGCGCGACGCACCGAACCGAAGCGGCGCGTGCGAATCGACTCAGCCATCCACGCCCATGCGGGCCAAAAGCGCATGCAATGCGCGGGCATCACGAGGACACCCACCGCGCGCGCCTCGCGGTCGAGCGCGTCGATCGCAGCGGCGTCGAGTGAGGTCGGCTTTTCGACGAGTACATGTTTCCCAGCGGCTACGCATGCGCGAACAAGTTCGATATGGGTATCGGTGGGCGTACAAATCGAGACGAGTTCGATGTCGCTGCGTGCAAGAAAATGGGCAAGCGTTGTCTCGCGTGGAAGTGAGGCGAGGAGTTTCTCAGCGTCGTCGGCAGTCGTGAGGAGGTTGCCTGTCGACGCAGCGCGTTGCGACGGGTCGAACAGCGCGCGCACCTCAGCCCCCGGCACCCGCGCGTAACTTGCAAGATGGGTTCGCCCCATGAAGCCAAGCCCGATGATGCCGACACCCACGCTCTTCGCACTCATGCGTGTGGCGCGAAGGTGACTCCGCTCTCCATGTAGAAGTTGACGAAATCGCCTGCGGAAAACTCCTTCGCCGACTGCTCCGCGCAAAGCGTGACCCACATCGGAACGACCGCTTGAAGCAGCACGCGGTTTCTCGCCGGGTCACTCTCGCGGACGCGCCCTTGCACGATGCGCGGATGTCCCTCGACCGGTTCTATGAACTCGCCGCCCGCTTGGGCGCGATGGAACTTTTGTGCACGACCAGTGATCGTTCCGGCGAGGCGCTTGCCCGGCGCCACGGTTGTCGTGCCCGCAGGAACGAGCGTCAGTGTGTACTCGGTGCCCGGGATCGACACCACGATCTTCGCAGAGGTCGACTCTTCGAGGCGTGCGGTGCAAAGAGCGCGTTCGTTCGCGGGTTCGGTCGTCATGGCGCGGGAAGATACACGCTTCGCCCTTGCCCGTACCATCCGACTGTGCTTCTCCTGATCGACAACTACGACTCCTTCACGTTTAACCTCGTGCAGCGGTTCGGCGAGATCGAACGCGGCCTTCGCGTGGAGGTCGTCCGCAACGATCGCATCACCGCCGACGAGGCCGAGGCACTCAAGCCCACGCATCTTGTCATTTCTCCCGGGCCCTGCACGCCGAAGGAGGCGGGGGTGAGCGCGGAATTGATCATGCGTTTCCGCGGAAAAATTCCGATTCTTGGCGTGTGTCTCGGTCATCAGACGATCGGCGATTGCCACGGCATGCTTGTCCGCCGCAACGATGAGCCGGTGCACGGCAAGACCTCAGAGATTCATCACGACAGTCGCGGACTCTTTGCGGGAATGTCGAATCCATTCGTTGCAACGCGTTACCACTCGCTCGTCGTTGACCCAGCGACGCTTCATTCCGATTTCGAGCGCACCGCATGGACCGCGCGCGGCGAGATCATGGGCTTGCGTTGGAAGGCGCCTGCGGGCGCGGCACCGCTTGAAGGCGTGCAGTTTCATCCGGAGAGTTTTCTCACCGTCGAAGGTCCACGGCTCCTCGCGAATTTTCTCGCGATGCGTCTGGCGTAAAGCCGTGTTGAGGCGCGTCGCGCTTAGCGCAGCGCCGCGCGAATAAGATCGGCGCGCGCCGCACGATCGTCGCGACCGTTTCCGAGTTCGCCGCCGCGCGCACGGGCAAGATGCGCGGGCTGCACTTCGAGAAGTAGACGATTCACCAGCCCGAGTGGGATATCGGAGATGCGCCCGAGCGCGACACCGAGCCTCACGCGCGAGAGAAACTTAATTGCCTCATCAAGCGCAAGCAAACGACACGCGCGAAGGATGCCAAGCGCGCGGAAGACGCGGTCATCAAGCGACGCAAGGTCGCGTTCACAGAGCGCGCGGCGTGCGGCGCGTTCGTACTCGACAAAGCGCGGCACGATCGAGTCGGTGAATTCATCGACGAGATCCTGTTCACTGCGGCCGAGTGTGGTCTGGTTCGAAACTTGGAAGAAGTCGCCGAGCGCGTCGGTTCCTTCGCCGTGGAAGCCTCGAACGGCGAGGTGCAGATCCTTGGCCGCGCGCTGCACCTTCTCAAGTTCCTCAAGCATGTGGAGCGCCGGAAGATGGAGCATCGCGCTCACGCGGATGCCCGTGCCGACATTGGTCGGACAGGCGGTGAGGTAGCCAAAGCGCGGATGAAACGCGAATTCAAGGCCACGATCAAGCGCGCTGTCGAGAGCAAACATGCGCTCGGCGAGCGGTCGCAGTTGTAGGCCAGGCGCGAGCATCTGCAACCGGAGGTGATCTTCTTCATTCACCATGACGCTCGCCGTTTCGTCGGTCGAGATCGCGACGCAGCGCGGATGCGTTGCTTCAACAAAGGGCCGCGAGATGAGATTCCGCTCGAAGAGCAGCAGTCGATCGACGGGCGCGGTCGCCTGCACATTGACCCAGCGCACACCCGACTCAAATGGCCCACCAAGGCGCGTGGCTTGCACGCGGTGCACGACATCAGAGAGCTGCGACTGTGTTGCGCGATTGACGAAGGAAAATCCAACGAGGTTTCGCGCAAGCCGAATGCGGCTCGAAAGGACGCAGTCGCCGCAGGGGATTTCGCTGCCACCCCGCGCATCACCCCGCGCATCACCCCACGCGTCGCCGAAGCCGATGAGTGGTGAGGCGTGCGGTTGTTGCGAACCGCGCCCTTCCGGTGTGCGCTCATCGTCGATGGGTTCGCGTCCAGAAGTACTCATTCGGCCGAACCGCCTTCTACCCGCGTCGCGTCGTCGGCGTCCGCAGAGGCGAATGCGTCGCTTGGGCTTCCACCGATCGCATGCAGCCGATCGCGAAGTTTCGCAGCGCGTTCGTACTCTTCGCGGGACACCGCCTCGCGGAGTTCGCGTGCCAGACGGTTCCGCATCGCAGCGCGATCGACAAGGTCAGCCGCGTGCGCAGGATGCCGACCAACATGGACCGACGCGCCCGCTTGAGCGCGCGAGATCACTGCGCCGAGCGCGTCTTCGAAATGTCGATAGCAAAGTGGGCAACCGACAAGGCCCGTCTCGCGCACGGTCGCCATCGTGGTGCCACAGGAGGCGCATGCGTTGGCGGGGCGCGCTGCTGCCGACTGCACCTGTTGCAGAAGTTTCCCCACGATGAGCGCTGGACCAGTCGCCGATGGCAGGATGTACCCGCGCTGCTCAGCGTGCTCGGCGCACAGATGCACTTCGGTCTGGATACCCGAATGCACGACGGTCTCGTGCACCACGGCAGGGTTCGGGCAGCAGTCGCAGGTTCGTTCCATCGTGATTGAGGTGCATGCTCGGTTCGGGGCGATCGTGGCGAAGGTTTACTGTAGCCGCTTCATCGCTCGGGATTGCGTGTCATCGCACGGAGAGCGCACTTCGCACGGCCACGATCGATTCGAGAATGCCGCGCACGGCGGAAAGTGGCTGGATTGTGCTCGCGTCCGAGCTCGACCGCTTTGGCTCGGGATGGCATTCGAGGAAGATCGCGTCCACGCCGGTCGCGATCGCCGCGAGCGCGAGTTGCGCGCAGCGGTCGGGGCGTCCACCGGTCGAAGTCTTGTCGCCGCCTGGAAGTTGCGTCGAGTGCGTCGCGTCAAAGCAGGTTGGCGCGCCAAACTCGCGGCCAAGGTCGATCATGTCGCCAAGCCCGATGAAGTCGGTCACGAGTCGGTTGTAGCCAAAAAATGTCCCGCGCTCCGTCAGCATCATGCGCGTCGCGCCACCTTCGCGGAGCTTTTCAAGCGCGTTACGCATTTCTGCGGGCGACATGAACTGGCCCTTTTTCACATTCACCGCGCGGCCGGTGGCGGCGGCTGCTGCGAGAAGGTCGGTCTGACGACAGAGAAAAGCCGGAATCTGCAGAATGTCGACGACTTCGGCGGCTGGCTGCGCGTGATCTGGGTCGTGGATGTCCGTGGTCACGGGAACACCGAGCCGACGCCCGATCTCTGCGAGCATCGCGAGGCCGCGCGTGAGGCCCGGTCCGCGGGGACTCTTGATGCTTGACCGATTTGCTTTATCGAAACTTGCCTTGAAGACGTAGGTGATGCCGAGGTCTGCGCAGATGCTCGCGACCGTCTCGCCGATCAACGCGTTGGTTGCATCGTCTTCGAGGACGCACGGACCCGCGATCAGAAGCAGCGGGCGAGGCGCGCCAGGAGCGGCAGCGAACCACGGACCGAGTCGGTCGTGGGGTGTGGACAGGGGGAACGCTTCCGGGGGGCTCTTCATCGGGGCGCAGTGTACGGTGGCGATGGCGGCAATTCGTGCGCTTCTTTTGCAGCGGCGCGAGCGTTTGTTGACAACTTTGGTGACTTCGGAAAAGCCGGAAGGCGAGTCGGTCGACGTTCTCGGAAGAAGGCCGTTCCTGGCCCGTCTTCGCGCACGCACCTGCTCACGACGAGTCCCACCCATGGACAATCTCCCACTCGAACCCGATGCTTTTGCCGCGCATGTTCTTGCGATGCTCCGGCGTCAGTTTCCGATGCGCGAGGCTTCGGTCACCGGTCCACTGCATGTGGTCTTCGACGGTCGTCATCTCGGGCTTGAGAACCTTTACCGGATGGTTCTTCGCGATCCGCGCAACGGTGCGGAGATCATCGAGAATTATCTCGAACGGCTTCTCGAAGGCGACCAGATCTCCGGCGCGCCACTGCCGTTCTCCGTCGCTCGTACCCGAGTGATGCCACGCATTCAGCCAATTTCAATCTTCGAACATCTTGATCGCGAGCAGGTCGCGCATGTTCCCTTCGTAAACGACACCGTGATCGTGTTTGTGATCGACCTGCCGCAACTCACGGTCTCGATCACGACGGAGCAGATGATTCGGTGGGGATTGCAAGTGGATGACCTCGACGCGATTTCGCGGGAGAATCTCGCTCGTTACGCGCCCGATCTTGAAGTGCGCGTCGTCGATTCGCATGACGGCGGTCGTGCCGCAATCGTCGCACAGCAAGATGGCTATGACGCGGCGCGACTCTTACTCTCAACGCTGCACGGTCGACTTTGTCGGGAAATGAAGGGCGATTTCTATGTCGCCACTCCAGCGCGCGACACGTTCATCGCGATCAGCGTTGGTCCGGACAACTTCATCGATCGGTTGAAGGCGCGCGTCGAGGAGGACTACCTTCGATTGCCCTACCCAATTACGCGGGAACTCTTTTATGTGACGCGCGATGGTGTTGCTGGCACCGCGGCGTGACGCGGCGTGAGGTTGGTTTGTTGCAGGCACGCGCCTCAAACTGCCGTTCTCACGGCTTTTCAGCGATGAGCTTCTTGATCGCACTCTCGAGTTGCGCGCTTGCGATGTCCGCGCCGCGGAGGCGGCCAGCGCGATCAACGATGTAGTAATCGGGATAACTGTCGACCTTGAAGGCCACGTTGGCTTCACCCATCGCATCAAGACAGATGGGATAGGCGATACCCTTCGCGCGCGCTGTTTCGAGCATTTTTGCGCCGCCGTCCTTGTGACAAACACCAAGGATCACCACGCCATCCGCAGAGTATTTGCGCGCGACCTCGTTCATCATTGGAATGCTTGCGATGCATGGGCCACACCAGGTTGCCCAAAAGTCGAGCACCACAATCTTGCCCTTGAGTTCGTCGAGCGATTTCGCAGTGCCGAGCGCGCCACCGCTGTCGGTCCATTGCGTTGCAGCACCAAGTGACGGGGCCACGGGACAAAGGTCGAAGTCCGCGAGTTTGGCGCGACGGCGGGTATCGCCCTCAAGCAGAGAGGTTTCGAGTCGCACTGGAGTTGTCGTCGCTTCGAGTTCACGCCCATTCTTGATGGGAGGTGGCGAACTTGGCGTCGTCTCTGGTTTCGACGGCTTTGCACCGCCTTCGGCGAGGAGTTTCTCAGCAACCGCGCGGACACGTTCGGGCTGCAGCCCGATTGCGCGAAGGGTGCCTGCACGATCAATCACGGCGTACGTCGGCCAGAAACCAACATTCCATGCCTTCGCGCTCGCGCCGCCATCGTCGATCGCGAGCGGATAGTTGATGCTCGCGCCTTTCGCGATCTCGTCCATGCGTTCGCTGCCGCGCGCTGCATCGTGCACGCCAATCACGATCAAGCCCTTCGAACCAAGTTCCTTCACCATCGCAACATTTTCGGGAAGCGCCTTTCGGCAGGGCCCGCACCATGTCGCCCAAAAATCAACGACGACGACTTTTCCCTTGAGCGCGGTGAGAACATCGCCACTCGCCTTGGCGATGGGTTCGAGCGCGGCATCGCTTCCGCGCCAGTCACGCACAGTGAGTGCGGGGGGTGCCTTGCCGACCATCGCGCGGTGCGCCTTGCCTGCACTGCCCAGACGCCAGAACCACTCCTCGGGAAACTCGGTTTCTGAATCGTCCGCCGCGCGCGATGGTGCCGTCTGTACGAACGGTTGCGCCGCGGCCGGGGCAGATGCGGCGAAACCAACCAACGCCACGAGAAAGTGGGAGAGCATCCTCGAAGCGTACCTGCGGCTCAGCGGGTTGCACCGCGCAGCGTGGCGTGAAGAGCGAAATTCAGCGTGGACCAGCGACGGTCTTCCGCTCGGTTCCGTCCTTGTTGAAGAGCACCACGTTGCCGGAACCCTTTTCGTCGATACCCATGCGCGCGAGGTCCGTGCCCTCGGCGGCGCGGATGAGAATCACGCCGCCCGCGGCATCGTCGGCGTTTCCTGCGACAACACAGGGGTTTCCCGCAGCGGAGAACAGGTTCATGAGCCCGCCATTTGCGCCTGCGATGAAGGCAATCGAGCGCTTACCGCCGCGCACGAGGCTGATGCTCGCACCGTCGTCTTTGCCAGCCTCCGCGGTGAGCGTGGCCACGCCGGCGGCCGTCCCGATCGCAAGCCGACCTGCGCCCTCAGCGTTCACGGCCCCCGCGAGGACAGGGCTTTGCTGGTCGTTGTAGACCTGAAGCAGTCCGCCCTTCGCGCGGCCCGCACTTGCGCCAAGCGACGCAACCGGTCGATCTCCAGTCGTCCGGCAAACGAGCAGTCCGCCGCCGTCGTTGCGTTCGAGCGACGCGAGGCGGTCGCCATTTTCGTTGAGCACGTCGACCATTCCGCCGACCTTGCTCGCTTCAATTTTGCCCGCGCCCGCCGCAGAAACAGCGATCACAAGACTCTCGTTTTCGTTTACAGATGCGCTCACGCGTCCGCCGCCCGTTTTTCCAGCAAGGTCGAATTCGCCGCCGCGCTCGCCGGCCCGGATTCGCGCCATCACGGTGCCTTCTGGAGATGAGAGCGAGATATTGCCGCCGTTTTCCGTCGACTCAATAACGGCAGCATCGCGGTTCTTTCCGTCGGCCACGCGGATCGTGCCGCCCGTTGCCGACGCGCCCGCCGCGACAACCGGATCGCCCGAGGGATCAGCGAGGCTCATGCGACCGCCCGTGGGGCCTGACTCAAGAAACGCGCCGACGCGGCCTGTGTTTGTCCCGAGTTCGGCACGACCGCCAGTCTGCTGCGCGTAGGCGCCAAAGACGGCCTTCCCGTCGCGAGACCACAGAATGAAATCGCCACCAAGGTCGTTCGCGCCGAGCCGCGCGGTGTTGGCGCCGGTCGAATCCCAGAGGTCAAGCCGACCGCCCTGCGCCGTCGACGAAGCCATCACCGTCACCCGCCCGGCGTTGTCGACAATCTCAAGGCGCTTCGTCTGAATGACGGGGACAATCTGCGGATCGCGCATCGCGACAAGTCCGAGGAGGAGCCCCATCGCAGCGAATCCGCCGATGATGCGCGCGGAGCGAGTTTCGCGTCGAAGTCGCGAAACCTCGGTGCGCAGCGACGCGAATTCGGCGTGAAGGTCGGTCGTGCGGGCATCGGACTCGTGGCTGTTCGGCATGTCATCTCCAGTCGCAGGCCTGCATGGCCGTGCGGGGCGGTTAGCATATCGACCGCGCCTTCGACGGATGCATCATCCGGCGCGCGGGCAATCATTGAGAAGGATCGAACCCATGGCGAAGAACGATCGAGAGAAGTCCGTCCGCACAACTTCTGCCGGCCCCATCGGCATCGGACTGATCGGGACCAAGTTCATGGGCCGCGCCCACTCGACGGCCTGGAGCAAGGCTTCGCAGTTTTTCGATCTGAAGCGCAATCCCGTGATGAGCGCGGTCGCTGGGCGCAACCCAGATGAAACCGCTGTCTTCGCGACCAAGTGGGGGTGGAAGGCTTCAACCACCAACTGGCGTGACTTGCTCACCGACGACACCGTCGAACTTGTCGATGTTTCGACGCCGAACCATCTTCATGCAGAGATGTCGATTGCCTGCCTCGAAGCGGGCAAGCATGTCGCGTGCGAGAAGCCGCTTGCGGGCACACTGGCCGACGCAAAGCGCATGGTGCTTGCTGCGCGGGCCGCGCGCAAGAAGGGCGTGCAAACTTTCGTTTGGTACAACTATCGTCGCTGTCCAGCAGTCGCGTTTGCGCATCGCTTGGTGCGAGACGGTCGACTCGGGCGCATCTTCCATGTACGTGCGTCGTACCTTCAAGATTGGGGCGGTCCTGATACGCCACTCCTCTGGCGTTTTCAAGGTGATCTCGCCGGTTCTGGCGCGCACGGCGACCTCAATGCGCACATCATCGATATGGCGCGCTTCATCACGGGCGACGAAGTCACCGAGGTCGTTGGCTCCATCGAAGAAACCTTTGTGAAAGAGCGTGCAGTGATCGCGAGTTCGGGCGGCGAGATCTCAGGGAAGGGCGCGAAGTCTTCTTCCAGCGGCCGAAAGTCAGGAAAGTCGACCGTCGACGACGCCGTATTGTTTCTGGCGCGCTTCAAGCAGGGCGCGATCGCGAGCTTCGAGGCGTCGCGGCTCGCAACGGGCAACCAGAATCGCAACAACATCGAAATCAACGGCGAAAAGGGCTCTATCAAGTTTGACTTTGAGCGCATGAATGAGCTCGAGTGGTGGGATCACACGCTCGAGCCAAAGTTGCGCGGATGGAGCCGGATCATGTGCACCGACGCAGCGCATCCGTACGCGGGGCACTACTGGCCAGCAGCACACTTGATCGGCTACGAGCAAGGTTTCATCAGCCAAGCCGCCGACATCTGTGCAGTCATCGCCGGTGGCTCACCGGTGGTCGCGCTGCCCGACTTTGAAGACGCGTTCAAGACGCAGTGCGTGCTCGAAGCGGCGATTCGCTCCGCCCGCGAGCGCCGTCCGGTTCCCATCCGCGAACTCGACAAGTTCTGAGCCAATCTGAGCCAAGCTGGGCCAACTTGATTGCGCGGAACCGGAAAAACGGGGACGCATGGACGCCAATCCGAGCGGAGTGTTGCTCGTCGGATCGGTAAGCAGATTTCCTCATGACTTTTCGCACCATGTTGGATGTCGTCGCCCGCTACATTGGCGATCCGATCCGAGAATCCTGATGCGCGAAGTTCCGCACTCGTTCCCCCCCGCAGCGCATGAAGAGCGACCGCTCTCCCATGCCGAACTCGAGCAGCACCTGGCGCGCGCGGTTGGGGCACTGAAAGCGCAACAGCGCGCAGACGGCCATTGGTGTGCGGAACTTGAGGGTGATTCGATTCTGCAGAGCGAGTATCTGCTGCTGAAATGGATCCTTGGGCAAGAATCGCAGCCTTTGACGGACGGGCGTGGGCCGGAAACGCTTCGGCGCATCGTGACGTACTTGCGATCTCAACAGCGTGACGATGGCGGCTGGGGTCAGTACCCACGCTCGGCGCCCGATCTCTCAGCGTGTGTGAAGGCATACTTTTGCCTCAAGCTTTTCGGTGACTCGCCGGACAGCGCACACATGAAAAAGGCGCGCGCACTCATCCATCACATGGGTGGTGCGGAGAAGTGCAATTCATTCACCAATTTTTACCTCGCGGCGCTTGGGCAGATTTCTTGGAACGCTGTTCCTGCAATTCCGCCCGAAATCGTGCTGCTTCCTCGCTGGTTCCCCTTTCACCTCGACAAGGTGAGCGCGTGGAGCCGCACAATGATTTTGCCGCTTGCGATCGTTGCGACGAAGCGACCGACTCGGGAACTTCCGGTTGAATGCGGGATCGGCGAACTCTTCATCGATCACGATGCGCGGCATGTGCTCAAGCCGACGAATGATGCGCCGGCCAAGTGGAAGCGATTTTTCTTGCGGGTCGACCGCGTGCTCAAGAAAATCCACGACCTTGGTGGCACGCCGTTGCGCAAGGTCGCGCTTGATCGCGCCTTCGATTGGGTCGCCGCACGCGCTGGTCAAGATGGCTCTGCGCGCACCGACGGGGTTGGTGCGATCTTTCCCCCAATGGTGTATTGGCAGATTGTGTTGCACGCGCTTGGCTACGCGCGCAACCATCCTCTCGTGATTCGTGCCGAGCGCGAGCTTGATGCGTTTTTTGTGCCACTCGGTGCGGGCGCCGATGCGCCGATCCGAATCCAGCCCTGTTTCTCACCAGTTTGGGATACCGGGATCGCGCTCTATGCGCTCGCAGATTGCGGCTTCAACGTCAACGATGCGGAAGCGGAGCGCGCCGCGGAATGGCTCGTCCAGAGGGAATGCCGATTCCGCGGCGACTGGCAGAAAAATCTTGATGTGTCGGTCGCGCCGAGTGGTTGGTACTTCGAGTATGCGAATGCGCACTACCCAGATTCCGACGACACGGCGATGGTCGCGATGTCACTCATGCGCGTGGGTGGCGAAAAGAATCGTGCTGCAGCGGCACGCGGCGTGCGCTGGATGCTTGCGATGCAGAATGACGATGGCGGTTGGGCGGCGTTTGATCGCACGCGGCATCGGCCCATACTCGACTATGTTCCGTTTGCCGACCACAACGCGATGCAGGACCCGTCGTGCCCCGACATCACCGGGCGCGTGCTCGAGTGCCTCGCGTGGCATGGGTACGACCGTACGCATCCGACTGTCGCATCAGCACTCGCTTTTATTCGCGCACGTCAAGAACCTGAAGGCTGCTTCTTCGGCCGTTGGGGCGTGAATTACATCTACGGAACTTGGCAGGCGGTGATCGGCCCGATCCGCTGTGGTGTGTCGAAAGATGAACCTTGGATTCAGCGCGCCGGCCGTTGGATGAAGTCGATTCAGAAGTCTGACGGAAGTTTCGGCGAGAGCGCCGACAGTTACGAGAATCCCGCACTCAAGGGGCAAGGTCCATCGACCGCGAGTCAAACCGCCTGGGCGGCGATGGTGCTCCAAGAGGTTTTTGGTGCGGAGGACCCCGATCTCCGCCGCGCGATCGAATGGCTCTGCCGCACGCAACTCGATTCGCTCTCGGCTGCCGACCCGATTTCCAATCCGGATGGCGACGCTGCCGGGAGTTGGCGGGAAACGGAATACACCGGTACCGGCTTCCCCAAAGTCTTTTATCTGCGCTATCACCTTTATCGTCTGTACTTTCCGACGATGGCGATCGGGCGGTACCTCGACGCCCATGGCCGGGGTCTTCCGGGAAAGCGGCTCATCGATCGCGGCGAGCGTGCGGCGTTGTTCGCGTAACTGCTTGAGTCGACGTCGCGCGCAGTTTGGCCGAAAATTCTGCTACTTTCCCGGTGAATGCTGAACGAATTGATCGGTGCAGTTCAGGCGACGAGCGGCGAGCTATCAGCGTCGCATGTTCGATTTCCTGCACTTCCGCGCTATGAAATCCTTTCAAGACTTGGCGAGGGTGCCCACGGAATTGTCTATCTTGCACGGCCACTTGGTGCGATACAGCGACTGTGTGCGGTCAAGATTCTCCGCACGGAACTCGACTCGCCCAACGCCGTCCGTCGGTTCGAGGCGGAGCAAGCGGCACTTGCTGAACTTGACCATCCCGCGATCATCGCGATCAACGATGCCGGCGTCACCGACGATGGACGCCCGTTTTTTGCGATGCCCTTTGTCGATGGTCAGCCGCTGACGACGGCGTGCGAAACGATGGGGCACTCGATTGACGAACGCCTTGAGCTGCTGTTGCAGGTTTTCGCCGGTGTCGCGCACGCACACCAGCGCGGAATTCTCCACCGCGACCTGAAGCCGGGGAACGTGCTTGCGGAGCGCATCGAAGGGGAGTGGCGCGTTCGTATTATCGATTGGGGAATCGCGCGCGCACTCGACAGATCGCGTGTGTTGGCGGCAGAACTCCGCACAGATTCTCTTGTCGGCACGATTGGCACGCCAGAGTTCATGAGTCCTGAGCAGGCTTCAGGCGGCGCATCGCGCGGGCATGTTCGATCGGATGTGTGGTCGCTCGGTGTGCTTTGCTACATGCTGTTGACGCGCACGCTTCCATTTTCGCGCGACGATGTTCGCGGGCTTTCGCCTGCTGGGCTTGCCCGATACCTCCGCGAGTATCGCCCCGCGCTGCCATCGCGCGCGTCGAGCCTCGCGGGCGATGCGATGCGCTTACGCGGCGATCTCGACGCGATCGTGATGAAGGCACTCGACCCCGATCCGGAGCGGCGCTATCAAAGTGTCGATGCGTTTCGTGATGACATTGTGGCGTCGCTGGCTGGTTGTCCGATTTCCGCGCGGCCCGAGGGTTCGCTTCGGCAGATCGCACGGCTTGCGAAGCGACATCGCACGCTCGCTGTCGCGCTCTCAACGGTTGTGCTGACGCTCGGCGTGACGACAACGGTTGCCACGCGCGCTGCACTTCGGGCGCGTGAATCTGCTCAGAGTGCTGAGATCTCTGCCGCGTTTCTCGAAGACATCCTCGAGGGCCTTGAGCCCTCACTGGCGAAGGGCCGCGACCGCACGTTGCTCCTCGATGTGCTTCGAACAGCAACCGATCGACTCCCGCTGTACGACGCGCGCGATCCGATTGGCGCTTCCCGCATTCGACTCACGCTGGCGTCCGCGTGGCGCACGCTCGGATTTCGGGCTGACGCGCATGTGATTGCGCAGGCCGGAGTGGCGCAACTCGAGCAATTTGCGGACGACACTGACCCTATCTTGCGCGCGCTCCTTGTCGTCGCGGCGCGCACATCGGCGCGCGAACCTGACGGAGCAGCATTTCGGCTACTCGCGCGCCGGGTACTCGCGTCGGGGACATTTGGACCAGAGAGTCCGTGGCCTATTGATCGCGAGAGTTGCTCGATTCTTGCCGTTGGGTTGCGTGATTTCCTCGTGCCAGAAGCGGGGCTCGACTTCGTGCGTCACCCTCTGGTCGAGACTTCGGGCGAGCAGCAACCGTCGGCCGCGGGCGGTGATTTTGATCGAGCGGCACGCAAGGTCATCGCCCACATCGAGCAGGCTTGTGGCGCGGAATCGCAATCGGCGTTCGAGGCGCGCATCCTCGCCGCACGACATCGGCTCGATTATTCACGAGGCGCGACGGTGTCAGAACTTTTGGCCGAGGTTGAGCGGTTGCGCTTGCTCCCTCAACTCGTCGCGCAGCGTGGAAGTGCGTCGGTCGCTGTGACGCTGGGCCTCGCGCTTGCTGGTCGTAACGCTGACTTCGCCACCTTTGTCGATGCCGAGCTTCCCGACCTCGCCGCGCAACTTGGACCCGACCACTCAAGCGTTCTTGGAATTCGATTCAACCGAGCGTGTCAGTGTGCCGGTCGGGGCGAGTTTGCAGCAGCAATTGAGGAAGGTCTCGAGGTGACCCGTCGATGTCGCCGCGTCGATGGGCCGCAAGGCGCGATGACCGCGTGGACGCTCCAGTACCTCCGCAGCTGGATCGACGCCTCGGCCGATGTCGATGCAGCCGAGCGTCTGCTCGCCGAATACCTTGAGGACTGCGCGCTCTCGGAGTGCCAGCCAGTTGAGGAGCCTAGCCTCCGTGCCGATGTCGATCGGCTGCGTGGACAGCACGATGCGAAGATCTCGCCCAGTCGTCCGTGAAGAGGTGAAGAGAGCGATTTATGGCTTACATTGCGCAGATGCTTTCCGCGCTCGCGACCCTCGTGCTCCTCGCCGTCGTCCAGCCTCCGGACCTCGCGATGGACTTTGTCCAACCCGTGATTGTGCCGCCCTCCGTGCTCGTCGAAGGCGACTCCTTTCGACAACTCGACGAGGTGTTGCCAACGCCAAGTGATACCCGCACAGCATCGGGCGCACCCGGCCCGCGGTACTGGCAGCAGAAAGTGGATCACGCGATTGAGGTCACGCTTGACCCGGTGCGTGCCGAAGTTGTTGGTCGTCAACGCATCACCTATCACAACAACTCACCCGATGAACTGCGCTACCTCTGGCTGCAACTCGATCAAAATCGCTTTCGCGACGATGCGCTCGGTGCTCGCGCAGAACCAGCACCAGATCTGTCCAAACCGCAGGGGATCAACTTCCTTCGCCAAGCGGTTGAGAACGCGGCATGGGATGGCGGCTATCGCGACATTGTGATCAATGACACCAACGGATCGACGCTCGCCGCGACCGTCGTCGACACGATGATGCGCGTCGATCTGCCGACGCCGCTCCAGCCGGGTGCATCGTTTGCGTTCGACATGATGTGGCGATTCTCGGTTGTAAAAAACACCACATCGCGCGCGCGTTCCAACTATGAGTTGCTTGGCGAGAGCGACCCCGAACTCAAATCGCCCGACCTCGCGCCGCTTTACGTGATGGCGCAGTTTTTCCCACGGCTTGCACCGTACAACGATGTACGCGGTTGGCAGCACAAGCAGTTTCTTGGAACTGGCGAATTCGCGCTTGAGTTCGGCGACTACACACTTGCCGTGACCGTGCCGGACACATGGACCGTTGGAGCAACAGGCGAACTGACAAATCCATCCGATGTCCTCTCCGCCGCGCAGCAGGAGCGTCTTGCAGCCGCGCGCATGGATGAGAAGCCGCAATTCATTACGACGCCTGAGGAGGCAGCGACCCTTCGGGCGGCGAAACCCGTCGGTACGCGAACGTGGCGATTTGCCGCGAAAAACGTGCGCGATGTCGCATTCGGCGCGAGTCCATCATTCATTTGGGACGCGTCGAATGCGCCTATCCCCGGCACCGATCGATCAGCACTCGCGATGAGTTTTTACCCACGCGAGGCCGAGCCACTCTGGAGCCGCTATTCGACGCACGCAGTGGCGCACACGATTCACTCCTACTCGCACCACGCGTACCCGTATCCCTACCCGGTCGCGATAAGCGTGAACGGGCCCGTGGGTGGAATGGAGTACCCGATGATTTCCTTTAACGGCCCGCGTCCTGAAAAGGACGGGACCTACACCGCGGGTACAAAGTGGGGCCTCATCGGAGTGGTGATCCACGAGGTCGGTCACAACTGGTTTCCCATGTTTATCAATTCGGATGAGCGGCAATGGACGTGGATGGACGAAGGCCTCAACACGTTCGTTCAGTTTCTTGCCGAGCAGGAGTGGCAGCATAAATATCCAAGCGGTCGCGGTGATCCGGAGCGAATCGTCGGCTATATGACCGACGTCGATCAGGAGCCGATCATGACCAATTCGGAGAGCGTCCGTAAGCTCGGGCCGAACGCCTACGCCAAGCCGGCGACTGCGCTCAATGTGTTGCGCGAAACCGTGCTTGGCCGCGAACTCTTCGACTTCGCGTTCCGTGAATATTGTCGACGTTGGGCGTTCAAGCGTCCGGAGCCGGCAGACTTCTTTCGCTCGATGGAAGACGCATCAGGTGTTGATCTCGATTGGTTCTGGCGTGGTTGGTTTTACACCACGCGGCCGGTCGACATTCGTATCGAGAAACTCACGCGGTACACGCTTGATACCCGCGATCCTGAGATTGTGAAATCGGCGAAGAAGTCAGATCGCGACGCACAACCGAAGACGCGGAGCACGGAGCGCAACGCAGAGCTTGCAGTGCGCGCGGATCGATTTCCGGAACTCCTTGATTTTTATTCGACCTTCGATGAATTGGATGTCACTGCGGAAGACCGCAAGCGCTTCAAGCGCTTGGTCGAACGACTTGGTGAACGCGACGCGGCACTGCTCAACACGCGGCTTTCGTTTGCCATCGCGCGATTCACCAACAACGGAGGTGTACCGTCGCCGCTTCCTTTGCTTTTGACCTTCACGGACGGGTCGACGGAAAGTGTGATGATTCCTGCGGAAATCTGGCGGTATGCCGGTGGCCAGCAGGCAGCGAAACTTTTCGTCACCGAGCGTGAGATCGCGCGAATCGAGCTTGATCCGCATCGTGAGACTGCGGATCGCGACCCGAGTGACAACGCCTTTCCCCAAGAGATTGCAAAGGGCGCATTCACCGTTGAGCCGCGTGATCGTGGGTCGAACCCGATGCGTGACGCGCAGGACGCGGTCGGCAGCGAGACAACCCGTGCGGGTGCGACGACGTTGGCTTCGCGGGTTGCCGTTGCGATCAAAGCCGGACGGAGTGCAGGAAGCGTGACGACAAGCGAAGACCTTGTCGCTTTGAGAGACGGCTGGGGACATGCGTTTGTCATCCTCGATGGTGCGCCAGAGGAAAGCGGTGGTATCGCGCAAATCGTGTCAGCAGGACCGGATGGAGCGATCGGCACCGACGATGATCTGTCGTTCATCGTGACTTCGGCGGGCGAACTCCGCGAAAGTAGCCGTCGCGGGAGACGAAGTGGGGGAACATGACGGGTGTGCAGCGTTCCATTGAAGTGATCGGTGCGCGATTTGGGCTTGGCGGGCGTTGTCGCGGGACGGCAGCGGGGCCGACTGCGATGCGCGCGGCGGGGCTTTCGCGAAGGCTCGGCGCGATGCGTGATCTTGGGGACATTGTCGCTCGCGATGTCGAGCGCCAACGAGGTCGCGATCCCGGAGCGGCGCTTGTCGAGGAAACAGAGCGTTACTCGCTTGAGTTGCGTGCAGCTGTTGAGGCGGTACTGTTGCGTGGCGCGCTGCCCTGCGTTCTTGGCGGTGATCATTCGCTCGGTGCGGCCACGCAGGCTGCAGTTGGTCGCTCCGCACGCGCACGTGGATGGGAGCCGCCGGGACTCCTCTGGATCGACGCGCACACCGATGCGAACACCATGGAGAGCACGCCCTCAGGAAACCTCCACGGCATGATGTTGGCAGCGATTCATGGGATCGATGTGCCGGCGTTTCGCGCCGTGGTCGACGGAGGGCTTCGCGACCCCCGACGGACGGTGTATCTCGGCACGCGCGATGTCGACGACGGCGAGCGCGAAATCGTCGCGCGTCTCGGCTGTCGCATGATCACGCCACTAGAAATCCGTGCGCGCGGAGTTGCCAGCGTTATGGCCGAGGCGCTCTCCATTGCCGCCGGTGCGGACGGTCGACTCAGCGTGAGCTTTGATCTCGACAGTCTTGATCCATCAATCGCACCCGGCGTGGATTGCCACGTTCCCGGCGGCCTTGAGTGGTCAGAGGCCGCCGAGATACTTATGCGCGTCGGTGCACATCGTGGCGTTGTGGCGGTTGAGGTGGTTGAGGTGAATCCATCAGCCGACATCGATGGGCGTACGGCCCGACTCGCGGTAGAAGCGACAGCGCTCCTCTGCGGCCGTTGAACCTCGGGTCACTCGCTGCGTGCCGAATGAAACGAAACGACCTCAATTTCTGGTCAGAACGGAGACGGTGCTGTAAACACCGCGTGCGCGCCCGTCGCAGGATGCCGGAAAGCAAGCATCCCCGCGTGTAGGCAGAGCCGTGGACGCACGCTTCGGGCAGGGCCTTCGGCGTACAGGTCGTCTCCGAGGATCGGATGCCCAATCGAAAGCATGTGAACGCGGAGTTGGTGGCTTCGGCCAGTCTTTGGCAGGAGTCGAACCCTCGTCCACGCGAAGCCGTCTGGATCGGTTGCCCGCGCGAGCACTTCGTAGGTCGTCAAACTGGGCTTCCCCTCCGTTTGATGCACGATCTGCCGCGCGCTCCCAAGCGCCTCCTTACGAAGCGGTCGATCGATGTCACCGCGGTTGTCGGCGAGATGCCCGGCAACAAGGGCTTCGTACATTTTCTCGACCTCGCGCGCCTCGAAGAGCATCGACAGCGACCGGTGGGTCGCTGCGTCTCTCGCAAGGACAAGCACCCCCGAAGTATCGCGATCAAGCCGATGCACAATGCGCGCGCCTGGAAAGTCATTCTGCAGACGCGCGACGAGACAATCTGCCTTTTCCGGCCCAATGCCGGGCACGGAGAGCAGCCCCGACACCTTGTCGACGGCGACAAGAAACGGGTCATGGAAGAGGATCGCGTAGCCGGGGAAAGTCACGAGGATGACTACACTAACCGACCATGCTTTCCGCAGTCACTCGAACCGCGTCCGTATTCACTCTCACGCTCGCGATGAACACGGTCGCGTCTGCCGCGCCGCCGGCGGCAGAGCCCGGCGTTTCCGGCGCGATCCAACTTACGTTCCCGGAGCGCTTTCTCAAGGCTGGAGAGAGTTACTTCTCGCCTGACGCCAAACACATCGTGTTTCAAGCGATCGAACGACCTGTCGACGGTGCTGAAGCAGAGGACTTTTATGCGATGTATGTCTCCGATGTCGCGCGCGACGGACGCGGCAACATCACCGGCCTCACCAACATTCGCCGCGTCTCTCCTAAGGGAAGCGCCAACACCTGCGGTTGGTTTCACTCGAC
This sequence comes from Candidatus Kuenenia stuttgartensis, assembly GCA_945902075.1. Classification (GTDB taxonomy): domain Bacteria; phylum Planctomycetota; class Phycisphaerae; order Phycisphaerales; family SM1A02; genus QWPT01. The sequence continues at coordinate 40,229 of CAMDMA010000018.1, read as the reverse complement.
GAGGCCAGGCACGCTGTTGTTTGCATCCACCGTTGGGCCGCCGACCGCGCAGAACACGCCCGGCTACCAACGAGGCACATCGCGGTATCGATGGAGTTTTCCGCCGGAGACGCGCATCGTCGAGGTCGACCTCGCGACTGCTGATGGCTCCGCGGCGTCACTCAAGAACGTCGAGGGCGACGGCAAGGCGTACATCGCGGAAGGAAGCACCTCGCCCGATGGCCGTCATCTCCTCTTCTGCTCGCTTGAGTCGGGCGACGGGGACCTCTATGTTCGAGATCTCAAGACCGGCGCGCGCACCGCGATTGTCAAAGCACCTGGGTATGACGGCGGGCCGTTCTTTTCGCCGAACGGAAAGCGCATTTGCTACCGCTCCGATCGCAAGAACGACAATCTGCTGCAAGTCTTCGTCGCCGATCTCGTGTTCGACAAAGACGGCGTAATCACCGGCATCGCCAACGAGCGTCAATTGACGGCGAATGAGCATGTCAACTGGTGCCCGTTCTTCCGTCCCGATGGAAAGACGCTCGTCTATGCGTCGAGTGAAATCGGACACCGGAACTATGAGGTGTTTGAGATCGTGCTGCCAGATGGCGCCGCGACCGAGCCGCTGCGCCGTCGTGTCACCGAGGCAGAAGGAGCGGATGTGCTGCCCGTGTTTTCTCCCGATGGAAAGTGGCTTCTTTGGACCGGCCAGCGCCATGAGGGTAAGTCGAGCCAGTTGTATGTTGGGACTTACATCGATTCCGCGACGCCACCGTCGAGCGATTCGAAGAACTGATCTGCGATGCTCACGCCGATTGCCGATCGCCGCTATCTGATTCCATTTCGATCGCAGTTGCTGCCGGCGATCTTCACCGACACGCTTGTGATCGGTTCAGGCGTGGCGGGGCTGCGCGCGGCGCTGGCGGCGAGCGAACATGGCGATGTGATTGTCGTCGCGAAGGATGAACTCGATCGCACCAACACGGCGTGGGCGCAAGGTGGAATTGCCGCGGTGCTCGCGCCGGATGATGCGGTTGCCGACCACATCAACGACACGCTCGAGGCAGGCGCGGGGCTCTGTGAGTTCGACACGGTGCGCACACTCGTTGAGGAAGGTCCGCGCGAAATTGAGAGGCTCATTGATGTCGGCATGCGCTTTGATCGTGATGACCTAGGACGCCTTGCGCTCACGCGCGAGGGAGGACACGGTCGTCGACGGATTGTGCATACAGATGGTGACGCGACCGGACGAGAGCTCTCACGGACGCTGCTCGCCGCGTGTCGCACCGATGCGCGGATACGCATGTTTGACAGGTGCTTTGCCCTCGACCTTGTCACCGCGGGAACATCCGCGCGCGGCGATGACCGGGTGCTCGGTGCAATAACCCATCATCCGAAGTACGGGCTGCAGATCATTTGGGCGCGTGCAACCATTCTTGCGTCTGGTGGACTCGGTCAGATTTGGCGCGAGACGACCAACGCGCGCGTTGCAACCGGCGATGGTGTTGCGATGGCTTGGCGCGCGGGTGCGGTTGTCGCCGACCTCGAGTTCATGCAGTTTCATCCCACCGCGCTCTACGTCGCGGGTGCGGGGCGTTTTTTGATTTCGGAGGCAGTGCGCGGGGAGGGTGCGACGCTTGTGGATCGCGCCGGACGGCGATTCATGCAGGGTCGCCATCCGCTTGCGGAGCTTGCGCCTCGTGACATTGTCAGTCGCGGCATCGTTGAACACCTCGCCGAGACACAGGATCCAAACGTGTTTCTTGATGCGCGTTCGCTTGGTTCTCGGGGGTTTGCCGATCGTTTTCCGGGGCTTGGTCAGTTACTTGCTGGCTACGGCATCGATCCTGGCACGACACCAATTCCTGTCATGCCTGCCGCGCATTACACGATCGGGGGCGTCTGGACGGACCTCGATGGACGCACCAACGTTCCGGGGCTCTTCGCCTGTGGCGAGGCAGCCTGTAACGGGCTTCACGGCGCGAATCGGTTGGCGTCGAACTCGCTCCTCGAGGGATTGGTGTTTGGACGGCGCGCCGGAGTTGCTGCGGCGTTGTCCGATGTCGCGCCGCGCGGGAATATGCGCGTGGTGAGCGACATTCGTCCGAGTGACAAGGGCGAACTTGATCTTGTCGATGTGCGCTCAAGCCTCCGCAGCGCGATGTGGCGAAATGTCGGGATCGTTCGCGCTGGCAATCGCCTTGCCGATGCGCTCGACATGATTCACTTCTGGTGTCGTTACTCGCTTGACAAGATCTTTGACGATCTTTCTGGCTGGGAGATTCAGAACATGCTTTCGTGCGCGGCGCTCGTCGCCACAGCCGCGCGAGCGCGAGAGGAATCGAGAGGAACGCATACGCGCTCCGATTTTCCCTCGCAGCGCGCAGCGGAACTCCAGCACCGGCTCTATCGAATCACGGAGTTGAAGCCTGAACTTCGGGCGGTTGCAGCAGGTGGTGCGGTGCAGGCGGGGGATGTGGGTCGGGCGACGGCGAGTCTTGGTGGAGGCGAGGCTCTGAGCGTGGTGCCGGATCGAGTCGATCTGGGGAACGCATGATCGGTGCGCGCGCCCAACTGTTGCGCGCAATTGACTTGGCGACGCCGTTGTTTTTCTGTTGTGTGTTGTTCACGCTCTGCGTGTCTTGTGGACCGCGTGTCGAGTACCGCGCAAGACCTGGATTCACAACCGCTGAAGACCTTCCTGACGAGGTGACGCTGTCCGATGGCACGATCATTCGCTACGTCCCGTTGACCGAGTTTCTCGCGCGTAAGCGTGCGCGACAGCAGGGGAACGCCTATGAGGCACCCAGTACGAGCGAGAGTGAGTCGTCCGACCCCGCGCGGCCATCGTTTTTGCCCTGGGAAGAGATCGATGAAGAAACCGTGCGTATGCAGGCCATGATGCCTGAGCAGGTTGTCGCCAACACCATGCGGGCATTTCGCGAAGAGCGCTATGCGGCACTTTGGGAGCAGATGGTCGCGGAAGGCGTCCGAACGCGCGCTGCACGAGAGTCGGGCCCTGATGCGGCGCGCGAGCAATTCGTTGCGTGGTGTGGCGGCGCACGCGACGATGTCATGAAACTGCTCAACCGAATCAGCTTCGGTTTCAGCACAAACGCTGTGATCATGCGAAAGACCGGCCCGACGTCATTGCAGATCGAGTTGACGCCACAAATCTCTTCGGACTTTCGATTCAAGATTGTGGAGATCGAATTCGATGGAAAGCGTGTGCTGCTCTCGGGAATTCGATGAGTTGATCGCAGCGAAGCGTTGTAAGAATTCGTGCGATCAGTCGAGGATTCCTGCGACTAGCACGGAACCGCCGCGCGGTAGCCAGACGCTTGATACCTGGATGTCGGGCGAAACGGCACTGCGCATTGGAACGATCAAAAAATCGACAGTCGAGGTCGCCCGGAAGCCGTTCAGAAGTTCGAGGGTGTGTACGTGTTTCTCATGGGCGAGGGACACATAGTGAAACATTCGGATGATCATCTCGTGCCGTGCGCAGCCTGAGACACATGCCATCACGGAGCCGACATTCTCCACGAGGGGATCGGCTCCCATGAGCTTCGCGCCTACTGCGCCGGTTAGTACGGCCTGCGTGGCAGTGGATCGCTGGGAACATCCCTGTTCGGATGTCGAAGCGGAACCAGCGGAGAGAGCGCCCGATGCGATTTGGTGCAAGTTCGTACAGAGCGCAGCAGATGCAGACCGGGCGTCGGACACCAACGCAAGACCGATCACTACTGCCGTACCAACAGACAGCAAACCATGGTGGTTCAAAGCCATCACAACCTTCTTTCGCCCGATGACGGGACAGTCTTCCCCTCAACCTCTTCCCCTCAACCATTTGCCCTCAACCTTTTGCCCTCAACCTTTTGCCCTCAACCTCACGCGTCGAATTCTCAGAGTCAGCGGGCGTCCGCCACTGCCGTCTCGAGAACTCTCACAAGCGCGCCCCTTTTGCGCGTTTGCTCCTTCGGGTGACGAATTCTTGCGTGTCGAAACTCGAAGTATTGACATTCTGCACCTGCCAATCTCGATCGCAAGTGCGGATTGATTATTTTGCCATTTTTTACATGGAAGTCACAAAATGCACTTCGCGGCGTGTGGAGCACGCCGCGAAGTGAATGGTGTTTGGATGATGGTCGGGAAGCGGTCTGAAATCAGCTCTCAGCACCTGCGAGCGGGGTTGGAGTGGGCTCCTTGGGCGCACTGTCGCCATCGCCGCCGCCCCCGTCGCCCGCGCGCAAAGCCTTGAAGGTCAGGTGATCCTGGCCTTCGACGCGGGTAACCCGGATGTCATCGCCGGACTTGAACTCGCCCATGAGTAGGTTCTCAGCCAACGGATCCTCGATGTAACTTCCGAGCGCGCGACGCAGCGGACGGGCACCAAAGTCAGGGTTGTATCCCTTGTCGATGAGGAAGTCCTTCGCAGCCGTGTCAAGTTCCATTTTCATGCCCTTCTCAAGGAGGCGCTTACGCACCTTCGAGAGTTCGTACTCGATGATGGTGACAAGGTCATCCTTCAGCAGCGGACGGAACACGACGACATCATCGAGACGGTTGATGAACTCCGGTCGGAAGAACTTCTCGACTTCGCCCATGAGCGCCTTGCGCATCTTTTCGTAGTCTTGCACTTCCGCGCGCTTGCCGAATCCAAAGCTGGCTCCGCCCTTGATGACATCTGCGCCGAGGTTTGACGTCATGATGAGAATGACGTTCTTGAAGTCGACATGGCGTCCGAAGCTATCGGTAAGGCGACCTTCTTCCATGATCTGGAGCAGCATGTTGAAGACATCCGGGTGCGCCTTCTCGACTTCGTCGAGGAGGACGACCGCGTACGGCCGACGACGGATGCGCTCGGTGAGCTGGCCACCCTCTTCGTATCCGACGTATCCGGGAGGAGCTCCGACGAGTCGGCTCACATTGTGCTTCTCCATGTACTCCGACATATCGAGGTACACGAGTGCATCCTGATCACCGAACATGAACTCGGCGAGGGCCTTCGCGAGCAGCGTCTTTCCAACGCCGGACGGGCCGACGAAGATAAAGCAACCCATCGGGCGCTTCGGGTCCTTGAGGCCCGAGCGCGCCTTGCGGATCGAGCGGGCGACCGCCTTCACTGCATCGTCTTGGCTGACGACGGTCTTGTGCAACTCGCCCTCGAGCGCCATGAGCCGTTCGCTCTCAGCCTTCTCAAGTCGCGTCAGCGGCACGCCAGTCATCTTCGAAACGACCTCAGCGACGACTTCTTCGTCAACCGTGCCGACAGTCTCGCTCATGCGTTCCTTCCACTCGACCTGGAGTCGCTCGCGCTCGCGGCGATGCTTGTCCATCTGATCACGGATCTGGGCGGCGCGCTCGTAATCAGCGTTCTTGACCGCCTCATCCTTCTCGATCGCGAGGCGCTCGATTTTCTCTTCGATCTCCGCGAGATTTGGCGGCTTCGCCATGGAGCGGAGACGCAGACGCGCGCCTGCTTCGTCGATCACGTCAATCGACTTGTCGGGCTGCACGCGACCGGGGATGTAGCGACCAGAGAGCTCAATCGCTGCGCGGAGCGCGACGTCGGTGATCTTGATGCGGTGGTGGGCTTCGTACTTCGGGCGGATTCCCTTGAGAATCTCAAAGGTCTGCTCCGCGTTTGGCGGCTCAACGGTGATCGACTGGAAGCGCCGCTCGAGAGCGGCATCCTTCTCGATGTACTTGCGGTACTCGTCGAAGGTCGTTGCGCCGATGCACTGGATTTCACCGCGGGCAAGTGCAGGCTTGAGCACATTCGACGCGTCGATCGCGCCTTCGGCGCCGCCCGCACCAACGAGGGTGTGTAGCTCATCGATGAACAGGAGGATGTTCTTTGCGCGGCGGACTTCGTTCATGACCGCCTTGATGCGCTCCTCAAACTGTCCGCGGTACTTTGTTCCGGCGACCATCGCGGCGAGGTCGAGCACGACCAAGCGCTTGTCGAAGAGAATGTCCGGGACTTCCTGGTTGATGATGCGTTGCGCAAGGCCCTCAACGATCGCCGTTTTGCCCACGCCCGCCTCGCCGAGGAGGACAGGGTTGTTCTTCGTGCGACGGCACAGAATCTGTACCAGGCGCTCGATCTCATTCATACGGCCAATGACCGGATCAAGCTCGCCAGCCTTCGCCAACTCAGTCAGGTCGCGGCCGAAACTGTCGAGGGCAGGGGTCTTGCTCTTTGCTCCTCGACGGGCGGCGGAGTCGCCACCAGACGGCGGCCCGCCCATCGATGGCGGCTCCTGCGGTTCAGCCTGCGGCGGAGCTTCTTCGCTCTCCGTACCCGCTCCGAGCAAGTTGAGGACTTCCTCGCGGACTTCCTCAAGCTTGAGCCCGAGATTCATCAGGACTTGCGCAGCGACGCCATCATGCTCGCGCAGGAGTCCAAGCAAAAGGTGCTCGGTTCCAACGTAATTGTGATTCAGGTTTCGCGCCTCTTCGATCGCGTACTCGATGACCTTTTTGGCGCGCGGGGTTTGGGGCAGCTTGCCCATCGTGACCATTTCCGGCCCGGTCTTGACGAGTTTTTCGACCTCGATCCGCACTTTGCGAAGGTCGATATCGAGGTTTTTCAGCACATTCGCGCCGACCCCCGATCCCTCCTTGACCAGTCCAAGCAGAATGTGCTCGGTTCCGATGTATTCATGGTTCAAGCGTTGCGCTTCCTGGTTTGCCAGGGCCATCACCTTGCGAGCTCGGTCGGTCAATCGTTCAAACATGGGAGACTCCTTGCCGGTTGAGTCCAGGATTCCGGCAGTTCCGTGCCTGTGTGGTCGTCAATCGCAACTTCGAATGAGGTCGCGCCGACAGACGTTCTGACATCCTACTCACTCGACGCAGCCCACTGTTCGTGGGATTGTGCCGGACAGGGCAAACCTCATACCACCGCCCGAAGTTCTTCTTCGGTCAGAGGCCCGCTCGAGATAGGCGAAACGGCGGGTATTCTTTGAAACCGATGCTGACCAATGCCGCACTCTTCCTCGGGACGTCTGCCGTTCTGGCCATTCATGCAACCACTGCAGCGGATATTCAACGTCGCGAACTCAGCGCGGAAGTGCCGACCAAGATCGAACTTCTGAGCGGACGGAGTATTCCCTGTGCGGTGCGGGCGTGGTCGGGAGAGAGCGTGGATGGGGCGTGCGGCACCACGCGTTGGGAGGACATCAAGCCTGGCGGCGTCGTCGCCATTTTGCGCGCCTGCGTCCCCGCGAAAGACGCCGCTGCATCGGCGGATGCGGTGGCGGTCGTACTGTCGCTCCCGGCCGCGGAGGCAGCGGGGCGAACAATCACCGACTGGGCTCGGCGCTCTGGAGCGACAGACGAGCAACTTACGGCGGCCCGCAAAGAGGCAGAAGTGCTTCGTGCTGCGCGCCTCGAGCGGGAGCAAAAAGCGGTTCGGGCCAAACTCTCGACGCTGACTCCGGAGGCAGGGAGTTTTCCAAAGACTCCTTGGACGGTGCTCTCAGACGCGGCATTCGAACAAGCGAGTGCGGAAATGCTTGAGGCGGCGCGTGCGGTACTTTCGCGTGCGGGTACGAGCGGCACGATGCATGAGACAAAGCATGTCGCCCTTCTTGCGGAGAGTGGTGACGAGGCCTTCCGTTCCGATGCGGCTTCGCTCGAGCAGTTCGTCGGACGATGGGCGCAGATGTTCACCGACGTCGGTGCCACGCTCGCGCTGCAGGGCAGAATTCCCGTCGTTGTGGTTGGTGACCGCGACCGATGGCGACTGATTGTGGCGTCGGCGGGCTGCGATGCATCCATGTACCCAGATGTGCTCGTGACCTATCCGGTGGCACCTGCGGGTGCACCGCCGCGAGCACTTGTGCTCGTCGCGCCGAACAGCGATCGCGCGCGACAGCGCTACTTCGCGTCGGTTGGTGTGGCGCGCGCGATGCTGCACTCCACGAGTTCAACGGAACGCGGTCCTGCGTGGCTCAACGAGGGACTTCCTCGGGTGATGGCGGAGGTGGCGACGCCGACTGCATCGATGGACGAGCTTCTTCGTAAGCCCGCGCTTGTTGCACTCCGCGCGGGCGGCGGGTTTTCGTCACTATTTCATGCAACCTATGCAGACCCGATGTGGACCGGCGATGTGGGAATCGCGCAGTCGATGTCCTACATTTTTGTCCGATGGCTTTATGAGCAGAGTCCATCGAGGTTGTTTCGCTTTGCGAAGGGAACGATGAGTTCAATCGATACGGTCGAAGTCCGATTTCAGAAGGCCTTCGCAGTTTCGCTCGCTGCTGCTGCGGACAACGCCGTGAGATGGTTTCAGACCAACGACTGAATCACACGCAGAACTGCGAGTGTGCGACACACTCTGACAATATGGTGGTCGCTGCGTGAAATGGGTGCTTTGAAAAAGACCGCGGCACCGACGGAACAACTTCGTCGGCGCCGCAGTCGATCACTCGAGTGGCGTGCGGTTCACATCATTCGCACAGCCATGCGAACGGTTTTCACTCGTTGTGTACGGGGTATTTTTACCAGTGCACATCGCGAGAGACTGAAGGAATCGCTTGGTTTTTTGGTTGCCGCGGCTCGACGCCCTGCAAGAAGAGTGTGATGTCGGTCGTGTCGACCCAACCGTCGCCGTTGATGTCGGCGATGGCGAGTTCGCCGCGACCGGAGCGGCGGAGTTCGGTGACCTTGATGCGGCTGCGCGGCGTCGCGCCGTTGTATGCGCCGCAGGCTTCGCCGACATCGAAGAAGTTGATGCCGATGTAGGAGAAGTCCGCGGTGCCGATGACGGTGTCGGAGTTGAAGTTCGACGCGGCATCCAACGCCTTCCCCGCGCCGCGTGCGGCCACGAAGATGCCGAAGTCGACGATGTCGACAACATCGTCGTCGTTCGAGTCGCCTTGCTGGAGGGAGAACGCCGCCTGGTAGCGCACGCCGGAGATGGTCGCTGCTGCAGTGTCGGTGATGGAGTGGGCAGCATCCTTGGCGCTGAGGCAGAGATAGCTCGCCGCGACCGGCACCTGAATGGCGTTGATGGAGCCGCCTGAGAACGGGCTCCCCGACGCCGACAAACTCAGCACCTGCGTGTTGCTACCCGCCTTGAAGCGAATCGAGCGCGTGGATGCATTGACGAATGGGCCGTCGAACGACATGGTCGTATTGACGAGCTGGTAGTTCGCAACCACGATGGTGCGCGAGGCGGAGGCAGAGTTGCCCGACGCATCGGTAACACTCCACGCAAGTGTGGTCGTGCCGATCGGGAACATGCCGTCCGAAGGCCATGCGGATGCGGTCGAACTGCTGGGGTAGGTAATCAGAAGAGTCGGCGTGAGCGTGTCGCAGTTGTCGCTGACGGTCACGCCCGGGTTGGCCACATAGGCGCCGAAGGTCGAGCCCGCATCGGTGGCGACCGACACGTTCGCGAGGACGTTGTTGAGGACAGGTAGGGAGCCGTCGATCTTGATGCTTGCGAAGGTTCCGAGATTCGGCGTGAGAGTGGTGGCGTCCGCAAGCGCAAACTTCGTCGTCGTGCCCGAGACGGTGCCGAACGAGACCAGGCCGGCAGCGCCGCAGGTTTCGTTGGTCAGTGCGGTGAACGACAGCGTCACGAGATTCGCTGCGGAACTGGTTGCGCTCTGCGTCTCATCGACGCCGCTGGCGTAACGGAGCGTGCCGTTGGTGTTGTTGATCTGCTCAGCGATTTCGGCAGCGAACGGACTGCTTGTTGCTGGCGCGACTGAGTCGAGACGCAACTTGGTCTGGTCGTAGTTCATCGCGAGCTGGAGACCCGTGAGCGAGGCCGAGGTCGCATTCATCGCGACGTCCACCGTGAACTGCTGTCCGGTCTGGAGCGTGGAATCACTCGGGGTGAGCGATAGAGTCGGCGTTGCTGGTGGATTCTGCAGGTCGGTGGCGATGACCACACAACCGATACTGAGCGAGAACTTCAGTGTGTCGAGGTTGATCATCTCGACATTTGGGCCGAAGTTCACCTGACAATGTCCAGAGACGGTAGTCCCTGTCTGAAGTGCTGCGGGAGTCTCGCCAAAGAAGAAGTTCACGTAGTCGGAGTAGTTCGGATAGGTCGGGTGGCACCCGACATCGATGCGGTAGCACGTGAAGGTTCCGTTCGTGGCGGTGCCGACATTCGAGAGACCCCACTGGCCGTCGCTACCCGTGTTGTCCACGATCCAGTCGATCGAAGTGCGAGCGGGGCCAACAGAAGCATTTGCCTGCCCCGTCGCAGTGTCGAACCAGTTGCAGTTGACAGTAGACCGGGAGAGTCGAAGCGTACCGCGTCCGTTTTCGCCGGGTCCAGGAACCCCCGCGGGAACCGTTCCTGAGATGTCAAACGACACCGAGTAGCGCGATATCTGGAAGTTGGTCACGGTCAGATCCGCATGCGCAGTCGGGATCGCGACGAGTGCCAAGAGCCCTGAAACCAGGTGGGAGGCACAAAAAGCAGGGGATTTGAGCATGGAACAGCTTGTGTGACTCAAGTGAAGGTCCTTTGTGAGGGTCCTTTGGGGGGAGGCTTGTTCGGACCACCTCTGCAGGGATGTGGCTTCACAAGGGGGTTGGGAGGTGCTCACCATGCCACAGAAAGGGTTCTCGCACAACCGCAAGGCGCGATTTTTCGTAGGCGGGACGGATTTGTAGGTTGGTCGTGTGACACGACGCGGACGAGCGCGCCGATGAGGATTGAGGGGCGTTTCCCGGGGTTTGTCTGAGGGGGTGGTGACTGGGCGCGCGGCGTAGCCCGAATGTGCTGGGGAAACAGTTTCCTGCGTGTTCCTGAGAGACGCCTTTGGAGGGTGGACTCGTACAACGCGTTTTCAGCGCGCGAGCGTGATTTCGCGAAGCGTTTGTCGTCAGGCATCACCATCGCAATGGCGGCCGAAGCACTGGGACTCTCGGCGCACACGGTGCGCGAACTCACGCGGCGCGTCTACCGCAAGCTCGGCGTCACGAATCGTGCCCAACTTGCGTTGAAACTGAAATGACCATTGTCCCATCACGATGCAGCTGTATGCACGAAGCGCTACTCCACTCGGCCATCTTCGATTCGCACCCGACGCTGTGCGCGCGCGGCGACTTGTGCGTCGTGCGTCACCATCACGAGCGTGAGGCCTGCCGCGTGTCGGTCGGCGAGAAGGTCGAGGATGCCGCCGCCCGTTTTTACATCGAGGTTTCCGGTGGGTTCATCGGCGAGCAGCACCTTCGGCCCATTGATGAGTGCGCGGGCGATCGCGACGCGCTGACGCTCACCGCCCGACAGTTCGGCAGGACGGTGGCTCAGTCGGTGGCCGAGGCCGCAGGTCGCGAGTAGTTCGGAAGCGCGATCCTTGAGTGCGGTTCGCGACGAAAGCCATCGAAGCCTTGAGAGGCCGACGAGTGCAGGAAGCATGGCGTTCTCAAGCACGCTGAGCTCGGGAAGCAGGTGGTAAAACTGGAAGACGAAGCCGACATCGCGGTTTCGATAGTGGTTCTCGCGTCGTGCGCTGAACCTTCGCAGATCTTCTCCACCAAAGCGGATCGGCCCCGAGTCGTCATCGGCGCGGTCGAGACCGCCGAGCAGGTGGAGCAGCGTGCTCTTTCCGCTTCCCGAACTCCCAACGATCGCGACCCATTCGCCCGTACGAACCTCCATCGAGGCATCGCGCAGCACGGGCACACTGACCTTTCCAAGCCGATAGGTCTTCTTCACATGGACGGCATCGAGAAGCGTGCTCATTCGTACCTCAAACTCTGCACTGGGTCGGTGTCGGCCGCGCGCGCGGCGGGAATGGATGCGCCGATCACGCTGAAGATGATTCCGCCGATCACGGTGGTGGCCGCCGTGATCGCATCGATCTCACTTGGAATACGGCTGAAGTAGTAGACGCTTGGATCCCAGATGAGAAAGCCGCGGTGAAGAAAGAGCACCACGCCGACAAGGACAAGGCCGATCGAGGCAAATGTCCACAGCACGGTCTGCAGGGCAGAGGCACGGAGCACTCCGCGCACGGTCATCGCGATGGACGCTATCACCGCGATCCACGCTGCGATCTTGACCCAGGTGGGCGCCGGTGTCCCAAGCATGTCGTGAATGTCGTTAATCCGTGCGACAATACCCCAGGCAAGTCCCACGCCAAGCAGCGATCCAGCGACACCGATGAGCAGTCCGTAACGAAGGAAGATCCAGAGGATTCCGGTGCGCGAAGCGCCGATCGCGCGGAGGATGCCAATGTCACGGGTCTTCTCTTGCACGATCGCCCAGAAGATCGCGAGCACAAGTGCTGCACAGACGAGGTAGACAATCGAGAACAGCGTGCGCATGAGTTCGCGTTCTTTTTCGACCGGGCCGATGAGATCCGCGAGTCGTTCTTCCCAGGTTGCGACCGTGACAAGGCTTGGCGGCTTGACGATGCGCGCCGGGTCTTCGAGACTTCGCGTGACGAAGCGTTTGTATGCGGCGTTGACCGAGTCGCGCAATTGTTCCGGGGTAAAGCCAGGCTTCGCTTTGACGACGATGGTGGTGGCGCGCGCAGGGCTTCGACCGATGGTCTTCGGACGACCGTTCTCGTCGAGCTCCGTGCGCGACTTGAGTTCGGATTCATCGAGCATGAGCAGGCGCTGCACCACGTCAAGGGGCGCGAGTACGCGCTGCGCATCGATTTGGTAGACGCCGCTCTGAAACTCGTTGACGATGCGGAACGCCGCCTTTTTCTCGCCAATAATGTTGCCCGAACCTGAAACCGGAACCAGCGTGAGCCGCGCAGAGCCCGCGTTTGGCATGAAGTAGCCGGGGTCCTGCCTGCCACCAGGATTTTCAGTGCGGTAGCTGCCGTCCTGGGTGCGCCGGTTAAATGGCGAGATTTCGATACCGAGGACGAGGCCGGGCTCGCCGTCGCGCGTCATCAGCGACTTGCCCTCCTCCTCGCGCTGGTACTCAGGGTCGAGGCGCGGATCATCCGGCTTGAGTTGCTTCGCGAGTGCGTCGGTTGGCTTCTTCCAGTACAGCTTGTCATGGAAGTCGGCGACGCGGTCGAGCGACGCCGAATCAATACCCCACACCTGCACCGTCTCGATGCGGCTGCCACCGTCGCCGGTCCCATAGGGCATCTGGAGTAAACCGTAGGTTTCGACGAGCGCACTCGCAGCCTCGGCCTCGGGAGTCGCTTCAATCTCGGCAATCAGGTCAGCGTAGTAGGGAATACCCGTGATGTCACGGGTAATGACCACATCGCCGATCAGGGTCTTGCCTGAGTTGCGGACCATGTCGAGAAAGCCCGTCATCACGCTCACGACGATGATCACGAGCGCAACGCACAGCGCGACCGCGGCGACCGCGATGAACGGGATGATGCGCGAGGTGAGGTAACGGTTCGCGAGGAGCGGGGCGTACATCGTGGAAGTGCGAAGAGTAACACTTCGCGCCACATTCCGGACGGTTCAGCGCGGCTCGAGTACATACGCCCGGCCACCCCATCGAACAGGGATGCGGTGACGGAGCATGCGCGCGCCGTCGTAGAGCCAGTAAGCCACACAGAGCGCCGCGATCGGGTGGACAAACGCGCCGAAGAGGGGCGCGCGTTGCCGATGGTGGAGGAGCGCAATCGCTGAGAACCCCACGACAATCGCGAGCGCGCCGAGTGTGCTCAGCGCGATCGCTCCGCTATCGCCACGCAGAACACCGAGGACACCGAGGGTCACGGCAGCGAACGCCGCAAGCGGCAGGATCACGGAGACCACCGTGAGTTCGATCGCTGTACGCCAAAGTCGACTCGGGCGCCTCCCGAGACTCTCGATGAAAATGCGCGTCCAACCCGATCGCATCGATGCAACCGAGTCGTACATCGCGACCTCCATGCGTCGTGTTGCATCGACAACCATGAGTTTGCGACGGGCCACATGCAGGCCGCGTGCGAACGCAAGATCTTCGAGCAATGCGTCTTTGACCGCAGCGTGACCGCCGAATGCGTCGTAGGCCTCCCGTTGGAAGAGCAGGAATTGACCGTTGGCAAATGGCCAACGCTTCGAGGCTTCGCGATTCGCTTTGTTCAGCGGGAAAATCCGTAACAACACCGTCGTAGCGACCGGTTGAAGCACGCGCTCAAAGCGATGTTTGTAGGTGAGCCGACCGAGCGCGGAGAGGAGCGCGGTCCCGTTCGCATGCGCGAGCGAGAGCATCGCGTCGATGAGATCGGGGCCGAATCGACAATCAGCGTCGGTAAAAAGAATCCACTCGCCGCAAGCCGCTTCCGCGCCCACTCGGCAGGCATTGCACTTGCCAGCCCAGTCAGGCGGACACGATGTATTGTCGATCACACGGATGCGCGGATCACCTTCCGCTGCCGAGAGGAGTCGCTCGCGCGTGCGATCGGTGCAACGATCGAGCACATAAATCGCCTCGAAGTTGCGTCGAGTCTGTCGTCGAAGCCCGAGCACACTTGCTTCGATGACGCGTTCTTCGTTGTGCGCTGGGATCACGATCGAGAGGAGCCCCGGTGCAGGCGGCAACTTGTCGCCATCACGGACGCGTGGAACCGAACTGTCGGCATGCAGCACGCGCACGATCACGACGATCGACGCAATACAGCCGCAGAGGCAGAGGAAGCCAACGACGCTTCCGAGGATGATCCCGAAGGGAGTCATCGCCGCATCCTACTTGAGCCGGGGCCTTGCAAGGGCGCTGCCACTGCGCGCGCGACTTTCTACACTGCGCCCCCCATGCGCATCCTGCTCACCAACGACGATGGTTTTCACGCACCTGGAATCGAAGCGTTACACGGCGCGATTCGTGATCTTGGCGAGGTGGTTGTCATCGCGCCGAGTGACGGTCAGAGCGCAACGAGCCACGGCATCACATTTCACACTCCCCTGATGGTCGAGGAAGTGACGGCCAACGCGCACATGAAGGGATTCGCGATCGATGGTCGACCCGCCGATTGCGTCAAACTTGGACTCCGTCGGCTGTGGCCCGATCTCTTCGGTGCGGGACAAGCGCCTGATCTCGTGATCTCAGGTATGAACTCCGGCGCAAACGTCGGCATTAATGTCATCTACTCCGGCACCGTGGGTGCGGCAGTTGAGGCTGCATTTCTTGGCGTTCCAGCGATCGCGGTCAGCCTGCATATGGGAGGTGGGGCACCGCATTGGCGCCGCGCCGCCGAGATTGCGCGTCACGCAATCGACGAGGTCTTGCAGCACCGCATCGACGCGCACAACGTCATCAATATCAATGTTCCGCGCACGCATACGGCCGACGCGCCGATGCCCCCGATTCGAGTGGTCAGCATGAATACCGCCGCTGGTATCGACAACTACGAGCGCCGCGAGTCGCCTTCAGGTCAGGCGTACTACTGGCCAAATGGCGACGGCATGAAGTTTTATCACACGAAGGAAGGCACAGATGTGGAAGCGCTGAACGATCGCTTCCTCTCAATCACGCCGCTGCAGTACGACCTGACGGATACCCATCGCATCGCCGAATGGCGACAGCGACTGCACGGAAGATGAACACGTTGTGCTCGTTCAATCGGCAAGCATGATGATGCGAAGTCGGATCGTCAGCTTTTGTCCAGGCTTCAACTTTTCGAGCTTTTTCCCGCTCGCGCGCCACTTGAAGAGCGCCGCGCGGATCGCCTCATCGACGCCCGCATTGCCGGTAGAACGAATAATGCGCGCCAGCTGTGGAACGCCATCGCGCCCGAACACAAGTTCGCCGATTGGATTTCGGCCAACGCCATCGACATAGTTGAGTGTCGTGAAGCGCGGACGCGCTGGTTTCAGCGTGATTCCCTCCGAGGCGAGGGGCTTGCCGTTCTTCCAGTGCACCATCTCGACATCGATTGTCGAAGTCGGATCGCTCTCGCGGTCGGAGAGCTCGCCACTCGGTGAGGTGGTATCGCCAGGCGCGCCAGCGGGCGAGGGTGCCGTCGGAGTATTTTGAATCCCATCCACCGGCTGTGGTCCGGCAATGCCACCTCCCTGCATGCCTGTTGCGTTTGGTGCGTTGGCCGCATTGGAAACAGTGCTGTCCGCAGGATTGGAAACAGCGGGATTTTCTGCTGGAGGAACTTCGGGATTGGGCTCGTCGTTTGGCTTGGGCGCGTCGACGGGCGGTTTCGGCGACTCTCGCGTTGGATCTGCCGGATCGCGCGGCGGAGCGTTCGGCTCGACGCCACTCGGCGATGGTTTGAGCGGCTTCGCGGGGTCGACAGCTGACGGGTCTGGAACTTCGGTTGGATCTTCGCGGGGTTCGTTGAGTGGGTCAGTTTTCGTCGGGTCCTTCACGGGCGGAACTGGCTCCGTTCCGTCGTCCGGCGCGTTTGGAGGAAAGGGGCTCGGCAGCGGCGGCTGCGGAGCATCGGTTGTCGGCTCTGCGCGGGGTTCGTCGCTCGGGTCGGCAGCGGCGCCTGCTGGCTCGTCCCCGATCGCTGACTCCGGCGCATCACCCGGCGGCACACTGGAGTCTGGAATAGCAGCAGCCGTTGCAGCCTCAGGTGGCGGCAGTGGACGCGCGGATTCTGCATCCGCTCCGCGCGTGAGCGCAGACTCTGTTGGAGGCGCTGCGGGGAGCGTCGTCGTTGGTTCGATTGCGGGCACCATGACGAGATTCGACGGCGTTGGCACACTCGGACCAACGGCGCTCGCCGGCAGCGGAAGTGCGCTTGGATTTGGTGACATTGCCACCGTCGGCGATGGCTCCGCGGGAGGGAGCGTCGACGCCTCGGTTCCGCGCGAACCACTTGCAAGCTGGAGTCGATAGGCGGCTTGCTCGATCTCTGCCAACTCCGCGAGATGTTGTTCGTATTGCTCGTAACCGATCCAATTCATCGTGACGGCAGCACTCTGGTCGATGCCGAGTCGAACATCATCTTCTTGTGGTTGTTCGCGAAGCTCTGGCGGCAATTCTCGATCGCGTTCGCGTCGCTCTTGAAGAGCTCGGCGGGCATTGTCGGCGCGCTTCTGAAATTTTTGCGCGTCGTCGTTGAGCGACTTCTCGTCATCCGACTGTTCGGCGTTCTCGCCCAAAGCCGGATCTGGAATCGGAGTTTCGAGCGACGAGTGTTCGATGCCATCCTCAGCCTCGCCTCCTCTGAAAATTCCGAGTGCTGGGAAGAGCACGAAGAGATGCACCGACACCGAAAGCGCGGCAGCGATGGCGAGGGGGAGGTTGTTTCGAAGCCACTGCATCGAAGGGAGAGAGTCGGATTGGTGTGCGGGCGGACAGTAGGCGTGCGCGAGGCTCAGCGCACTGGAGAGTTTGCTGAGGAATTCGGCGCGTCAAGCGGCGGGACGGTCGGCCCGACTGCGGGCGGCGATGTCGGCAGTGTTGCAGCGTCGCGGATGAGCGGGCCGCGCTGCTGACGGCCGACGATGTTGACGTTGAATTTCGCCGGCTGTAGTCGATCCCAGACGTCGAGGAGAAGTGCGGAACGGTCGACCGACGCTTTGCCGTCGGCCAGTGCGAGGTAGACCACGAGGTCGGGTGCGGCTTGACGCGCCTCTTCGAGCTTCGCAACCAAGCCGTCAAGCGCGACAGGCACGCGATCGAGGTAGAGCTTTCCTTCGAGGTCGACCGAGACGGTGGCTGCCGGGATCGGCTTCGCGGCTTTGCCAGACTGATAGGTGCGCAACTCCATTGGAACGAGATCGACTCGTTCCATCATCATCACGCTGTAGATAAAGAACGTGAGGAGAAAGAGCATCACGTCGATCAACGGCGCGAGCTCAATGCGTGGGTCGTGGGAAACTCGTCGAATTCGAAACATCGTGCCGTGTTAATGATGCGTGCGTCGTGCCCGAGCAATGATTGTGGGGAGATCGTGCAGTGATCGTTCCGTGATCACTGCCGAGTTGGTCAGTTCAGTGATGGTGGAGTCGAAGCGGGGTTGTCACCAACAGGTGGCGGCGGAGTTGACGCGCTCTGGCTAGGGGTTGGTTCGTCCGTCGAACCTTCAACCTCATCCATCGGAGCGGATGCGACGCCGACGACCGCGTCGCCGTCCTTGAGACGGACCACGCGGACGCCTTGGGTATTGCGGCCCACCTCGCGAATTTCAGCTGCTGGCGTGCGGACGAGCATGCCGCCCTCGCTGACGACGACAACGGAATCGTTCGGTGAGATCGGGAGTACCGCAACCACCACGCCGTTCTTGTCGGTGGTCTGGATGTCGATGCGTCCCTTGCCTCCGCGCGATTGGGCGCGGGTCGAGCCATCTTCGAGTTGCACGAGATACTCGCTGAAAGCGGTGCGCTTGCCGTAGCCTTTGGTTGTGACCGTGAGCAGTGCGCGCGAATCGTCGCAACGGACGATGCCGACAACCTCGTCACTCTCTGCAAGGTCGATTCCCTTGACGCCCGCGGTATCGCGACCCATGACGCGCGCGTCGTCTTCGTCGAAACGGATCGCCATGCCTTCCTTGGTTGCAAGCAGCACGTGATCGCCACCGCTCGTCGAGATGACACCGATGAGATTGTCGCCATCATTGAGCGCGATGGCGATGATGCCACCACGATTGACATTGCGATAATCCTTCAGGCTCGTTCGCTTCACGCGGCCCTTCGAGGTGGAGAAGAGCAAGAAGTCTTCCTTCTTCTCGAAGTCCTCAATGGGCAGGAAGGTCTTGATTTTCTCGCCTTCACGGAGGTCAAGCAGATTTACGATTGCGCGACCTTTCGCGGTGCGCGCCATCTCGGGGATTTGCCAAACCTTGATTCGGAACACACGGCCGGTGTCGGTGAAACAAAGAAGATCGTCGTGTGATCCGCAGACGAGCACTTGTTCCACAAAGTCATCTTCGCGCGCCTCGAGACCCTTGACGCCGGTTCCACCGCGGCCTTGCGTGCGATAGGTATCAAGTGGGAGGCGTTTGACGTAGCCCGCGTGGCTGACGGTCACAACTGCGGTGTGCTGCGGCACGAGCTCGCCGAGTTCGAAATCCTCGGCCTCATTGCCTTCGATCGAAGTCAGTCGATCGTTGCCGAAGCGCTCTGCCATCAGGATTGTGTCGGCGCGGACGATCGCGAGGATACGCGCTGCATCGGAAAGGATCAGTTCGAGATCATCGATCGTGGCAAGCAGCGCGCTCAGTTCGTTCGCGAGTTTCTCGATCTCGAGGCCAACGAGCTGAATGAGTCGCAGCGCACCAATCGCATCAGCCTGTACGCGGGTGAGGTGCACGCCACCCTTGCCGTCGGCAAAAAATTTCTCGGCACGATCGACGAGCCGCGCGGGCACAATGTCGATTCGTGGGTAACTCGAAGGGATGCGGAACGCGCGCTCCATCAACCGCTCAATTGCTTCTTCGCGCGTGCGACTCGTGCGAATAAGGCGGATGACTTCATCGATATCGCACACCGCGTAAATCAGACCTTCGAGCTTGTGGGCGGCTTGTCTGGCTTGGCGGAGTTCGAACTCGCAGCGACGGCGGATGACATCGCAGCGATGATCGATGTAGCACTGGATCAACTGCCGCAGCGAGAGCGTGCGCGGTTGGTGTTGGACGAGCGCGATGTTCTGAATGGAGTACGACGACTGAAGCGGCGTGAACTCGTACAGTTGCTTCTCAACGGTCGCGGGATCCGCACCCTTCTTCAAAAGGACTTGAATGCGCGTTCGCGCATCGCGGCCAGAGTGATTCTGGACCTGCGAAATGTCCTCGATACGGCCGTCCTTGTACGCCTCAACGATCTTCTCGATAAGCGCGCTCTGCGAAACTTGGTAGGGAATCTCATCAATGATGATGGCATCGCGGCCCGCAATCTTGACGTGACGCACGCGACCGCGCACAACGAGCCGACCGCGCCCGCTGGCGTAGGCCTCCATAATGCCACGGCGTCCCATGATGATGCCACCCGTGGGAAAATCGGGGCCGGGCACAAACTCCATGAGTCGATCCACGCCGATGAGCGGATCATCGATGGTTGCCACGATCGCGCCGCAAATCTCGCGCAGGTTGTGCGGAGGCATCGTGCTCGACATGCCGACGGCAATACCGCTTGAACCATTGACCAGAAGATTCGGCAACTTACCCGGCAAGACAAGCGGCTCCATGAGTCGCTCGTCGTAGTTGGGCTTGAAGTCGACGGTCTCCTTGTCGAGATCCTCCATCATCGCCATTGCCGGCGCGGTCATACGCGCTTCGGTGTAACGCATGGCTGCCGGCGGATCGCCTTCGATGGAGCCAAAGTTGCCCTGCTTGTCGACGAGCATGTACCGCGTCTTCCAATCCTGTCCGAGGTTGACGAGCGTTGGGTAGATGACGCTCTCGCCGTGCGGGTGGTAGTTGCCGCTTGTATCGCCGCAGATCTTGGCACACTTAATGTGCTTTTTTCCGGGCGCAAGTCGGAGGTCGTTCATCGCAACGAGAATGCGGCGTTGCGAGGGCTTGAGCCCGTCGCGAACATCGGGGAGAGCGCGATCCATGATCGTGCTCATCGCGTACGTGAGGTAACTCTCGTGCAATTCGCGATCGATATTGAGGTCGAGCACGCGGTCATGGACCGGCGGGGTCGTCGCCGGCGTCAGCGCCCCAGCGGGAGTGGGAGGAACACCATCGGAGGGATTCGGCATCGCGCCGTCGGTCGTATCGGCCATTGGGAAACTCGGTCCTTTCGGGACACCGTTCACACGCATCTGCGTGGACGGAACTGAGGGGCTCGGAGTGTAGCCGAAACTCACCGCAAGAGCGCGCCGGAGGGGCTTGGGTTGCGAGGCGAGAATTCGAGAAAATCAGCAGGAATCATGGCGTTTCCGCGTTGGTGGCGGGGAAGCGATACGCTGCAGCGATGATCTCATCCCAGGTTGAAGTCAACGACGTCCATTCGGGCCTCAACGCGACGACGGTCAAGCGGGTTTCAAGGCCGTCGACGCGGGAGGAACTCGTAGGGATCGTGCGCGCTGCGGCTCAGGAAGGGCGGTCCATTGCGGTCTCGGGATCAAGGCATGCCATGGGGGGCCAGCAGTTTCTGAGTGACAGCGAACTCGTCGATATTCGCGGATTGTCGCGGATCCTTGACTTCGACATGGAGTGCGGCCATGTCACGGCAGAGGCGGGAATCGAATGGCCCGCCTTGATCACGGGCTATCTCGCCATCCAGCGCGAACGTGAGCCGCGACAGCCTGAGCGGTGGGGTATCGCGCAGAAGCAGACCGGCGCGGACCATCTGACGCTCGGCGGCGCTCTCTCGGCGAATGCGCATGGTCGCGGACTTTCGATGCCTCCGATCATCGCGGACATCGAGCGCTTCACCTTGCTTGATGCTCGCGGGATCGAAGTGCGATGTAGTCGGAAAGAAAACACAGAACTCTTCGCGCTCGCGATCGGCGGATACGGACTCTTTGGCATCATTACAACGGTCACGCTTCGGCTTCGGCCTCGCGTTGTTCTCCGTCGCGTTGTGCGCGTGATCGACATCGACGATGCGGCACACGCTGCGCGTCGACGCATCGAAAATGGCTTCATTTACGGTGATTTTCAGTTCGACATCGATCCAGCCTCTCCTGAGTTTCTCACCAAGGGCGTGATGAGTTGCTACCAACCTGTCGAGGGTGTGCTTCCGGCCGAAACTGTGCGCGAACTCGATGCCACAGACTGGGAGCAACTTCTCATTCTCGCACACACGAACAAAGCGGAAGCCTTTCGCCGTTACGCGCAGCACTACGTTGCGACCGATGGCCAACTGTACTGGTCAGACCTGCATCAGCTCGGCGTGTACCTTGATGGGTACCACGAGCGAATAGACCGCGCACTCGGTGCGCATTGTCGAGGAAGTGAGGCAATCACGGAACTCTACGTGCCACACGAACGACTCATCGACTTCCTTCACGCGGCAGCAAGGATGCTCACGGAGCGCGGCGCTGAAGTGATTTACGGGACAATTCGGTTGATTACCGCCGATGTCGAGAGTTACTTGTCGTGGGCAAAGCGCGATCTTGCGTGTGTGATCCTCAATCTCCATGTCAACCACACGGCGGCAGGGGTCGCGCATTCTGCAGAGTGCTTTCGCGCGCTCATCGACCTCGCGTTAGAGCGTGGCGGGCGATTTTTCCTGACATATCACCGACATGCAACGAGAGCGCAGCTGCTCGCTGCGTACCCAGAACTTCCAGAATTTCTTGCCCGCAAGGATGCTTACGACCCAACACATGTCTTCTCAAGTGATTGGCATCGCGCGCTGCGGGCGACTCTCGCGGATTGAGCGTGCGATGCGTCATCACGCGTTGGCGCGGCTGAGTAGAAAGAAGATCACGCTCGTAAAAAGACCTGCGATTCCAGCGGAAATCAAGAGATACTCCGCAGTACGGGACACAGGTTGGTCGTCGATGTCAGAGTTGAGGTTCTCGCGCGCGTGGTTCGCGTCCCATTCGTCGCTCCCTGAGGTGATCACGATCTGCCCGTAACTCATCGATGCGCCTGAGAAACGAAAGCCTTCGTCCGAGGCTCGCTCTCCGCGGTCCCGAAGTCGGGTACCGCTGCCACGCGGCGCAATCAGCGGGGAGTCGACTCCGCGAAGCGTGTCGTTCGCAGGATCATCGGACTTGATGCCAAGCTCAGGGTCCGAGGCGCCATCGATGCTCGGGCTTACCGCGCCCATCATCGTCTCCTCGCCGGGAAGTGCAGCAAACGCACGATCAAGTGCGTCTGAAGTGCAGTCGGCTTCGCCGAGGTCGAAGCGCGATTCATGCGCTGCGTGCGATATATCGCGACGGTCTTCAGGGTTGTTCATTGCGCGACCTCCGGAGTCGGCTCCGATTTTGTGGTTGCATGGGACCCCTCCGTCGACGGGCGGCGGAGCGCGAAATCAACAGCCGTTCCAGCGAGCACCAACATACCCAGCGCGAACACGGTCCAAGCAAGTGGTGGAATTCGTGCCTCGCGGCGCGGCAGGTCGCGTGAGAGGTCCTGAGGGAGCTTGCTGCTCTGTGGGAGTCGCCGCGTTTGCCTCCGAATACTGTCGATTCGATCCAGCGTTCCGAGGATGAAGTGAATCGGTTCGATGAGATTTTCGGTCGGACGACGGGTCGATGGTTCGCGGTAACCCGCGCTGACAAGGCGCGATCTCGTGGCCGATGAGGCGTACACCCGCGCAGACTCGGCCGCGACGAGGACGGGCCCGAGGTGTCGCTGCATGAAATTGCGGACGCCGCCCTCGCGCATCACGACTTTGTAGCCACGGTCACATTTCGAGAGGACGATCGCAATCGGAATCGACCTTCCGTCCGGACTCGCACGCAGATGTTCAAGCATCGCGACCGTCACGTTAAGGAGATCTTGCGATTGTTGCGAACGTTCGACGACAGTCTCTGGATCGATCACGACGATGACTGCAGCGGTGCGTACGAGTTGGTTGCCTACGGTCCAGCCGATCGTGAGCGTGCTGGGATTACTCGGCGAAAAAGCAGCAAGCAGTGCGGACCCCGGAAGGTCGACGATCGTCAGCCGCCGATGAGGCGTACGAATGGTTTCGCCCGACAGAGTGAAGTCCACTTCATACTCGACGGCATCCGCTGTTGGAAGCGGCCACGATTTTCTCTCGAGCCCTGTGATCGTTGTCGCGATCCGTCGGCGCGTGTCATCCGATGTCGGCTCACAACGGAGCATGTGAGCATTCGGAGTCGATTCGTGCGTCTCGCCGGACGGAATGCGTCCGCCGACAAGCGTTGTGGGCACACGAAGGGCATCGAGCAGTCGGCAGATCCAAACCGTTTTTCCCGCGCTTGGCCCGCCGAGCACCATGAGCGTGTCGCGGCCGCTGTCGCCTCGCGCTTCGTGTAGAGCGTTCTCCGATCGAGTGGACACCATGGAACCGATCTCCTCGAGAGGTGAACGCCGCAAGCCGGAGCGCAGCAGACGAGCGGCTCCTCATGATGTGTGCTTGAGCCGTCTACCGCGATTGGATCGCACATTGTGGCGAGGCGCCACGGCCAAACCCAACTAAAGATTAGCCTAACTGTTTTTTCAAGGCCTGTTCGCAGACATCTTGAAATGGGGTCAGGAGCGCAGAAGGGTTGATGGTTCGCGGTGTTGCGCATCCGGCACGCCAACGATCGCGATTCCCAGCTGATCCGCGAGGGCGAGGACTTTCGGACGGTCGACAAGGATCACCCGGCCAATTCCAACTGCGATACATCCGCCACCAGCCGCGTGGAGATTCTCAAGGGTCGAGATGCCAATCGTCGGCACATCAGCGCGCATGTCGTGCCCGGGACGCGCGGTCTTGAGCAATGTCCATCCCTTGCGGCGACAAAGAGTTCCCGCGCGTTCAATCATTCGGTCGGTTCCCTCGACTGCCTCAACGGCGATCACATCTTTCTCGCGCACCGCGATCGCCTGCCCGATGTCGAGCGATCCGACTTGCCGCAGCAGTGGCCAGCCAAAGGCGATGTCCGAAAGTTGGTCGGCAGTCGGTGCTCGATGGGTCATCGTCCCTGCGCTTGCCAGGTGGTCGGGAATGAAGGTCGTCGAATCGATCAAGACAAGTCCCTCTTTCGCAAGGTCGTCGGCGAGCACCGTGAGGAGCGTCGCGGAGCGGCGGTCGTGCCGAAGCTTTCGATACCAAAGATTGATCGCGCGCAAGTCGGGCAGTTGGCGGAAGACACGCAGCGGGTCGTGCATACGAGCCTTCGAAACGCGACCGACCATCACGGCCTCGCGAATTCCGAATCGACGCGCAAGACGAATCCATCGGCCCAGTTGGACAATTCCAGCCTCCGCAAAATCATCGCAAAGTGCCGGAAGTTCAGGGACGAATTGGTCAGCGAGCCCGATGCAAGAAACACGGCGCCCTGCGGCGCGCATCCCCTCGGCGACAATCACCGGCAGCGCGCCCTGCCCGGCAATAAGCCCGATCGGACGGGAGACATCCTCAGCGTTGGCCGCGAATCTCGATGGCGCACGTGCCGTCATGCTGGGATCTTTGGCCCCATCGGGAGAAATCGTTCGGGGTCTGCATGGACCGGCATCCGCGCCGACGTCTCGAGCCAATCGACGAGCGTGTTGAGGTCGGTGCCGAAATGCAGGATCTCGCGCACGGCCTCGCGCGCAAACTTCTGGTCGATGGAGTGTTCAATGAGCG
This sequence comes from Candidatus Kuenenia stuttgartensis, assembly GCA_945902075.1. Taxonomy (GTDB): domain Bacteria; phylum Planctomycetota; class Phycisphaerae; order Phycisphaerales; family SM1A02; genus QWPT01. Next base: position 15,188 of record CAMDMA010000018.1, on the reverse strand, counting down.
CCTTTAACGGCAGGTAGTAGCCATGGTCGTCCAGCACCGCGATCGGTTTTGTGTGATCGCCGATCTGTCGGCCAACGAGCGTTTCAAAAAACTCTTCAAACGTGCCCATTCCACCGGGCAGCACGAGAAAGGCATCGGCGCGCTCAATCAGCAACTTCTTACGCTCACGCATCGTGTCGACGACAACGAGCTCGTCGCAACCGAGCCAGCCCTGCTCAAGGTCGAGGAACTTGCGGGTGATGATGCCCTCGACGCGCCCGCCTGCGGCCTTCGTCGCGCGGGCGGCTTCCCCCATAAGTCCGAGGGCGCCACCGCCATAGACCAAGGTAATACCGCGCTGAGCGAGAATCTCGCCTGCCGCTCGGGCCGCGACGGTGAAATGCGGATCGAGGCTGCGAGAACTTGAGCAATAGAGCGTGACGGATCGAAGCGAGGTCATCGTGTGTACCTTACCGAGGATGGTCGGAACGGTCCTCACGCTTCTCGTCGTCGGATTCGCGCTCGCGCTGCCGGGAACATGGATCCTCGTGCGGCTTGGGCACCGTGTCGGCATTTTGGATTCAGCAGGGGTTGCGGGGCATGTGAAGGAGCTCCGCCGCATTCCCAATATCGGCGGTATCGCCATATTTTGGGCCTCCATCGGCCCACTTGCCGCCGGACTCGCGGCGCTCGCACTTGTGCCTGACTTGGTCGCCGCCGGACTTCCGTCGCTTCCCACCCACCTCGACCGCATTGCTGACGCGCGCGGTGACTGGATCACAATCCTAATCGGCGCGCTCGCGATCCACCTCGTTGGGCTGTACGACGATCGTCGTGCATTGAGCGCGTGGCCAAAGCTCTTGCTTCAGGTCGCGATCGCGCTTGGCACAGCGCTATTTTCTGATGTTCGGCTGCTTCAGAACTTTCTTGCCGACTATCCCGGCGGTGAGATCGTCAGCATCGCGCTCACCGTCGCGTGGATCGTGGTGGTGGTCAATGCCGTCAACTTCATCGACAACATGGATGGGCTCGCTGGTGGAATCGCAATGATTGCGGCGCTCGCCTTTATGGTGGCGACCATTCTGACTGCGCAGTGGTTTGTCGCGTCGGCACTGGCGTTACTCGCGGGCGCGCTTGCTGGATTTCTTGTTCTCAACATTGCACCCGCCCGGATTTTTATGGGTGATGGCGGCTCGCTGTTCATCGGCTACATGCTGGCGACGCTGGCCGCGCGCACGGTCTACATCGACACCGACCACGCGGGTTACGCGCTTGGGAGCGCGTGGTATGGAGTCTTGATGCCGATCATCGTGCTTGCAATTCCGCTCTATGACGGCGTGTATGTCACGCTTTGGAGAATCCGACGTGGCAAGAGTCCGTTCATCGGAGGTCATGAGCACATCTCGCATCGCTTGGTCGAACTCGGGCTCTCGAAACGGCGCGCGGTGGGGGTGATTTGGCTCCTCACGGGCGTGACCGCGACGAGCGCGATTGGACTTGGGCTGCTGCTGCCATGGCAGGCTGCGCTCGTCGGAGTGCAGTTACTCGGGATCTTCGCAGTGATGGCCGTGCTTGAAACGAGTGTCGCGCGCGGAAAGGGCGATACATGATGAGCGGATGGCTGCGCATCGCGGGCCTCGCTGGAATACTCGGCGTTGCTGTAGTGCGGTCGATGGTTTCGGTGGAGCCCAATGTGTGGTTCGCCGATGTGGATCCCGCGCGCGAGCCGATGCCACTTTTTGCACTCGGAGCCGCGAAGTCGCACATCCTCGATCTTGTGCTCTTCATGTCGGCCGCGCTCGCACTCTTTGGCGAGGCGCGCGCAGGTCGAGATGATCGGCAAGCTGCGCGGCAAGGTGTCAAGATCAGCCTTGTTGTACTCGCGCTCCTGCCGGTACCGATCGCCGTACTTCACGCGCGCACAGGGATCGTCGCTGAGAATGGCTTCCGAAGCGATTCGTGGATTGCTGCGATCCTTGCGTTTGTCGCGTTGGTGCATCTTGTTCGGGATCGAGTGTTGCGCGCGGCGGTGCTCGCAGTGTTGCTTGGGCTTGTCGGGCTCCTCGCAGTGCGCGGTGCGGTTCAAGTTCTCGTCGAACATCCGGCGACGGTCGCCCACTTTGAGCAAACACGTGTCGATTTTTTCGCCGCGCGTGGATGGCTTCCGGACTCCAGCGTTGCATTGAGCTACGAGCGCCGACTCATGCAGCCCGAGGCAACGGGTTGGTTCGGGCTCTCGAACCCTTTCTCAACGATGATGGGAGTGGGCGCCCTCGGTTTCGCGGCACTCGCGATCCTTGCGCGACGCGCGCAGCAATCGGGCAACACGCTGTTACTCGTACTCGCGGCATGCGCATGCGCGGCGCTGCTCGTCGTAAACGGTGGTAAAGGCGCGATCGGAGCGACACTCCTCGCAGCGGCGGTGCTTGTTGTGGCTCAACGCCGCGGAAAAGTTCCGTCACCGCGTTGGGCGATTGTGTTTGCGGTTGGCATGCTCGCGCTGGTCGGCGCGCGATGGCTCGTGGGTACACGCATCAGCGAATTGAGTCTCCTCTTCCGAGGCTATTACATCGAAGCCGGGTTGAGCATTCTCTTCAACACCGACTGGTTCCTCATCGGCTGTGGTCCCGATCGCGTACAAGAATTTTTCAACGCCGCGAAGCCTGCAAATTGCCCCGAAGATGTGAAGAGCGTGCACTCGATCTTTTTCGACTGGCTCGTCGCCTTCGGTGTGAGCGGATTTGCGTGGATAGGGCTCGTCGTTGCTGTTTTTTGGCCGATGCGCGTGGATGGTGAAGTTCCGTCGACGCCCGAAGCGGATGCAGCACGCGAACGGCGATTCGCAATCCTGTTTGCATTCTTGGTCGCGGTGGGCTTCGGGCTTCCTGGAATGTTGCTCGCATCGATGGTGGAGAATCCGATCGTCGATGAGTACTGGGTTGTCACCCGCCTTGTTGGGCTATTCACCTTTGCGCTCCTTGCACCATGCGCGGCGCAAGCGGCACTTGTGATTTCCGGCGCGACACTCCGAGCGATTGCCCTTGTACTCGGCATCCTCGTACTGGTGCACGCCCAGATCGAAACGGTCGCATGGATGCCGGGTTCGTGCGTCCTTGCACTCGCATTTCTCGCGTGTGCGACGGATTTTGATCCGCGCAAGCCGCTTGATTCGGCGAGGCTTTCTCCATCGGCTGGTCGCTTCGCGATCGGTGGATCAAATCTCGTCATCGTGACACTAGGGTTTCTTGCGATGGGTTCGATGATGCTCGGGCTTCGGCAAGATTTCTCGCGGGCAGCGCGCGTCGAAAGTGTTGCACGTTCACTCGCGCCGATCGCAAGCGAGCCCGCGCGCGAGTACGACATTCGCATGGAGGCCGCGCGTCGGCTCACGGCGAATGACTACGCGTGGTCGCGCTTTGAACTCGAGGCGGCGGTGATGCAGGCACTGACCGCCGCTCGGGTCGCAGGTGGACCCGACGCGAGGCCGGGCACACCGATCGGCGAGCGCGAACTCGCGGCGATTGAACTTGCCGAGAAAACTGCTTGGAAACGGCAGTTGCGTGGGCCGCGGTCGGACGCGCTTCGCGCCGATGTCGCGCTCGCGATTCTGCGGCGCGCAGATGACGAACGATGGAGTGCGTTCGCGCTGCTTCGGGTGGTTGAGAACGGGGCGGAGGCGTTGCCGAATATTCCGCGACGATGGATGGCTGTTGGCGAGGCGCGGAAGATCGTGCGAGATCGTCTCGCGGACAAGGGGCTCAACTCTATGGCAACGGAGATTCGCGATCCGCGCGAGGCGTTCGAGCGCGCCGTTATTGTGAATGCGCAGCTCTCGCTTGACCCGCTCGCGCAGCTTTCGCCGCGCGAACTCGCGGCGCTCGAAGCAGCCCTCGAAGCAGCCCTCGAAGCAGCCCTCGAAGCGGACCCCGAAGCGGCGCTCGGCGAAAAACCTAGCTCAGACAGCTTCGATCCGCAGCGTTGACTTCGCAAATCCGCGTGTCATGACGATTCCGCGTGACTGCGGAAACTTGGTCATGCCCTCGGCGCGCAGGGGCACCGCCGGCCCATTCGTGTAGGCGTCGAAAGCCGTGCGCGACGAGAAGTGGTATCGCGTCTCGACGTCCGCGATCGCATCGGCGGGCGCGTCGGCCGCCAGTTCGAACTCGACGACTTCTGCGTCGAGGGCGCCGGCGTTCACGACGTCCGCGAGATGCCCGCCCGACAGCCACGCAAGAAAGTCTGCGCGGACCGCGGCGTTCGTGAAGGTTGATCGCACGGAGTAGAGAAAGGTCTCAGCCACCGGATGCTCCGTTCTCTTTAGACTTTCCGCGCGCTTCCGCGATCGCGGCGAGCACTTGTGCAGGCGTGTACTCGGTGGAGTTCATCACGAGCGACCCGTCGCGCGCGTAGACGAGAAGAAGCGGAATCGTCACCCGGTTCGACGCCTTGAGAAGCGCGTTGCCCGCCGCGTTGTTGCCGGTGAGGTCGACCTTGATCGACTCCACGTCGTCGGCGTTGAGCTCCTTCGACACCGCAGGGGTGTTGAGTACGAGTGCCTCCAGCGTCTTGCAGTTCGCGCACCATTCCGCTGTGAAGTCGACAACGACGACCTTGCCAGCCTGTTGCGCCGCTGCGAGTCGCTCGGGCGTGTAGTAGGTCCAGTCGACGGGACCCTTTGCGGTTTGCGAGAGTCCGATGAGGACACTCACCGTGAGGATGAACGCGCCGAGACCGCCGAAGATGAAGCGGTTGACTGACTTCGTCGTGAGCGCGAAGGTACGCAGCAAGAGCCATCCGCCAGCGGCGCCACCGAGGCTCGCGACGAACCACCAGTAGAGGTGGCTCGGGGGCTCAGGCGGTTCGACGAGGATTCCGGCCACGCCCGCGCCGATGAAGTAGGCCGCAGCCGCAAGGAGCAGTAGCCCCATGACTTGCTTGATAAGGTCGCTCGCCGGCCCCGTGCGCGGCATGCGATCGATGAGTTTCGGATTCGCCGAGAGGATGAGGTACGGAAACGCCATGCCCGAGCCAACTGCCGCGAAGACCGTGAGGATCGTGCCGGGTCCCTGCGTGGTTGCCCACGCGACCGCTGTACCCATCAGCGGCGCAGTGCACGGCGTCGAGAGCACTGCAGTCATCACGCCAAAGAGAAACGACCCCCAGTAGGAGTCGTGCTTCGCCTCAACCATGTAGACCCAGTCGGGGAGCTTCATCGTGAAGAGCCCGGCCATACCGACGGCCATCACGCCGATGATGCATCCGACCGCGATGGTGAAGGCGGGCGTCTGGAAGAGTTGATTGGTGCTGGTGAAGCCCTTCACCGTCGCGATCATGACGCCAAGCCCCATCCAGAACGCCACGACACCGAGAGACATCACAAAGCCGAGCGCGAAACACTTTGCGCGGCTTCCCTGCGCTGCTTGCGCAAGACCAATGATCTTGAGCGGGATGACGGGAAGTACGCACGGCGTAAAGTTGAGTAGGGCACCGCCGGCCGCGGCGATGAGAAGGAGTAGCAAAAACCCGGCGCCATTCGGATCGATCGAGAAAGTTGCGGAGAAGAGCGTGAACTCGAGGAGTTCCGTGGGTGCGTCGCCGCTGCGGATGCGTCCATACACTGAGGGATCAAAGGCGGAGAATGCAGCATTTGGGGCGGCGGCGGGGGGTGATGCCGAGATCTCGAAGCGCACCGTGAGTTCGATCTCCGCTGGCGCGCTGCAGCCCGTGTCGTCGCACGCTTGAAATGACACGACGAGGGGGAATTCCACCATGCCGGGCTTCGCGTCTTTCGCGATCGAGATCGGCACAAAAACGGCAAAATCTCCCTCGTAGACCTCGTACTTCTGTCGTCCTTCACCTAGATCCGCCTCGACTGCATGCGGCTCCGGCCACTGCAGAAATCGATCGTTCAAGAAGACTCCCGCGATCGGCATCGATGCGCCGTTCTCGCCGGGGTTCAGCGTGATTTCAGTACGGATCGCGCCATCAAACTCTGCGAATCCCTCCCCAGCGGGGCCGGGCTTGGTCCAGATGTGATAGTGCTTCAGGAGTTTGAACTCGAGGGCAAGCGGTAGGTCGCCACCGGGCGCCACCGATGGCTGGCCGAGTAGCACCTGTACGTCGACCTGATCGCGCGAATCGCCAAATGCTGGAGGCACATCCGCCTTCGGCCGCCCGAAACCGGGCAGTCCGGGGATCTTCGGCGGCGATTGAGAGGACGCGGCAGTGCTCATCCCCGTCGGCCAAAGGCAGACAAGGGCGAGAAGAATCGAAAGAAGCGCGGCGAAGCGGTGTCGAGGAAGAAAGGCCGCACGCCTGTCGTTGGTTCTCATGGTGCGCATCCTACGGCCCAGCGGGGAGAGCGTTGCCGGTCGCGCAAAGGTGCAGCCTGTGTGGCGGTTCAGCCATGCGTCTCGCGTTGGGTCTACGGTCTGTGACTCTCTTCCGCAAACTTCACTCTTCAAGCCTCGGCGGTGCTGCCGCCGATGAACCAATTCGCGGACGACTGTCCGCCCCGGCGGAGCCGGGTCTATCGCCAGTGAGACCACACAATGGGCACTGAGGTTCTCAACCAATCCGACATCGACGCGTTGCTCAACGCGGCAAGCGATCCTGCGCCTGCCGTCGAAGCGCCACCGACCCAGATTTTCTCCCGCGCGCGCCGTGACCGCGAGAAGATCGAGATTCGCCCTTACGACTTCAAACGTCCTGAGCGCATCTCGAAAGATCAGATGCGCGCCCTAGAAATGCTGCACGAGACCTTCGCCCGCAACTTCGGCGCGTCGCTCTCCGGCTATCTCCGCACCATCGTCGAGGTCCGCGTGTCGCATGCGGCGCAGATGACCTATTCGGAGTTCATCTCAAGCCTTCCCAATCCGACCAGCTTCAACCTGGTTCGTTGTCCGCCGCTTGAGGGGCAGATTTGCCTCGAGGTATCGCCGCTGGTGCTTTACCCGATCATCGATCGACTGCTCGGGGGCTCGAACAAAGAGCTCTTTGTGCCGCAGCGACCGATGACGCTGATCGAGACGAAACTGCTGCAGAAGATCCTCCAGCGCGGTATGACGGCGTTGTCGGAGGCGTGGCAAGGAATCCGAAAGATCGAGTTCGCTCTCGGCGAGATGGAATCGAATCCGCAACTCGTGCAGATCGTTCCGCCAAACGAGGTGGTGGTGGTTATCGGTTTCGAGGTCAAGCTCACCAATCGCGCGGGGCCGATGTCGCTTTGCATTCCCTACAACGCGATTGAGCCGCTCATTGAGGATCTCTCGGCGCAGAGTTGGTTTGTGACCGGCAAGAGCCAAGGCGGGTCGGGCAATGCAGAGCGGATTGCGGGGGGGCTATCGGGCGCTCGCGTAGAGCTCGATGCAACTCTTGCCACCACAACGATTTCACTGAGCGAACTTCGACAACTTGAGGTCGGAGATCTCATCGTCACCGGTCGCGCAGCAAACGCGCCTGCGGTGCTTGGTGTTGAGGGACGGCCGAAATTCTTGGCACAGGTCGGGCAATTTCGTGGCAATCGAGCGTTGCGCATTGGTCGCGCAGTGGCACCGACTGAGCGGATCGATCTCGGCGGAGGCACCGGCGGCTAAGCGCCCTGAACCGTCGTTGGATCGACACCTCCACGCGAAGTTGTCCCGGTTCAATTGACCTTTTGCTCGTAGGTCGATATCTTTCAGCCGTCGCCCAAAGCGTTTGTTGCGTTGGGCGTGTCTGTTTTCCGGTCTGCGACCGAGCGGTTTGTCCAATGCTTTCGATCTCCGGTGATTCAACCCCCCGTGATCCGTCAAGCGGCAGGACCGTTCGGGTCGGAATCGTGCGATGAGGCCTTCAGGGTCTCATCTTCGATCTGATCCGAATGTGGTGCAAGGCTGCGCTTCGTTTGTGTGCTTCTTCGGACAAGGTGTCCCTGAGGCCGCAGCGCTTGCGTCATTGGCCTTGCACTGGGGCTCTCGGCAGCGATTTGGAGGTGCCTTCCGATCTTGATGCTTGTCTGGTTCTCGTGCTCCGTGGAGCACAAGAAGTTTGAGAAGTTTGAGAAGCTTGAGAAGAAGGTGCTTCAAGTCCCTCGTCGACCGGCCATGCGTGCCAAGTACGCGTGGCCGCGGTGTTTTTCAAGCGGTGTTGCCATGGGGCACTCCGACACATCCCAACGTCGCGCATCGCGCGGCGACAACCCAGGTCGGCAGAACCGACAACGAACCACCCGTCTTCTGGGAGTTCGACATCTTTCGAAGGGCCACGAACGACATGAATTCTGAAACGCTCCGCATCCTCGACTCCATCGCCCGCGACCGAAACATCGATCGCGAGCATCTCTTTCGCGATCTTGAAATGGCGATGATGAGCGCCGCGCGCAAGCACTTCGACTCGCTTGATACGGAGGAGTTTGGTTGTGAGATGGACCGCCTCTCCGGCCAAATTTCCATCTGGCGCAACATTGTCGATGAAGACGGCAACCCGATTGAGCGCGAGATGATTCCGATTGAGAGCTTGGGCCGTATTCCCGCGCAGACTGCGAAGCAGGTCATGATTCAGAAGTTCCGCGAAGACGAGCGCAACGCCCTCATGGAGGAGTTTGCCAAGCGTCAGGGCGAGATCGTCACTGGCACCATCGTCCGCCAGGAAGGCCCCGCGCTCATCGTGCAGGTCGACCGCGCTGAGGCGTTTATGCCGAAGTCTGAGCAGATCCCAGGTGAGATGTTCAAGCCTGGCGACCGCATTCGTTGCCTTGTTCTCGACGTGCGCGATGGCGGCAGCCAGGTCAAGATTATCCTCTCTCGCGCCAATCCCGATTTCATCCGCCGCCTCTTTGAGGCAGAAGTTCCGGAGGTTGCGGAGCGCGTGATCGAAATCAAGGCGCTCGCTCGCGAGCCGGGGCAGCGTTGCAAGGTTGCGGTGGCCTCAGTTGACTCGAAGGTCGACGCGAAAGGCGCCTGCATTGGCGTCCGCGGGAGCCGCATCCGCAACATCGTTGACGAGGTCAACGGCGAGAAGATCGACATCGTGCTCTGGAACGAGTCAAGCCAAGTGCTCATCTCGAATGCTGTTCGCCCAGCGGCCGTCGACGAAGTCAGCCTCTGCTTCGAACTCGGTCGGGCCACGATCATCGTGCGCGAAGATCAACTGTCGCTCGCGATTGGCAAACGCGGACAGAACGTGCGCCTCGCGGCGCGCTTGACTGGTTGGGACATCGACATCCTCACGCCACCAGAGTTCACCAAGGGACTTGAGATCCTTCAGGAAACCCTGAAGCCAATCGCCGGTGTCACCGACGAGATGCTCGACAAGCTTGGCGTGCTCGGCATGATCAGTGTGTTTGACGTCGAAGAAATCGGGCCGCAGATGCTCGTTGAGGAACTCGGCATCACCGACGAACTCGCGGACATTATCTGCGCATCGGCAAGTAACCGCGCCCGCGAGGTCGAGATCGAGCGTGAGCGCGATCAGGCCGCGGCCGCTGCCCGCGCCGCAGAGGATGCTGTCGCAACAGACGCAATTCTGGGCGGTGGTGGCGCACGCGCCGCAGGGGGTGAAGTGGCGATGGGCGCGGCTGGGGTCACCCCAGACGCTGCTGCGGAGAGCGCTGCCGACTCGATCCTCGGATCGATGCGGTCGGGGCGCGTGAACAGTTGAGTGATGCTGTGAGAGGTGCTGTAAATGCACTGATGGTCGGAAGAGATCGTTGCCGTCGCGATGTTCGTGATGGAATGGCAAAGTGATCAGGAGGAACGCTTGTCGAAGAAACCCGCGTCGTTGAAGGTCCACCAGTTGGCGAAGGAACTCGGAGTGAGTTCCAAGGACATCGTTACGCGATGTCAGTCCGAAGATATTCCCGACATCGTGAATCACCTGTCGTCGGTGTCCATTGGACTCGCGATGACGGTTCGCGAATGGTTTGCAGGGGCCGCGGGTGCGATGGGCGCTGGGACGACCGGTGATCATGCAGGCGATGCGTCGAACGCAGGTACGAGCGTTGCGCACGAACCCGCTGTGACGAAGACGCCGTCTGGCTCTTCGGTGACGGCAACCGGAGCTCATGGCGTCGGAGGTGGCGGCTTCCGAACCACAAATCACTCTGCGGGTTCGTCGGCAGTTGCAGACGGTCCCCATGGGGATGAGCAAGGGCAAGAGCAAGTGATCGGAGATGCGGACACAACCCCGCATCCGATCGCAAAGCGCGCGACTAAAAAGGTTGCGACGGCACCCACTGCGGCCCCAGCCGAACCGATTCGAAGGCGTGTTTCCCTCGAGGCGACACAGTCTCCTCTCAGCAGCACACCAGCTCTGAGCGCTCCTCCCGCTCTAGATATCGCTCACGGGGTAGATTCCGGCGTGGAGTCTGCGTCGCCTGAGCAGTCCGTCCAAAGGGCCGCCGCCGCAGGTCTACCTGCCGGCGAGACGCCCACTTCGATGTCATCCAACCAGATGTCATCCACCCCGGTGTCGTCCACCCCGGTGTCGTCCACCGCGACCAAGTCATCCCAGTTGGACCGATCCAACATTCGTCTCGCGACGCCTGCCGTCGTCGCACCCGCGCCGATCGCTCCGACAGCACCGCCGTCGCTGACGCCGTCACGCGCCGCGGCGATGCGCGTTCCTGCCGGCCTCACATCGCGGCAGCAGCCGCGCATGGATGGCAGCACGCCGGCCGGAGCAAAACCGGTGGAGAAACCGCAGGTTGTCGCGCGTCGCATGATCACCGCGCCACCGCCGCCGCCAGCATCCATCAGCGATGCAGCCGGATCGAGTCCGGTCATGAATGTCCCAACGCGTCCGTCAATTGTTGGGCCGGTTGGTCCGCAACTCGGATCGCGTGAAAAGACTCGGCTTTCGGGTCCTCAGGTGATTCGTGTCGAGCAGGCCGACAATCTTCCAACTCCGCCACCGATGCGGCGAACCGGTCCGGGTGGAACTGCTTCCCCGGGAGGCTATGGCTCGTCAGGCGGATCATCCGGCGGCGCGCGCGGTCGAACGGGCGGAGCGACTGGTACCGGCGGCGCTGGGCGGACTGGCGCGCGCGGAGGCATCGGTGCATCGCGCACTGGCCGCGCTGGAGAGTCTGCGCGCATGGCAATTGGTGCGCAGGACATTCGCGATCGTCAAGCACGGCTTGACGCGTCTCGTGGGTTTATGTCGCAGCACCGCCCCGCGGGCGGGCGCATGGGCTTCGGAGGAACGGGCGGCGGTCAACGCACCGAACGCAAACCCGGCGAAGTTCAGCAGATCCATGTCGCAGAGCCGCTCACGATCAAGGAGCTCTCGGCTGCCACCGGCATCAAGGCGACCGACATCATCAAGAAGCTCTTCCTCGGAGGAACGATGGCCACCATTAACGGTGGTATCGATCGCGAGAAGGCCATCGACATCATGATGGAGTTCGACATCGATCTCATCGTCGATGAAGCGAAGTCTGCCGCCGACATCATTGAGGCGCGTTTCAAAGATCGACCACGCACGGATGAGCGTCGTCGCGCACCGATCGTCACGATCCTTGGCCACGTTGACCACGGTAAGACGAGTTTGCTCGACCGCATCCGCAGCACCAACATTGCAGCAGGTGAGGCCGGCGGAATCACCCAGTCGACGCGCGCGTTCTGCGTTCCAGTGAAGGCAGGCGACATCGATCGCATGGTTACCTTCATTGATACCCCAGGTCACGAGGCGTTCACCGCGATGCGTGCTCGCGGTGCGAAGGTCACCGACATCGTCGTCCTTGTCGTCTCGGCCGTCGACGGTTGTATGCCGCAGACGATCGAGTCGATCAATCACGCGAAGGCGGCGGGCGTGCCCATCGTCGTTGCGCTAAACAAGATTGATCGTCCCGATGCAAACGAAGCGAGTATTCGCCGCGTTCTCGGCCAACTTGCTGAGCACGAGTTGAACCCTGTCGAATGGGGTGGCACGACCGAAGTCATCAAGACGAGCGCGACACGTGGCGACGGAATCCAAGAACTCATTGAAATCCTCGATTACCAGGCGGAACTGCTTGAGTTGAAGGCTGACTTCGACGGCTTCGCGCGCGGAACCGTGCTCGAAGCATCGATCGAAGAGGGTCGTGGACCGGTCGCACGTGTCATGGTGCAAGAGGGCCGTCTCAAGAAGGGCGACTTCATTGTCATCGGTCGCGGTTACGGTCGCGTGCGTGACATCATCAACGATCGAGGCGAGCGTATCACCGAGGCGTTCCCGTCCACTCCTGTTGCGATCTCTGGTATCGATGAGTTGCCGGATGCAGGTGACAAGGCCTTCGTCGTCGAGTCGATCCGTGCAGCGGAAGAGGCCGCGGAGGAGCGTCGTCGCATCGACCGCGAGCGCGAACTCGCAACTCCGAAGATCACCCTCGATAACATCTTCAAGCACCTCGAGAAGCAAGGCCGCAAGGAACTCGCCCTCGTGGTCAAGGGCGATGTGCAAGGCTCCGTCGAAGCGCTCAAGGGAATGCTCGGAAAGTTGCCGACCGAAGAGGTCACGGTTTCCGTCAAGAGTGCATCTGCTGGTGGTATCAACGAGAGCGATGTTTCGCTCGCAGCTGCGACCAATGCGATTGTCGTGGGCTTCAATGTCACGTCGAGCAGCAAGGCCCGCCAACTTGCAGAGGCGAAGGGCGTCGAGATTCGGTTGTACGAAGTCATTTACGACCTTATCGACGATGTCACAAAAGCTGCGCGCGGCCTTCTTGCACCGGAGCTCAAGCTCGAAGTGCTTGGCCATGCCGAGGTTCGTCAGGTCTTCAAGGTCACGAAGGTTGGTGCGATCGCCGGTTGCTACATCACCGACGGCGTGGTCGAGCGCAATGCGCAGATCCGCGTCACGCGCGATGGCATCGTCGTCGAGAAGGACCGTCGACTCGAGCAGCTCAAGCGCTTCAAGGACGACGCGAAGGACGTTCGCGCTGGTCAGGAGTGCGGCATGAAGATCGTGGGCTACGACGACATCAAGGTCGGCGACGTGCTCGAGTGCTACAGGACCGTCGTGGTGCAGAGGAGTTGATCCGGGTGAAGCGCAACGGTATGAACTCAAACTTTGACTCAAACTTCGACTCAAAAAGCGACTCGAGAAGCGACTCGAGAAGCGACGACGTACGAGGTGAACCTCGTCGTCCGTCGCGAAGTCGTGACCAGAAGCTCTCGCCGAAGGCGGATTCTGGCGCTCCTCCAAAGGCGGGCGACAACGCGGTCGCTCGGGCTGGTGGCGCGACCGGCAAAACTTTCGGCAAGGCTTCCGGCAAGGCTTCCGATCGGACTGCCGACAAGTCCCGCTCAGGTCCTCCGCGCGCGAAGGAACAGCGTCCGACCACGCGGCGACTCACGGGTCCCTTGGATCTCGCGGGTCCGGTGTCCGATCGTCCCGCCCAAGTCGGCGTTGAGATTCGACGAGCGCTTCAAGCGGAGATCGCTCGCGGATTGAACGATCCGCGCGTGCAGGGAATGATTTCGATCACCGAAGTCTCGCTCACGCCAGATTTTGCTGAGGCACGGATCCGTGTCTCAGTGATTCCCGCTGAGAAATCATCATTGACGGTTTCGGGCCTTCGTGCGGCTGCAGGTCACCTTCGTCGTCGTGTGATGGACGAGACGCGTATCAGTCGCGTGCCGCGCCTTCTTTTCGAGCTCGACGAGCGACTCAAGCGCGAATCCGCACTTGATGCGGTCATCCGAGCGACAGGCTCGCACACTCCGGAACAGTCCGGGATAGAAGAACCTATCGACGCCTTGGTCGATGTGGTGGAGGACAAGACTTGATGAAGGTCGAACCCGTCCGCGGTCCCAAGTTTGCCGCGTTGCTCAAGAAGTTTGGCGGATCATCGACGTTGCCTGCGACGCCAGTGCTCGCGGGCCACGAACCGAATGATCCGCTCGCGATTCTGCTCACGAACTTCTTACTGTGGGAGAGCACGCTGCCGCTCGCAGAAGAGGCACTCGCGAAGATCTCCCGCGTCATCGTGGATGTGAATGAACTTCGCGTCATGCTCGAGCGCGAGGTGATGGAGACAATCGGTGAGAAGTATCCGTTCGTCGAGGAGCGTGCGCTGCGGCTCCGCGCCACATTCAACGACATCTTCCGCCGACAGCACCGAACTTCGCTTGATCATCTCCGCAACGCGTCTCGCAAGGATCAGCGTTCGTACCTCGAGAGTCTGTCCGAGATTCCCCCCTTCGTCGCGGGGCGGACGTCGCTTGTCGCTTTCGAGAATCCCGCCCCGATCATCGACGATACGGCGGTCGAACTGCTCCATCAAAATGGCGTGGTTGAGTCGAGTGCATCGACTGCAGATGTCGTTACTTGGATCGCAAAGCACCATCGGGTTGAGGAGTTCATCAAGATCCATGTTGCGCTTGATGCGATGTCGCGTGATGCATGGCAGGCAGCGGGCAAGAATGGCGTGAAGATTCGCGGCGCATACCTTGCGCGACACGCTGGCTTTAAGGCAGCTGCGGACGCCGAGCGTCAACGTATTGAAGATCAGAAGCGCGCTGTGATCGAGGCTGCGGAGCGTGCTGTCGAGGAGAAGCGTCTCGCAGAGATCGCGCGCGAAGAAGAGCGTGTGCGCGCAAAGCGCGACGCAGAGGACGCGCGTGTTCGTGCGCGGGTAGAGCGCGAGGCCGCTCGCATCGCGGCGATTGCACAGCGTGAAGCCGACCGCATCGCGAAGGAAGTTGCAAAAGCCAAGGCCGAAGTTGCAAAAGCCAAGGCCGAAGTTGCGAAGGCGAAGGCTGACGCGAAGGCGAAGGCTGACGCGAAGGCGAAGGCCGACGCGAAGGCGAAGGCTGACGCGAAGGCGAAGGCCGACGCGAAGGCGAAGGCTGACGCGAAGGCGAAGGCTGACGCGAAGGCGAAGGCTGACGCGAAGGCGAAGACCGACGCGAAGGCGAAGGCCGACGCGAAGGCGAAGGCTGACGCGAAGGCGAAGGCCGACGCGAAGGCGAAGGAAGCCGCTCGGAGGCAGGCGACGCAAGCCAAAAATTCTCAAGCCAAAAATTCTCAAGCCAAAAATTCTCAAGCTAAAAATTCTCAAGTTAAGAAGCCCCAAGTTCTAAAGTCTCCAGCGAAGCAGCCTGCATCAAAGAAGTCCGCGCCCGCGCGAACTGGGGTTAAGAAACCGAGCAAGTCGAGCAAGTCGAGCAAGCCGAGCAAGCCGAGCAAGCCGAGCAAGCCGAGCAAGCCGAGCAAGCCGAGCAAGCCGAGCAAGTCGAGCAAGCCGA
>CAMDMA010000017.1 GCA_945902075.1 Candidatus Kuenenia stuttgartensis | reverse complement strand
TAGAGGCCGTCGCTTGCGGCGATCGAACTCGGCCCGGCCACGTTGCGCCAGCCACTTGCGGGGGTGAGGCCAACGGGCGACGCGCCGAGCGCGTGGAGAGACTTCGCGGTGTAGGCGTAGTTGACAAGCGGTTCTGCGGTTTCGTCGGTGTAGGAGTTGACTGTGCCAAGCGTCGCGAGGAGCGTCGCGGTTCCACCGGGTGCTGCGCGGTAAAGCTCATATCCGGTAGCACTCGTGATGGAGGCCCAAGTGATTCCGACAGAGGTCAGGCTCGAGCCCGCTGAGCAGGTGAGCGTTGGCGCGAGAATCGTCCGCCAGCCTGAATCCTCAGCACTCGCGGCACTGTCGGTCGCGACGGTCGTCGACTTCACGGAGTAGAGGTACTGCACGAGCGTTGCCGGCGCAGCGAAATCGTCATAAAACGCGACGGCGCCGCCAACCACAGTCGCGATCAATACTGCTGTGCCATCAGAAGTGCGTCGAAAGACTTTGTAGCCCGTCGCGCCCGTCAGCGGCGTCCAGGAAACGCGAATCTTGCCGCCATACGTGCCGTCCGATGCCGCGACTCCAGCAGGTGCCGCTGGCGCGCGCACGCCGGCATCGGTTGCGGAGCGTTCAGTCGAACCGAGTGCAGTGATCGCCTTGACGCTGTAGATGTAGGTCGTCGCGATCGCGGGCGTCGTGTCGTCGTAGGTTGTTCCATCGACGCCGCTTGTCGAGCCGATCAGCGTCGGCGTATCGGTACCAATCGCGCGCCATACGCTGTAGCCCACAGCACTTTCGACCGGACTCCATGTGATACGAATCTTGTCGGTGTACGTTCCATCGCTCGCAGCGACTCCCGTTGGCGTGGCAACATTGCGCCAACCGGTGTCAGACGCCTGAAATCCGTCACCAGTGCTGACGAGCGTACGCACGCTGTAGGTGTACGACGTGACGGGAGCAGCAGTCGTGTCGTCGTACGCGAGCGCCGTCGGACCAAGTTGCGCAACCTGCGTCAGTTCGCCTCCATCAGCTTGGCGAAAGACCTTGTAACCCGACGCGTTGGGCGCGGCGGTCCACGTGACGCGGACCTTCCCACCGAATGTTCCGTCCGACGCGCTCACCGCGCCTGGGGCTGCATCGACAACGCCGGTATCGACACGAAGCGTGTCGATCCAACTGTCGGCACCACTCAATGCTGCGGGAAACACCGCGTATCCGCCGAGCGCGAGCGACACCGGGTGTCGTTGACCACCAGTGAATCCCGCGAAGTAATACGCCTCCGGATCGTTGTATCCAACCGTACTCACGTAGAGCGTGTCGTTTGATGTTTGGTAGCGGAAGAAGACCGTCGTGGTGAATTCGAGATCAAACGCGTACGCGCCGTTGAAGGTCGAGTAAAACTCGGTCGGGAAGTCGAGATTGGCGTACCACGCGTAGGCGAGTGCTGTTTCGCCAAACTGTCCGAACTTCGTGTAATCCACCCAGCGATAGGTCGTCGTTGCATTGACGCGTCGCGCGCCAATTTGCCAGAGCCGTGCGTCGCCAGGGAAGCCGGTTGCGGTGAGCGGTTCGCCTGTCTTTGAAAATCCGAACGCGAGGCTCTGCCAAGATCCGGTGGCCGAGGTCACGCCACCAGCGGTGTTTCGAACGGTCACTTTCGCGAGAAAGTTGCTCGTCGTGCGGATGCTCCAGTTCTTGGCGAGAAATCCCGCAAAGGTCTTGCTCGCGAGAGCCGGCGCTGGGGTTGTCGTGAACTCAAGCCGTCCATTTCGTTCGACCATCGTGAGCGCGGCGTTGCCGGACACAGGTTGCCAATAGGCGCTTGGTACGCCGTCGCCGAAGTCATCGGCAAAGACCTGTGCGTGTGCGGATGTGCTCCACAAGCAAATGGACGCGAGGAGTGAGAGGAGAACCCGAAGTGCCTTGAGCGCGCGCATCTCCGCAGTGTAATGACGCATCGCGCGCGCGCGAGTGCATTCAGTTTCGAACGCGTTTTCCGCCGATCGTGAGATCGACGTGCTTGGGTCGCGACGGACGGCTCGGGTCCTCCGCGGACGGACAGCCTGGACAGTTGGATTTCGCACCTTTGCGACGGGGGAGAAGAGGGCGCACCACAATCACAAGTGCTCCGGCGGCAATCGTGGACGCTACCCAGAATTGCCAATCCCCCCACGGAAAGGGTCGCTCCGACTGTGCATCGACCGCAAGAGTTTGCACCACGTCGAGCATCAAGATACCCCGAAAAAGAGGACCGCCTCGCGGGCCGCGAACGCGAGGAGATACGCAACGCCAGACATCCAACCAAACTGGAGTGCCGCCCATTTCCACGAACCGGTTTCGCGGGCAGTGACTGCGAGCGTGGGCAAGCACTGAAGCGCAAGGACATAAAAGACAAGCAAGCCTGCGCTCGTCGCTGGATCAAACAACTTCGTGCCGTCGGGACGCGTTGCACGCGCGAGTTCGTCGGCAACCTTCGTGTCGTCGTCTGAATCTCCCTGGCCAACAAGCACCGTCATCGTGCTCCGAAACACTTCGCGGGCGAGAAAACTCGTCATGACCGCAACCGTGAGGCGCTCATCAAGACCAAGTGGAGCGAATGCCGGTTGTAACGCGCTGCCGAGCCGCCCGGCAAACGAGTATTCCTGTTGCTGTCGCGCGGTGAGCACGCTCGCTTCGGTACGCAATGCGTCGGCTTCGTCAGCGTCCAACGCCTCAACTTCAACCGCGCGCGCCTCGAGCACAATCGCAGCCTCCGGCATCTCGCTCTTTGGATATGCCGAGAGCCACCACATCACGACGCAGATCGAGAGAATGACCGTGCCCGCATTTTTGAGAAAGACAACAGCGCGGTCATAGGTTGAGAGGAGTGCTCCGCGAACATTGGGCAGTCGATACGGCGGAAGTTCGAGCACCATTGGTCGGCTGTGGCCGCGCAGGATGGTCTTTCGAAAGATTGCGGCTGTCACAAGTGCCGCAATCGCGCCGAGCGCGTAGCACCCGGCGAAGGCAAGGCCAGCAAAGAATCCGGAATTCGGAAAGAGGATCGTGACAAGGAGTACGTACACGCCCACGCGCGCTGAGCAACTCATAAAGGGCGCGACGAGAATCGTTGCGAGTCGATCCTTCGGATCAGGAATCAGGCGTGTACTCATGATGCCCGGAAGTGCACACGCATGGCTCGAGAGGAGCGGTACGAACGCCTGGCCCGGTAGACCAAACCGACACATGATGCGATCCATCACGAAGGCTGCGCGCGCGAGATAGCCCGTATCCTCAAGGAGCGCGAGAAGAAAAAACAGCAGGCAAATCTGCGGCAAAAAGACGATTGTTCCCGCGACGCCGCCGATGATCCCGTCAACAACAAGGCTTGAAAGCGCGCCCTCAGGGAGGAGCGCGGCCACCGTCGAGCCAAGCCAGGCGCAGCCGTCCTCAATGAGCGTCATCGGGACTTCTGCAAGGCGGAAGATCGCAAAAAACACCAGTGCCATCGCGAGCACAAAAAGCATGCCGCCGAGGATCGGATGTGTGAACGCTGCGTCGAGTCGATCGGTGAGGCGGTCGCTGTCTGTACCGATGGTGTTTGGGCCGCCGACGATTGCGGTGACAGTCTCGTCAATCCACGAAGGCGCGAGGCAGGCGGCAAGAAGTTGCGGCGTCGCCTCGCGCGCAGCAGCAATCGCGCCGAGCAGCGGATCGATCCCGGTACCCGAGCGCCCGTTTGCTTCGACGCACGGAACTCCAAGAACAACCGCCAGTCGCTGTGCATCGACGGACAGTCCACGCTTGCGCGCGAGATCGGTCATGGTGAGCGCGACAATGAGCGGCCGACCTAATGCGGCGATCGATCGGAAGAGTCGGAGACCCCGCGCCAGATTGGTTGCATCGAGGACGACGAGCAGCGCGTCCGGCATGCAGCCTTCGAGTCGACCGGCGAGGCAGTCGCGGCAAAGTTTCGATTCGGGGAGTTCAAGGTCGATGGCGTACACGCCGGGCAGATCGACAAACTCGAATTCGCGTCCGTCGGCGCGGCAGGTTCCCACCCGAGCCTCGACTGTGGATCCCGGGAAATTTGCAGTCTTTGCGCGGACTCCGCAGAGCCGATTGAAGAGCGATGTCTTGCCGACATTAGGGTTTCCAACCATCGCGATTCGCGCCGAGGCGGGATACGTTCCAGCGTCCCGTGCAGGGTCGGTCCGCCGAGGCTCGTTCATGCGCGATCCGTGGCTGACGGGCCGGAAGGAAGCGATTCTGGAGCGGTCACGGCGCAGTGGGTCGCGTCCGGACACTCGCAGGGCCGCGTCATAATGCGACGAGCAAACTCAGGCGAGAGCCCAAGCCGCGTCGCGTCCACCTGAATGATGCAGGGGCCACCCGAACCCACACGGCAGACCGTGAACTGGCAGGTCTCGTCGAGACCCATCGCTCGCAAGATTGCACGATCCTCGGCCGAAATCGACGCATCCGCCACCATCGCCCTGTCGCCGCGCTTCAACTGCGTCAACGGCAGCCGAATGGGATCGGGGAGGGTCGGCTGGTCGGGCATCCTGCCATGGTATTGCGACTGAGTCGCAACGGCAAGCGGTCAGGCAGCCGGCATGGGTTCGGCGGGGTCAGCCCGTGATCAGGTTCGTGCTGGCAGGTTTGTGGCAGTCTGTGCGCAACTTCGAGGCTGCAAGGGAAGCCGCCCAAAGAGGTTGAAGTGTGATCGTGGGGCAGCCGATGCACGATGCATGAGGGTCTGGTTCCAGAAACTTGCCTCCTACCTTGGTATCGACGAGTCTCCAGACGAGTCGATTTGCGCCATTCTGCGAAAGGCCGCGTTGCGGTCGGCCTCCATCGGTATCGGCACCCTTGATGGTGTTGCCCTGCCGAGCCCGCTCTCAGGGCATGTTGAAGAACTCGATGCCGACGCACTTGTCATCAGTCGGCCGCACGAGGGACCGACCCGTCGCGAGCTCGTTGCTGGCGAGGTGCTTCATCTCTCCATCGCCGCGGATAACGGATTTCACCACGGTGAAGTGACCGTGCTTGGTCGCTGGACGAGTGGTGCTGGTATCTCGAAGCGCTACGGATACCGAGTTTCCATTCCCGCGATCCTGCTTCACGAGGAACGGCGTTGCCTTCACCGGGTGCCGGTCGCATTTGACCTCGCGCCGCGCGCACTGATTTCGCGCCCAATTTCGCTCGCGGCGATCGGTGAGGGGACCGTCATCGATATTTCAGAGGGTGGCATGTGCATTCGTGCGTCGCTGACGACGCTCGTCCGTCCCGACGAGCCCGTGCTCGTCAAGGCAGAGTTTCCCTCGTTTATTCCCGCGATACTGGCAAACGCGGCGATTGCGCACGTCGTCGACGCGCGTCAGCGCGGGGTGGTCGACATCGGGCTTCGCTTCACCGAGCCGCAATTTGAACTTGGTCGAGCGATTCGCGCGCTTGAACTGCGCCGCGTCAATCGCGCGGGTGCGGTTGGCTAAATGCCAGTCGTATCACGAGGGCTTTCAGCAGCTTTTTGAGCTGTTTCGTTCGAAGCCATCTCGCCGGACTCGTCGCGTTGACCCGAGGAACGATACCGGGCGCGGCGTTTTGCGTATTCCTCCGGTGACACCGGCAGATCCAGCGGTGATCCGTCGAGATGCAGTTGGTGGAGTTTCTTCAGAAACGGCACGCACCACTGGCAACCAGTACCCGCACCAAGGCAATCGGAGATTTGGCTCGCAACGCGTGGCTGCTCGCGCGTGATGAAGTTCGCGATCTTCCGAAGCGACACGTGAAAGCACAGGCAAACATGGTCGTCGGGGTCCATCGTCGCAGCGTACGCGCTTATGAATTGGAACGAAATTCGCGTCGCAAAAATGTCGGAAGCTACGGAAGCGTGCAGTGTCGTGTGTACGATCGCCTTTCCGAAGTGGAACGCGTGCGGAGGGGCCATTCGACGCAGTGCGCGCGCTCGTCAAATCCGCACGTTTCAAACATTGTCAGAGGAGCTTGTGATGGATCGCATACGGCTACTCATCTCCCTTGCACGCCGCCGGCTCGCCCTGGGTCGATTTGTCGATGCCATCGCCACCGGTCTCGTCAGCGCCTTTGTGCTCGCCGTGTTTCTTGCGCTCTACGCAAAGTTGATACCGCAAGCTGAAGTGACGCTCGCCACTTTCGGTCTTGCTCTGGGCGCGGCGTGTCTGGTGACTGTTGCGTTGATCATGGTTCTTCGATCGCGCCACGCGCCTGCCGACGCGACCGTCGCGCTTCGTATTGACGAGCGACTGCGACTTGACGAACGGCTCACGACTGCACTCGCCCTTGAAAAGTCGCAAGACGCCTATGCACGCGCTGCGGTCGCGGACGCGGTCGAAGTCGCATCGCGCCCAGAGATGCCGAAAAAGGTTCGCGGTGCGTTTCCGATTCGCGTTCCAATTCGTATCTATTGGGCGGCGGTGGCACTGGCGACAGCCGTTGCCGCGCAGGTCTTCGTCCCGGCTTATGAATGGAAGGCTTCCGATGAGACGGTTGTTGAACCCGTCAAACTCGCACAGAAGAAGGCGAGTGCCGATGCCCTTGAACGGGTCAAGCAGGAACTTGAGAGTTCCAAGGCGCTACCTCCCGAACTGCGTGATGCAATGAGTCAGTTGGGTCAAAATGCGGATCCAAAGATCGATGACCCGAGGGTAGATGACACAGCGAATGACGACGCGCGTCGCGAAGCGATTCGCCGAATGTCGGCGCTCACGAAGAAACTTGATGATGTTCGTGATCGCGAGGACGCACGCAAAAATGAAGCGCTGAAGCGCGACCTCGCTGGTCTTGAAAAGCAGGATGGTCCGCTGTCAAACTTTTCGGAAGCCCTCGGTCGCGGTGACTTCGCGAGCGCGAAGCAGGAACTTGGCGAGCTCGCGAAGAAGATGGATTCGGGCGAAATGTCCGAGGCAGAAAAAGCAGCGGCGAGGGATGCGCTTGCGAAGATGGCGAAATCACTTGATGCTCTTGCGGACAAGCAGCAGTCGCTGAAGGATGCGTTAGAGGATGCTGGTCTCGACGCGCAACTTGCGACCAACCCAGAAGCCCTCGAGCGCGCGATCAACGAGAATCAGAACCTCAACCAACAGCAACGCGAAGAACTTCAGAAGGCGGCGCAGGCGGCAAAGGCAAGTCAGAAAGCCTTAAAGAGCATGGCGAACGCCGCGAAGAAGAGTGCACCGCAACAACAACAGCAACAACAAGGTCAGCAGGGTCAACAAGGTCAGCAGGGTCAACAAGGACAGCAGCAACAACAAGGTCAGCAGCAACAACAAGGTCAGCAGAGCCAACAAGGTCAGCAAGGCCAACAGGGTCAACAAGGTCAGCAAGGCCAACAGGGTCAACAAGGTCAACAAGGTCAGCAGGGTCAGCAAGGTCAGCAAGGTCAGCAGGGTCAGCAAGGCCAACAGGGTCAGCAAGGTCAGCAGGGTCAGCAAGGTCAGCAGGGTCAGCAGGGGATCGCTGAACTCACGGAAGCCCTCTCCGAGATGGAGCTGACTGAACAGATGCTTTCGGAGGCTGAGGCGCTTGCCAATATGGCTGAGAGCGAATCACAATCGCTCGGCGAGGGTATGAGCAAGGCTGGGGGTGGTGATGATTCGAGCGCAGGTTCGCCCAGTGAACGCATGGGCGGAACGGGTCAGCAGCGTGGAATGGCTGGGGGTCGCGCGCAAGGTGGCAACACCGGCAAATCAAAGACACCCACCGGTACCAAGGCGCAGAAAGCAAAAACGAAGACGGCCGGCGGTGACATCATCGCGCGACAGCTCATTGAGAACCCCAATCCAGAGATCGGCGAAAGCGTGATGCCGAGCGAAAGCATCGGAGAAGCGGTCGATGGCGGTTCGGGTGTCGCTGTCGGCGAGGAGCAAGTGCCGTCGCATTTGAAAGAAGCGCACAAGCACTACTTTGGGACGCTGAAAAAAGAAATCACCAAGCGCGCTGGAACTTCAGCGGCAACTTCGTCTGGCGGCACGACGGAGAAAAGCGGTGCTGGCCAAGCTGCGCCAGTTCCGGCGGCGGGTGGGAGCCCGAAGTGATCCGCACCCCAAACACCGGCCCTGATCAGACGGGACCGATGCGATGGAGCAGACGCACCTTCGTCCGCAACTCTATTGTTTGTGCCGCGGTCACGCCTTTCGCTGCATTTTCTGGGTGTCGCAAACAACACGCTCCCGATGAGGCGCCGCCTCGGGTGGTCATGTACGTCTCCGTCGATGACGTGCTCGCGCGTTCGGTGCTCAAGCGTTGCACCTTGGAGACGGGTATTGAGATCGACGCGGTATTCGACACAGAGGCGACCAAGACAACGGGCCTTGAGAATCGCATCCGCGCTGAGCGCGGCCGATCCCGCGCGGATCTCTTTTGGTCCTCCGAAGCCTTCGCCACCGCGCGGCTCGCAGCGGATGGACTTCTCGTCCCGCTTCCTCCCGAGTTGCTCGCTTCTTGGCCGTCGGCGTATCGGGATATCCACGGTCGTTGGATTGCGTTCGCCGCGCGCGCCCGAGTGATTGTGACCAACCCGCGGCGCACCACAGTTGCCGTGACTTCGTGGTCGCAGCTCGCCGATCCATCGCTTCGTGATGCCGGCGTACCTGGCATTGCGATCGCCGATCCACGTTTCGGAACCACGCGCGGTCATCTCGCCGCGCTCGATGACGCGTGGTCTCGCGCACGTTCCGAGGGACGGAATGCGCCGACACTCGAAGCGTGGCTTGACGGACTGCGGTCGAACGGGGTGCGTGTGCTTCCGGGTGGGAATGGCGCAACCGTCGAAGCAGTCGCGACGGGCGAGTGCGCGTATGGAATGACCGATACTGACGACGCGCTTGCGGCACAGGCGCGTGGATTCTCTCTATCGATGGTGGTTCCTCGGACGATGACCGACTCGGCACCGGGCTACGGCACGATGATCGTTCCGAATACGCTCGGACTGGTGGCCGGTCGTGACGTGTCTAACTCCACGCTTCGTGTCGCGCGTTGGCTGGTATCCCCAACATGCGAGCAGATGCTGTGCGAGTCTCCTTCACGGAATCGTGCGCTTGGCCCCGAGGCCAATGCCCTCGGGTGTACCGCGGCCTTCGATGAACCCGATCCGTTGCAATTTGATCTCGCGATCGTTGCTGGGCGGGCTGCTGAGATTGCGTCGAGAGCGCACGCGATTCTTACGCGGGGCGGGATTCCCGCAGGCGGCGCGGCGTGACGCGATCGCGCGGATGGTTCGTTGATTACTTCTGCGTCGTGTGCGCAGCACTCGCAGTGTCTTTCTGTGTGGTGTGGCCGATTGCGACACTGAGTGTCTCGATCGCGGGGTCCTCTTTCACGGATGGTGCTCTTCCGCAGGCTGCCACTACGGGGATTGGGAGCGAACTCCCCGCCACGAGTCGCGCGTCCACATCCACGCTCGGTATCACACTCGCGCCGTCCGGTGCGCTGGCGCTTTTCCTGCGAAGTACCGCGCTCGCGCTCTCGGTCGCCATCGTCGGCGCGTTGCTTGCATGGCCCGCATCGCGGGTATTCCGTCAGAGAGCAGGCTCGCTGGCGGGGAACATCGCGATCACCTTGATTCTCGCACCGCTCGCGCTTCCGCCCTGGTTGCTCTACGCCTCGGTTTGGCTTTGCGTTGGCCCCGGCACGTGGATTGGCGATCTTGTCGAACGCGCGAATGCCGTCGGCGTTGTTCGCTCACTCGCGCTTGCGCTGTCACTCATTGTGTGGGCAGCGGCGCCAGCGTTTGCGGTACTTGTTGTCGCTGGTGGCCGCTCGCTCTCCAGTGTCGATCGATTGCTCTACCTCGATGGTGCGCGCATGACCGCACGCGTTCGAGCTGCGCTCGCTGGAGATGGCAGGGCGCTCACGATCGCGATTGCGACGGTCGGCATTTTTCTGTTCAGTGAAACGACGGTCTTTGACCTTGCTCAAGTACAGACCTACGGATTTGAGCTTCGTGCACTGGAGTCGCTGGGCGCGTCGCCATCAGAAATCCTGGGCGCAGCATGGCCAGCGCTTGCTCTCGCAGCCTGCGGGGTTCTCTTGACGCCACTCCTCGTGCGGAGTTCCGGCGGTGGACGGCTGGGCGCGCGTGATACAACGGCGTCTGCGCTCGATCCCCGTCGTGCACGTCGTGGCGGTTCAGCGCTCCTTGTTTGTGCGGCTTTTCCAGTCATTCTCCCGGCGATTCTCCCGGCGATTCTCCCGGCGATTCTCCTTAGTCTCTTTCTCTGTGCGCTCTGGGAGACACCGCGGGCGAGTGATTTCTTTTTGTTGCATGGCACGGCATTGTCGACGACCGTTTTGACATCATCGCTTGCCGCGATCGTCGTGACCCTGTTCGCAATCGCGCTTCGGGTCGGGGTTCATGCCTCGCGTCGACCGCTGCGCGCGTTGAGCCTTTCGATGTTGGTGCTCGCGGCATTCGTCGGTCTCGTACCCGGTACGACGACAGCGATCGCGCTCGAGAGTGCATTCAATAGTGACGCGTTTGGGTTCGTGTATGACACACCGGTCATCGTCTTGGTCACGCTGGTCGTCCGAACGATGATCGTTGCGGCGGTCGTTGTCTTTGCGCTTGCTGCATGTGAACCACCCTCCGCAACTCGACTTCGCGCGCTCGACGGTGATAGTGCGCTTGCGCGTTGGCGCGGCATGCGTCACGAAATCGTTCGTGCAGCGCTCGTCACGTTTCCAGTCGCTTTCGCCTGGTCGCTGGGTGAACTGGCGGCGAGCGGACGAATGGCACCGCCCGGCATGGACTGGCTCGCAACCGACATTCTCAACGCGATCCACTATCAACGCCCAGAAACCGTTCTTCTCGGCACCCTCGCACTGTTGATCGTGGGGGTGGTCGGTGCTGTTTCGCTTTCCTCGTTTGTTCGCCAGCTGCCTCGTGGGTTTCGCCAACTGCCTCGTGGGTTTCGCCAACTGCCTCGTGGGTTTCGCCAGCTGCGTCGTGGGGTCCCGTTGGTCGCACTTGCTTCGTGCCTCGGTATCCCGGTTTTGATCACGTTGCCCGCGTGCGCTCGGCGTGACACGCCGGCTGTTGCCGCGCCTTCCGACGAGCCCCCAGGTTTTGATCGCGACGCACCCAAGGTGACGAACACGCTCTTGGTCGATCGCACATTCACGGGCGTCGGCCGCGGGCGGGGGCAGTTCAACGGGCCGCGGGTTGTCGCATGCGATCCGCGCAACGGAGAGGTTTACGTCATCGATAAAGACGCGCGCGTGCAACGCTTCGATCCGGACGGAACCGTACGTGCCGAATGGGCGATGTCAAAAAAGGATCGGGGAAAGCCAGTAGGTGCATCGGTTGCGCCTGACGGCACCCTCGTCGTCGCCGATACGCATGAGCATCGCATCGTCGCCTTCACTCCAGAGGGCGTTGAGAAGTGGACGCTCGGGAGTTACGGCCGCGACGCGGGGCAGTTCATTTATCCGACTGATGTTGCGTTCGCGCCTGACGGCAGGATGTTCATCGCCGAGTACGGTGGCAACGATCGCGTGCAGGTGTTCTCCGCGGAGCGCACGTTTCTCTACGAGTTTGGTTCTTGCGGAACTGAGCCTGGCGAGTTTCTTCGCGCCCAAGTGCTTGCCTACGACGCTGCGCGCGATGAACTCTACGTGGCAGATTCCGGCAACCACCGGATCCAAGTGTTCACGGGTGACGGCGAGTTTCGTCGTGCGATCGGTACGACCGGGCGGTCGCCGGGGCAGTTTGCCTATCCCTTTGGGCTGGTCCTCGAGATTGATGGAATTCCCGTGACATCCCTCTCCGATGGGAACGCGCCGACGCCGGACACCCGACGACGCACGATACTGGTCGCGGAGCACAGCAATCACCGCGTGCAGCGACTTGACGCAGTGTCTGGCGAAGTGCTTGCGGTCGCGGGTGGCATCGGCCGCGATGTCGGTCGAGTCAAGTATCCTTGGGCTCTCGAGCCGACGGGGATTGGTTCAGACGGCCAATACCGCTTTGCGCTCTGCGACCACGGCAACTCCCGTATTCAGTTCTTCTCCATGCTTTTACCCGCGACTCTCCCCGAGCCTCAGTCCCGCACGTCGGAATGAACATGCAGTTTGAGCGACCCATCTTTCTCCTGCTCCTTGCGCTGCTGGTGCCTGTCGTGTTGCTGGCGTGGCGTAGCCGCCGCAACGAGGAGACTTGGAAGTGGTGGACGAGCCTCCTCCTCCGCACGCTTGTTGTCCTTGGACTTGTGGGCGCCATTGCGCAACCGTCCTTCGTCCGACGCGGTGAAGCGCTCACGACAGCGTTCGTACTCGATCGAAGTCGCTCCATTCCGCCAGGCATACTCAAGGATGCGCGCGAGTTTTCGCAGGAACTGGTCGCCGGGAAACGCGAACCCGCTGATCGCGTGGCTGCAGTGACGGTCGGCCGTGACGCCGAGATCGCCTCGCAACCCGACGCGCGTTCAATCATCCCGTCTGAGGAGCACTCCGGTGATCGCGACGCGAGCAACCTCGCGGCAGGAGTCCGACAGGCACTGTCCATTCTTCCAAGCGACACAGCGAAGCGGATCGTGTTGATCTCGGACGGGAATGAGAACATTGGAAATGTGCTCGCAGAAGCGGATGTCGCCAAAGCCAACGGCATTCCGATTGATGTCGTCCCGCTCGAGTATGAGTCGCCGAACGAGGTTGTCTTTGAGAGTCTCAAGGCACCGACGCGCGCACGCCCCGGTCAAACTGCAGACCTTCGACTCTTGTTGCGGAGCCAGCGCCCGGCGCGGGGAACACTGTTCCTTCGTGACGGCGGGCGGCCGGTCGACCTTGATCCCGATGCGCCCGGTGATGGGCTGGCAGTCGAACTCGAGCCAGGCCCGCGAACGATCTCGATTCCGTTTCCTCTTGAAGGCGCGGGCACGCGCCGTTTCGAGGCTGTCTTCGAGCCAGCCGACGACTTGCAGGATTCGATGCTTGAAAACAACCGCAGCACCGCGGTGACGTTCGTCGACGGAAGCGGCACGATTCTTGTGGTCGATCCTACCGATGGCGTCGCCTCGGCACCGTTCGTCGACGCGCTCCGGAAGGGGAGCCTCGAAGTGCGCGTCGCTGATCCAAGCGCCCTCACGACAGGCGCTGACTTCTTCTCCGGCTACGACGCGGTGGTGCTTGCCAACGTCCCGAAGTGGTCGATCGACGGTGAAACCGATCGGCTTCTCCGAGCTTATGTGCATGACCTTGGTGGTGGACTCCTGATGCTCGGTGGTGATCAGAGTTTCGGTGCCGGAGGCTGGATCGACTCTGATGTGGCGTCGGTGCTTCCTGTCAAACTCGATCCGCCCGCAACCCGCCAAATGGTGCGCGGTGGTCTGGTGCTCATCGTGCACTCGTGCGAGATGCCGCAAGGAAACTATTGGGCGCAACAGGTTTCTATCGCTGCGATTGAGGCACTGTCTCGACTCGATCTCATCGGCATCATCACTCTGGTCAATGGACCAACATGGTCGCATGCGCTGCAAGAGGCGGGAGACAAATCCTCCGCGATCGCGGCCGCGCGCTCGATGATCGTGGGCGACATGTTCGACTTTGATAGCTCGGTTTCGATGGCACTAAAGTCCCTCGAAGATTCAAAAGCTGGTCAGCGTCACATCATCATTATCTCCGATGGCGATCCCGCGCCGCCCACCGCAGCAACGATTGCACGAGCCGTCGCATCGAAGGTCACGATCACAACAGTGATGGTGTCCGGCCACGGTACGCAGCAGGATTACGTCAACATGAAGTACACCGCCGAGTCAACGAGCGGGCGCTTTTACGAGGTGACGAATCCGAAGAACCTCCCCAAGATCTTCACCAAAGAAGCGGCTGTGGTATCCCGCAGCCTTCTCGTCGAGGGCGAATTTTCGCCGGGTGTCGCCCCATCAACTTCCGGCCCAATTCGCGGCGTGACCGGCGTACCCGGCATCTCGGGATACGTGCTGACGATTCCGCGCGACGGACTCTCACAGGTTGAGATTGCAAACAAAACCGAGGAGGGCGTTGATCCGATCTACGCGTACTGGAATCATGGACTTGGTCGCTCGATTGCGTTCACCTCCGACGCCGGTACGCGCTGGACGAAAGCGTGGACGAGTTGGGGCGAGTATCGCGCGTTTTGGGAGCAGAGCATGCGTTGGTTACTGCGGCCAGCGGTACCGACGAACGCGCAAGTACGGACACGTGTCGAAGGTGACGTTGCAATCGTCGACCTTGAGGCGACTGATCCAGGTGGCGGCTTCGCATCCAACCTTGATCCCACCGCGATGGTGGTGACGCCGACCGGAATCTCCCGCGGACTCACGGCCGTTCAGACGGGACCTGGTCGTTGGCGCGTCGAGTTTCCCGTCACCGAGGCAGGGTCCTATCTCGTCAACTTCGGCCTCGGCAAGGGGGAGGATGGCAGGCGATCCAGTGTGCAGGCGTCGGTGAGCGTGCCGTATCCGAAGGAGTTTCGCACCGTTCGCGACAATCGCGCGCTGCTCGAGCAGATCGCCGACAAGACGGGTGGTCGGGTCTTGCAAATGGCGAATCCCGCGGGAATCGACGCGTTTCTCCGTGAGGGGCTTCCGATTCCGGAGAGTGCGCGGCGCATGTGGGACCTGATGGCAATTCTGGCTGCGGTCTTGTTTCTGATCGATGTTGCGGTTCGTCGCATCGCCTTTGACTGGGCGGGCGCGCGGCAGTCCGTTGCTGGCGCAGTCGCGACTCGTACGATCGGTGACGGAACCGTCGAGGCTTGGAAAAAAGCGCGGGCGAAATCGGGCGGGCGCGGTGAAGCGTCGACCGCATCCACCGCGGCGACAAGCGAGGCAATGCGCGACACGCTCGCATCAGGGCCGTCGCTTGATGTTCGAGCAGAAGCGAAGGCTGGTGGTGTTTCAGGAGTTTCCCGCGGTTCAGCAGACCGATTGGCGCCCGAAGGTTCTGCCGGAACACCCGGCGGCCCGACGGCTGCTGGTGATGAGAACACGACATCAAGACTGCTGCGTGCAAAGAAGCGGGCAACCGGTGGTGGTGATGGTGACGAGGCACCGGGCGGCGATGCGCCCTCCAATGTTGGCGGAGGCCCGCGTGGCCGTTGATCGACCGATCAATACTCCGACAAGCGCGGGCTTCGCGGGCGATGTCCGCGAACTTGACGGCGCGGGGCTCGACGATATTGCCGAAGCACGTCGCCGATGTGATGCGTTTCGCTCGATCTTCGCTCGCCTCCGCAGTGAAGTCGGTAAGTCGCTTGTCGGCCAGCGCGAGGTCGTCGACCTTGCCCTCGTCACGCTCTTCGCCGATGGCCACTTGCTTCTTGAGGGTGTGCCCGGACTCGGTAAGACGCTCCTGGTTCGGTCGCTCGCAGCAGCGACCGGACTCGGATTCAGCCGCATTCAATTCACTCCCGATGTGATGCCGGCGGATATCACTGGCACCTCGATACTGATGGAGAATCCGGCCAGCTCGCGTCGCGAGATTCGATTTCGACCCGGACCACTTTTTGCGCAACTCGTCCTCGCCGACGAGATCAACCGTGCGAGCCCGAAGACCCAGTCTGCGCTCCTTGAGGCGATGCAAGAGCGAAGCGTGACTGTTGGTGGCGAGACGCGCACCCTCGGTCGGCCGTTCTTCGTCATGGCGACGCAGAATCCGATCGAGCAGGAGGGCACCTTTCCGTTGCCCGAGGCGCAGCTTGATCGGTTCCTCTTGAAGATCGAGGTTCCTGCACCGGATCGCGAGACTTTGCGCGAGATTCTTGAGCGCACCACCAAGGCTGAAGTCGCGATGCCTTCACAGGTGCTTGACGCGAAGACGATTGTCGCTGCCCAGAAACTCGCGCGTCGGATTCCGATGGCACCGGAAGTGCAAGATTGGATTGTGCGGCTCGTGCTCGCCACGCATCCAGATGGCGAGTTTGCGACCGCCGAGTCGACGCGCCTCATTCGGATCGGCGCGAGTCCACGCGCGGCGCAGTCGATCGCATCATGTGCGCGTGTTGTTGCGCTCATGGCCGGTCGGTACGCGGTCAGTTTCGACGACGTCCGCAAGGTTGCGCGCGCAGCGCTCCGTCATCGTATTCATCGTTCATTCGAAGCAGAGTCGGAAGGTATCAGCTGCGATGAGATTGCCCGCCGCATCGTGCGCACCACGCCAACGGAGCTGCCGACGGCGGTGACCCCGGGTGCCACCACGAAGGGTGGCGCAAGATGACACAGGTGAAGCCGCTGCGAAAGCTCGACGATTTACTTGACTCGCGACTCATGTCAAAGCTCGACGCGATCGACGTGATGAGTCGGAAGATTTTTTCCGGCAAGCTTCAAGGCGAGCGTCGCTCGCGCCGACGCGGACAAAGCGTCGAGTTCGCCGACTTTCGCCCGTATGTCCACGGCGATGACTTGAGATTTGTCGATTGGAATATCTTCGGCCGCCTCGACAAGCTCTTTCTCAAGATGTTCCTCGAAGAGGAGGATCTTTCGCTCGTCATCGCGGTCGACACCAGCGCGTCCATGCGTGTTGGGAACCCCGACGCGTTTGATTACGCGCGCCGCGTGGCGATGGCGCTCGGCTATGTCGGTCTTGTGAACCAACACCGCGTCTCGCTCGTTGGTTTCTCCCAGGGACGCGTGGAGCGCGCGAGCAACCTTCGTGGCCGTCGCAAGGCTGCGGATATCGCGCAGTGGTTACTGACGCTTGAACCCGAAGGCGCGTCGGGATTCGAAGAGGCGATGCGGCTCGTCGGAACCTCGCGAAGCGGCCGCGGTGTCATGATTGTTCTTTCTGACTTTCTCTTTCCGGAGGGCTTCGAGAAGGGGCTGTCTATGGTCGCGGGCCGCGGATTTGATCTCTTTGCCCTGCAGGTACTCGCGCCGCAGGTGGTTGATCCCACGCGTGAGGGTGGCGTCACCGGTGACCTCCTTCTCGTGGACAGCGAAACTGGCGTTGAGACGGAGATCACCGTCACACCAGAACTCCTGCGCTTGTATCGCGATCGCCTTGATCGCTTGTGCGGCGCGCTGCGCGGCTACTGCACGCGACGCGACATTGTGCATATGGTCGTTGAGAGCTCAACGCCAGTTGAGACGCTCATGCTTGAGTACCTGCGGCGGCGAGGGCTGCTGCGATGATGGCCTCAGTACTCATTTCTGCAGGAACGATTGCCTCGGTGAGCATGCCTCTTGAGGCGGTGCGTCAATCCACACCAATAAGCTCTGCAATTCTTGATCTTCCAGTTCTCCTCGCCGTCACCTGGGTTACGCCCGTCGCGGGCGCGGTGCTTGGGGCGTCGATTCTCGCGCCGCTCGTTGCACTGTGGTTCCTCAAGCTCCGGCGACGGCGTCGTATTGTCTCGAGCACGCTGTTGTGGACCCGTTCGCTCGCTGATCTCCGCGCCAACACGCCATTTCAGCGCATCCGATTCAGTTGGCTGCTTGTTCTGCAGATTCTCGCGGTGATTGCCATTGCCCTCGCGCTCGCGCAGCCCGAAGCGGAGGGCTTCGGAAGCAGTGGTGGGCGTCACGTGATTCTCGTCGATCGCTCTGCGAGTATGAACACGGTCGAGTCCACATCCGATTCGGGCGAGGAGCTCAGCGAACCGACCACGCGCCTTGCATTGGCGAAACTCGCTGCGAAGGAACGCGTCAGTGAGCTTCTTGGTGGTGGTTGGTTTAGCGCACGCGCATCGGAGGTGATGGTCGTCGCGTTCGGTTCGCGCGCAGAGATTCGTGCGCCCTTCACCGACTCTGTCTCCGCGCTTGAGGCCGCGATCGATTCGATCAATCCAACCGATGAGTCGACGCAGCTCGCGGAGGCGATGCAACTCTCACGCGCATTTACCAGCGAACTCAATCGCAATGACGCGCGCGGCGAGATTGCGGATATTCCCGCTGAGCGGCCGCCAACGATTGAACTCTATTCGGATGGGCGAATCGCTGATCTCGCGAGCCTTGCGCTCCGCGAGGGTGAGGGAGTGCTCTACCACCGCGTTGGAAACGCTGAGCGCAATCTCGCTGTGGTTGCGGTCAGCGCTGAGCGGCCGCCGGATTCGGCTGATCGCGTTCAAGTATTCGCCGCAGTGCTCAATCCGCGATCGGAACCGGCGAAGGTCACACTTCAGCTTGCGATCAACGGCACAGTTCGTTCGGTCACTCCTGAGCCAATCGCGATTCCGGCGGCAAGCAACATTGATGGTCAGTTTGTGCCAGGACGCGCGCAAGTGGTGTTTCGTCCCATCGAACAGCCCACAGATGCTGCCATCGAAGTTGCGATCGTGGAAGACGACGCGCTCCGTGATGACGACTCGGCGCTCATCATCGTGCCACCAGCCAAGCGACTTTCGCTCCTCCATGTTGGCTCGGACGGTTTTCTCGTGCGGACGCTCCTTGAAGGGCTTCCAGTAGAGCGTTTCGTCTCGATGAGTCTTGCAGAGTTTGATGCGTTGGCGGCCGCTGGTGGTACCGCAGGTTACGACGTGGTTGTCCTCGACGGCGTTGCACCGAAAGTGCTTCCTTCCGGTTGTTACCTCGCGTTGGGGGCTGCTCCGCCGGTTGAGGGTCTCACTGTATTCGGTGGGCATGAGGGGGTTTATCCGCGCGTTGCTCGGGATGAACATCCTCTGTTCCGCTCCGCGAGCATCGACGAACTTTTCGTTTCGAAGCTCGTCGCGATCCAGCCGGACAAGCGATTTGAAATCCTTGCCGAGAGTGCGGAGGGGCCGATGATCGTCGCCCTCGATCGCTCTGACCTTCATCTTGTCTACGTCGCGTTTGATCCACTCGATTCGAATTGGCCGTTTCAGCGTTCCTTTGTCAATTTCATCGCCAATGCAATCGACCATCTCGGCCGCGCGGGGGACTCGGTCATCGGCCGCTCGCTCGTTCCAGGTGAGGCGATTGCGTTTCGGCTCCCAGCCGGAAGTCGTGATGGCGAGATCGAGTTGCCGGACGGCAGCAAAACCGCATGCGCGATCGACGCAGATGGAAATCTCACGTGGGGCCCAGTGCAACTTGCCGGGCTTCATCGCATCGGCTTTACCCCTCCGGGTGGCGGCGCGCGCGAATCACGCCTGGTCGGCGTCAACATCGGCGATGCGGACGAAGCGCGCATCGATCCGCTTGAGTCGCTCGACATCGGCACAACGCAGGTGCAGGGGATCAGCGTCGCCGAGAGCCGCCGTGGCGCGCTCTGGCCGTGGGTGCTGTTCGCGGGCCTCTTGCTTGTGTTGATTGAGTGGTGGTCGTACCAGCGTCAAATCAGAGTTTGACGGACGCTCGTCGGCGTTGTGGATGCGCGGAAGCCGATCGATCTTCCCGCCTCGGGACACGCCGCATGGCAAGCATCACGCCCCCGTCG
Source organism: Candidatus Kuenenia stuttgartensis (assembly GCA_945902075.1). Classification (GTDB taxonomy): domain Bacteria; phylum Planctomycetota; class Phycisphaerae; order Phycisphaerales; family SM1A02; genus QWPT01. The sequence goes on along the minus strand of CAMDMA010000017.1, from coordinate 50,659 downwards.
TTGCCTCGCCAGCAGTCGCCGCGCGGATGACACCGATCGACCGGAGGACTTCTTCGTCGATACCGAGGTACTCCCGCATGTGCTGGTCGTAGAGCTCTTGATCGCGATCGCGGGTGAAGTCGAGTCGCAGCTCGTTGATGACCTTGGTGCCCTGGCCAATCCACTGCCGCCATGTCTCTGCTGAGATGTTCTCGCAGATCCACGCGCCGACCGGTCCACGCAGTGGCGGCGAAGCAAGTTGAGTTCCTGGTCGACCAGTGCGACGGCAGACAAACGCGCCAGCCTCGCGAAGTCGATCCGCGGTCTCCGCCTCTTCAGCAAGTACGGGCGCATGACGGCCGATGGACTCGAGGAGTTTCGCCATCCCTTGCTGCGGCAAGCGATCGCCCTTTGCCGCGGCGATTACGAAGCCCTTCTCGAGCATCACCACAGCTTTGTCTTCCCAGCCAGCTTTGATCATCGCCTCGCCGCCGAGTTGGTAGGCCTTGCTCATCTCCGGGTTCAATTCGACGCAGCGCTCAAGGCTTGTCGCCGCCTCCGCGAATCGGCCTGTCTGCAGGTAGGCGTTCCCGAGGCTGAAGTGAGCCATTTCGTTGGTCGGGTCGGCCGATGCCATCTTCTCAAATTGCGCGATGCGTTCTGGGTTCATTGGAGCTCCGAGGGTTCGCCATCGTAGACGATTCAGGCGTAGCCGAGTTTGTCGAGCTCATCTTCATCGAGACCGAAGTGATGCCCGATCTCGTGGAGGACGGTGATACGGATCTCTTCGCGAATTCGGGCTTCACCGCCGAATGGACCCTCTTCGTCTTCACCTTCGTCCCAACCGCCCGCCATATCCACCACCCCCTCGCGAAAGACATGGATGACATCAGACGCATCCGCGCGATCGACCGAGCGCTCCGTCAGGGGAATGCCGGTATGAAGCCCACAGAGGATTTCGTCCTCGTCATCAATGCCAAGCTCATCCCTAAGCCTCGGCGAGGGGCGATCCTCAAGGATCAGTGGGCACTCTTCGAGGAGCTTGTGCACCGCCTCCGGCAGCGTGTCGAGCACACTGTCAAACAGCACATCAAATCGCTCACGTTCACCTCGGCGCATGCGTCAGGCCCTTGCCGCACCAACGAGTTCAGCAACCGATCGGCAACCCTGCCGACCGACCCAACGGGCAAGGCCATCTGCCACGCGCGTTGGTGACCGGGGATCGATGAAGAGCGCTGTCCCCATCGAAACTGCCGTCGCGCCAGCAAGGATGAACTCCGCGGCATCGCGCCAGTTACACACTCCACCGAGAGCAATGATCGGCACGCGCGCGTCACGGGCGACGGAATTGTGGATGTCGTACACCATGCGTACGACGATCGGATGAATCCCCGGCCCGGAAAGTCCGCCACGCCCGCGAGAGAGTCGCAGCGATCGGGACTCGACATCAATGGCCATCGCACTGAAGGTATTCGCCACAACGAGCGCCTGCGCCCCTCCATCGATCGCGGCCGCAGCCATCGCGACAATGTCGCCGACGTTTGGAGAAAGTTTGACGATCAGCGGCTTCGAGCGCACGCACGGCTTCACTTCGGCGAGAAGCGCGCGAAGTGCCCCGGGATGTTCACCAAATTGAAGCCCATCCGAAGTGTTCGGACATGAGACATTGAGTTCAACAGCGGCAATCTCAGTTGCAGCGTCGAAAGCGGCCGCGACGCTGAGATACTCGCTCACACAGTGCCCAGCGACCGAACCAAACAGTCGGCAGGGGAGACCGCGCGCATCCGGAAGCTTCTCGCGAAGAAATCGATCGAGACCAACATTCGCTAATCCGATGGCGTTCAGCATGCCTGCGGGACTATCGATGATTCGCCATGGCGCGTTGCCCTCACGCGGTTCGACTGTGATGGACTTCGTTGTGATGGCGCCGATCTGGTCAAGTCGAATCGCGTCACTGATCTCGCGAACATACCCGCACGTTCCCGCAGCGAGCACGATGGGGTTCGCGAGTTCGATCCCGGCAAGCGACGTGCGGAGTTCGGACATGAGACGGGATGGTAGCGAAGCAAAAAAAACACGGGCCGCGTCGAAACGCGGCCCGTGCGATGATGATTCTAAAGCGCAAGCCGCAGCATTCGCTTACGGGCAAGCTCCCCACGATCCAAGGATGGCCGCGAGGTCGGACCCGCCGACCACGCCATCGCCGTCGAGATCGTTCTTCGGAGATCCCCAGTTGCTCAGAATGACCGCGAGATCCGATGCACTGACTTCGCCATTTGCATCAAGGTCAAGCGGGCACCCAGGGGCCGCGATGCACTCAGTCACGGAGATCGTGAATTCGTCGAGCCCAGCTTCCGTGATCGAGTTGTTCGGGTTGTCATTCGCAACGACCCGCACCTGCACGGTCGAGTTGAGCGTGACATAGTTTCCGAGCGTGTACGACTTTGTTACCCACTGCGCGTTCGCGGTGAGTTCCTCCATGAGTACCCAGGCGCCACCGTTTGAAACTTCAACACGGAGCACATCTGCCTGCGTCGGAGTGGTGGTGATGTCGTCGCAGTAGAACCAGAGTGCCATCGAGGCAGTGGCTCCGGCAGCAGACGACAGGTCATATGCCGGAGAAGTCAGGATCGTTGGACCACCGTCGAGATCCTGGCTCGCGGCGATTCCACCCGCGGTGCCAAGACCTGTTATGAAGCACTTGATTCCAGAACCCGCGGTGGCATCCGCTGATGGCGATGCAGCAACACCCGCGTTCGCAGTGCCGATCGGCACACCCGTTGTCCACGCACCAGCGGTCACAGCGGTGCTCGCAACCGTCCAGGCCGAGACGTCACCCTCAAAGCTCTCCGTAACAATGGTTGAAGAGCCCGTTTGCACGGTGCCCGCAAAGAACGCGGTGGGTGCAGTGCTGGGATCAAATGTTGGACCACCGTTTGAAAGCGTCGCGCCGAGGTAGTAGCGAAGCGAATCACCACAGTTCACCGCCGGGAAGGTTGCCGTGTAGGTATTGACTCCGGTCGCCGAGAGGTCGTAGGCGGCATAGGTGCCACCTGCGTCCGTCGAGACGTAGAGTTTCGCGCTTCCAGCGACCACAGAGCCCCCGCCGAGGATCGACACGTTGACCGGGAAAGAAGCCTGCGTGTCCGGCGAGAAGGCCGACGGTCGACCCGATGGGTAGCTGAAGGTCAGGTTGATCGGTGGACGGTTCATGAAGACCTCGATACCGCCGCAGCGACCGATGACAAGGTCCAGCCATCCGTTGCCATCGATGTCGACGACCGCGACGTCGAAGAGTGAGTCCTGGCTCGCGGCCGGCAGCAAGAGACCCTGCTCATCAAGGAGCAGACCACCAATGACGCCCGTGTTGCGATAGATGTGCGTTCGACGGCCGGTCACGGGGCAGAACGGCCCAAGGTCCGCGTCAACATCGGTGATGATGACATCCAGTCGACCGTCATTGTCGAGGTCCGCCACGCGGGTGGTGTTGCCGAACTCGCCGAGACTATCTGAGATGGTGTACGAGGTGAAGTTCGCGAAGCCGTCCGCGCCGTTCCCGGCGTTGATGAGCACCTTGTCTTGACCATCGTCCACGACGACGAGGTCGAGTCGACCGTCGCCGTTGAGATCTGCATGGTCAATGAAGTACGGTGCGCCAGCAACCGCCTGATCGGGTCCATTGAACGAGGTGCCCAGGCCATCGGGTCGCGAGTAGATCGTCGCGACATCCTGTCCGCCGGTGAGCGTATTCACGCGCACGATGTCAAGCTTGCCGTCACCATTCATGTCAGCGGCCAGAGCTGAATTTCCGAATGCCGACGCAAGCTGCGTGCTGGTCATGCGCGACGTGCCGGTGTCTGCGAAGTAGCCGGGGTTCGCCGCGCCGAGGTTCACGAGAAACTTATTGTTGAAATCGAACGATGCCGTTTCGCCGGGGCTTTGTTGGCACTCTCCACCGTCGGCGGTGTCACCATCGGCGTTGAGATCAATGCAGATGGTGCCGCTTGTCTCCGGCGTGTCGTAGTCGGTGTAGAAGATGTCGACATAGCCATCGCCCGTGAAATCACCGATGGCCGCATCACAGAAGCGCGGATTTGCCGCGGCGCCGCTCGCTGCAAACAGCGCGGGGATGCGTCCATCTTCGAAGCGAAAGCCCTGCCACTGACCGGACGCGTTGTCGCCGAGGTTTCGATAGACGCGTGGCTGACCAAGCATCGTCGAGACATGGTCGCTCATCGTGGTTGCAGTGACCAGGTCAAGCCATCCGTCGTTGTCGACATCGACGGCCTTCACATCGCGATCATTCGCGGAATCGAGCATGCCAATAGATCCGGGCACGTCCGCGGCGGTTCCGTACTCGGCAGTGCGGTCGACCAGGACTCCGTTCTCGTTCATCAACAAAATGTCTCGAAAACCACCCTGAATCGACCCTGGGAATTTTCGCATACACACAACGTCCGTGTCGCCGTCCTGATCGAAGTCGCCCCAGGCGAAGTCCTTTTCAAGATTGTCGTTCACGATCAACCCCGACATGGCGACGAGGCGTGTCGACGTTTCGTTCACATAGTTCACCCACTGCGCGGAAGCGGCAGACGTCAGAAGTAACGTCGCAGAAATGCTTCGACAGAAGTTTGAAAGTGTACTTGTGCGCATACGAGAGGAGCTCCGGTGGCTAGGTCTAGACCGATCGGCTGATCGGAGATGGTGACGGTTTGGGAAAGTTCTTTTCGAATCAGCGCGTCAACTGTTGCAGGTCACGGTTTGTTCTGACAACTTTGGTCTCTGCGGCGCGCTTCTGTCAAGATTTGGTGCGCGATGGACCTCTGGTCCTTGGCTGCGGACCCCTTCAGCACAGCACCCATCAATCACAGGCACCCCACGAACCAAGAAGCAGCGCCAGATCGCTTGCCGCCGTTGTTCCGTCGCCGTCGAGGTCGGCAGCAGCCGAACCCCACGCGCCGAGGAGGTTTGAGAGGTCGCTTGCCGCAACGTTTCCGTCGTTGTCGAGATCTGCTGCGCAAGCCACACAGTTGTCCGGCACGCCGTCGCCATTGCGATCAGGGACGCCGTTGAAGATGGCGACAAGATCGAGTGTGCCGTCGTTATCGCAGTCGAGGCTGACATCAAGTCCATCGCGCGCTCCCGCGAGCAGGAACCCGCTGAGGTCAGTCGCGTTGATCACGCCATTTTGATCGATGTCGCCGATCGCGCAATTGTCGTCTGCAGTGATGCCTGATGCGCCTTGACAGGCAACGAGCGTCGCGAAGTCTTCAAGGGTGATCATCCGATCGCCATTCATATCGAACTCGTCACGGCCAAGCGAATCAAGGAAGGCGATCAAATTCGCACGCTCGCCCACTGAGAGGCCCGCAAACGCAGCGGCTGACGCAGCGCCCTCGCCAAGCGGTCCGTGGGCAGCGATCGCCAGGCTGACGCGGTCAGCGAAAGTTCCACCGGCGGCCGAGCCGTCGTGGAGCATCGGGTCGCGTGTGCGAAGATTCCAAAGAGTCGGCGTCCGCATCTCGAGTTCGCTCGCGTCACCATCTTGAACGCCGTCGCCAAGAAAACCCATGTCGTGCAACAGAAAATCGGAGTACGGTCGAATCGTCTTGTTCCGAATCGCAGCCTCGAGAGTCGGGCTCCGCGAAGTCGTCCACTGAGCCACATGGCACTGAGAACAGCCGATTGCATTGAAAGTCGCCTCTCCAGACATGCCGCTCTTCGGCGTCTGCGGCGGCTGGGCGAGGTAGCGTTGAAAGTGCGTCACACGCTCGATAAAGGTGAAGCCAGAGGCGTCGGCGACATCCTCAGGATCCGCGACCGTGTCGCATGCAGCGAGTAAAGCCATATCGCCATTCGGCGCGGTTTCGGTCGAGATCAGCGCATTCGTAACACCCATCTCGTTGCGAGTGGCGTCGCCGGAGAACGAGAGCACCGTCGCTACCTGCGACTTCCAACCAAAGCGACCCGCCCGCAGCGGACTCGTGGGGCTCGACTCAAGCGGGAGCACCCAGTGAACGCGCCCAGAGATGCCATCGACATTCGTGTCGAGGGGATCTTCGTGCGATGCGATGTCTACATCCGCGATCGCCTCGATCAGTCCGAATGCCATGGATGAGTTGGTCACACGCGTCGAGGTGACAGTGGCCCCAGCCGGGATGAACTCGCGGCAAGAGTCGCTGATCGCGAGGCTCTGGAAGAGCGATCCACCCAACTCCTCGAGTGGGTAGTACTCGCCCTTGTCTTCACTGCCGAAGCGCGTGACGGAGATCGAGCCCCATCCGCCGACAGGATTGGAGTGGCAGCTCTGACAGTTGGATTTATTCATGATCGGCCCAAGTCCGGTGGCTTGGCCGAAAGGCATCGCATAGGAAACGCGCCCGGCGGTCCACTGCGCAAGCTGTACTTTGGTGAGTCCTTGCAAAGGATCACCCGCTTTAGGCTGAAGGGTCACGCCACCCGCGTATGAGGCCCCGGCAACAGCAAGCGCGAGAGCATTGACGAGCACGCTCACATGGAAAGTGCTGCGGGTGCGTTGCGCCTGACGGTCATGGTCATGGTCATGATCATGGGGAACGGTGAGGGCTCTGGAGGTCATGCGGGAGGTCATAGATGTCGTCGCTTTCGTTTGTGCAGCGAAGTCGATTGTGCGGACAAGACAAATAGGCGGCGAAGTGGAGGGCGAATCTGCGAGTAGTCGGTATCGGTCACAAACTTATCGAGATGACTGCGCATCAAGTTTGATGCGCGCGAGAGGATCAAGCTCGCGTCTGACTGAGACCCATTCAAAGCACCCTTCGCGAGAGTGGGTTCGAGAGGTCGCAGGCAACCCGCGATTTCGAGAAACAAAGCCAACAACACACAGTCGCATCGGCCCTTGCGACATCAAAGCAAGTTATCCGCCGACGGGGCAAAGGGAAGCCGAATCGACGACTTCACTGTGAATTGATCCGATTGTGGCGCTTGCGAAAATGTATCGGGCGTCGCGCCACAAACTTCAGTTCCCCAAAGGGAAAAACGAGTGCATCGCTCGTCCTATAGTGGCCGCTATGCGGAAACTTCCGGCCGTTTCATTCGCCGCCTCGACCGTGCTTTCGCTCGCGGCAAGCACCGCTCCTGCGTCCGCGCAAGTGGTGCCCGCCTCCGCGCCGCCCTCGGCGGTCAAAGGTGCTTCCTATCCCGATGACCCGCGACTCGATGTCGCGCTCCGCATGCTCAAGCAGGGCGGTGCTGATGCGTGCTTCACCACTGCGACGACGGTCCTCGCAGAAAGGCCGGATTGCGATCGCGCTGTCGCGATTGTCGGAATCACGCTCGCAAAGCAGAAGCGTTACGAAGAGGCGAAGGCTGCACTGACTCGCATCCGCGACTCGAAGCAACCTTTCCCAGAGCGCAAGCACATCCCACATTTTCTCGGTTGGTGCTTGTATCACCTCGGTGACCTCGACGACTCGAAGATCGCCTTCGAGCAGCACCTCCTGGCGGTACCCGGCGAACCCGACTCGACATTCGCACTTGGACTGATCGCCTATTCGCAGGACCGGCTCGACGCGGCAGATGAGCTCTTCGCGCAAGCGCTTGAGGGGTTTACCAAGCCAACGCCGCGTGCCACCGACCAGTCGCGGGTGTTGGTCCGAATGGCGGACGTGGCGTTACGCCGTGACAACATCGCGCTCGCGGAGAGCATTCTGAATCGTGCAGTGAAGGCGAGTGCTGTTCAGCACGAAACATGGGCGAAGTTGGCACGGGTGTACGACCGACAGGGGAAGTCGAGAGAAGCAGATGCGGCGCGCGCGAATGAGCAGCGCATCCTGGAGGCGCTCGGACGAAAGGGGAGTGTCAGCGCGGCGGCGGCGCCTGAGCCGGGGCCTGAGTCGGGGCTTGAGTCGGGGCTTGAGTCGGGGGCTGAGCCGAAACCGTCGGCGCCAACATCACCGACACCAAACGCGTCAGAGCCTCGGTCGCCAGCAGCACCGCAGGTGCCGAAAGATTCGCAGCCATGATTGTTGTCATGATTGTTTCCACAATGCCCGTCACGCTCTCCGCCGCGATGCTGTGCGGGGAAGGTTTGATCGCGCAATCCACCAACATGCCGGCCGCGACAACGATCCGATTCACGGATGTCACGGCGCAATCAGGAATCAGCTGTACACCCACGAGTGGAGCAACTCCTTCGTCGCAGATTCTTGAGGTGAAGGGCGGTGGACTCGCTCTCATCGATTTCGATGGCGATGCCGACCTCGATCTGTTCGTTCCAAACGGCGCGACGCTCGCAGATCCAGAGCATGGACCGGGTGCGCGGCTTTATCGCAACGACGGAGCGATGCGGTTCACCGACGTGACTGCTGCGAGTGGAATCGATCATCGGCGTTGGAGTTTCGGTGCAACCGTCGGCGATGTCGATGCAGACGGACATGACGACATCTTCATCGCGTGCTTCGGCCCGGATGTCCTCCTCCGAAATCGCGGCGATGGCACCTTCGAGGACATCACCACGCGCGCTGGTCTTGGCGATCCTCGATGGGCAACAAGTGCGGCCTTTGCAGATCTCGATGCCGACGGCGACCTTGATCTCTACACCTGCAACTATGTCGAGTTCGACCCGGCCAAACCACTTCCTCCTGCTCGTTTTAAGGGTATTGAGGTGATCGGTGGTCCAAAGGGATATCGCGGCGGGGTTGATGCACTCTTCGAGAATCGCGGTAATGGGACATTCGTTGATCGCAGCGTCGATGGAGGTATCACGTCGGTCGCACCGGGGTTTGGACTCAACCTTGCGATTCTCGATTTCAACGGCGATGGTCGGCCGGACATCTTCGTTGGTAACGATTCGCAGGCCAACAATCTCTTTCGCAACGCATCGACACCGGGCGCGCTCCAATTCGTGGACGATGGACTGCGGTCGGGAATCGCCGTGAATGGCGAAGGTTCAGAGCAAGCAACCATGGGCGTTGCGGTTGCGGACATCGATGGCAACGGTCGTCCCGACGTCTTCACAACAAATTTTTCGAGCGATACCAACACGCTTCATCTCAATCTCGACGGCCGGAGTTTTGATGATCGGACCAATCAGTTTGGACTCGGCGCACCAAGTCGACAACTTGTTGGATGGGCCGCTGGGTTTTTTGATTTCGATCATGACGCAGACGAGGATCTTCTTGTCGTGAACGGTCATGTGTATCCGCAAGCCACGAAGTCCACGATGGACTCTGAGTATGCCCAGCGTCCGCTACTCATGGAGCGCCGCGGTGCGCGATTTGCGCCACTTACGGAAGCCGGCCATTGGAAGCTTGATCCTCATGTCGACCGCAGCGCGGTATTCGCTGACTTCGATCGTGATGGTGATGTCGACATCATCATTGCCGGACTAAACGAGCCGTTGCGGGTCATTCGCAATGATCATGATGCGAGTGATGACTGGATCATCGTGGCACCTCGCGACGATCGGCCAGGAGTAGGCAATCGCCATGCAATCGGCGCGGAAATTCGGGTGACATGCGGCGGTGTTGTGCAGCGGCGTTGGATGGTTGGTGGCGGTCCTTTTCAGTCGAATCTCGCGCCCGAAGTACATTTCGGCCTCGGCGAATCGATTGACGAGAGTGACGCATCAGCCGCGGCCGCAAGTGTCGATGTCGAAGTCTTGTTTCCCGACGGGACGCGAGTCTCGCGTACAGCCGTCGCGCGCGGCACGCGTATCGAGATCAAGCATCCGTAGTGTGAATTGCGAGCATTCGGCTGCGCGCAAGCATCAATCGCAAGCGCTACAGGATCTCGAGAATCGTGAAGCGCTTCGCACCCCGCGGGAGGTCTACGCGGATCAGTTCGCCGATGCGAGCCTTCATGAGCGAAACGCCCATCGGACTTGTAGTGGTCACTTCGATGTAGTCGAGATCAAATCGCCCGGTTGCTTGACCAACAAGTCGGTAGAGATCGTCGTCGCCACGATCTTCATCACGGAGCCGAACGGTTGCGCCCACAAAGACCATGCCTTCGGGGAGCGCGCTCATATCAGCAACTTGCGCGTGGGCGATCCGCTCTTCGATTTCCTTAATCTTGGCGTCATTCATTGCCTTGTCCTCGCGCGAAGCGTGGTACTCGGCATTCTCGCGCAGGTCACCTAGCGCGCGTGCCTCAGCAATACGCTGGATCAGCGTCTTGTCCATGGCGCGAAGTTCGCTGAGCTTTTCAGCGAGTTGAATCTTCTCTTCTGCGGTGATGAAATCCATAAGCGCGATCCTTCAACAAAAGGTGCGACGCGGGAGCAGCTCCCGCGTCGAGGTGAGGCAAGATAGCGGATCAAGGAGGCTCGGTCGAGTCGAGCGCGAGTCCGAGCGGTCAGCCCCTGGGCGAGTTGGAAGCAGGGACTCCAAAAAAACGCGTGAGGAAGTGGCGACCAATTGCGGCAACGAGGCTGATTCCTGCGCCAATCGCTGCCACCTTTAGAAGCCAAACTTCTTCGCTCCCCGGATCGAGCGGAACCGGCGCCGAGAACTGCGAGAGGAGTGCTGGGGTGCTCAGGGCAAGAAGTGCGGGCATCATCGACGGCGACCCACCGGCAAGCAACTGGGTGAGCAGAAACACCGCTGCGGGAGCGAGTGTGACTAGCACGAACCCTGACATCATCACCGCCCGCGTTCGCTCACTTTTTGCGGACACGCCAATCGAGAGCAGTGCTCCGGTTGAGCAAACCGCGAAGCAAATCGCTGCATCAAGAGCCAGTGCGCGTGGAAGTGACCAGCTTGTGACAAGACGGAGCGGCCAAATCACGACTTGCAGAAGCACAAAGATCGCAAGTGCGTCAAACACGCACTGTGCGATCGGTGCGGAGGAGCGGCGACCCGAAAGCCGAAGCAATGGCCACGCAATACTGATACCGACGCCGATACCAACAAAGAGCAGCCGTATGGACGGTCCGTAGCTCGCGGACTGTGCCTGTACGGGTGGTTGGAAGCCGAAAAGCGAAACCCACGAGAGGAAGATCCACAGTGCAGTGAGTACCACGAGTCCGCGCGGAATAAAGAGCGGCCGTGGCGCAAGGGACTGTTCATCGCGGAGAGAGTTCATGCGCAAGCCGAAGTGTACGAAGTGATCGCGGCTCACACGATGCCGGCCAGCGAGTCTCAACGGTCGTTGAGCACAGCAGAACTTTCGTTTCCAACAGATCCTTCGGCTACTTCGGCGCGAACCGTCACGAGGTCTCCGCGGAGGTCGAGGATCCGACCACCGCCGCTATCGATGCGGCCACTCGTGTGAAAAAGGTAGGTGAGCGTGCTCAGTTTGGTCTCAGTGGGGACCTCGGCGACCGAGCGATCATCGGGGGCGCGACCCCAGATGAGGCGACCTCCATCACGCGTGATGAGGATGAGCGATTTCTCGCTGGTGAAATGTGAGAGCTCGATGCCAGCAACGAGCGAGAACCACTTTTCCCCGGAAATTGCCCGCACAAGTTCAAGCCCTGCGGCGACATCTGCACCTGGCCAGATGTCACCTTGAGCTGCGGGCGCGGGTTGCGATGCGCCAAGAAGCGCGACGTAGTGTGGCGCCGCTGGGCGGTGACCCGCCGGCCAGTCCATCGGCATGAGTCGCCCTTCAGGAGTAACAAGGAAATCAAACTCACCGTGCCGAACGATTGCGAAGGGACGGAGGAATGTCGCATCAACAAGAAACCCACCGCCATCGGCGAGTCGGATTTGGCTGATGACGTCGAACCAGCCCGTCGACATCATGGCATCACGCGCACGGCTGAGTCGCGTCTGATCGATCGATGAGAGATCACCAACCGCGCTGATTACGCGCGCAGAAACCTGCGATTGTCGTTTGTCATCGAACCATGCGGGAAGGGCGGTGTAACTCACGACAGCAGTGCTCGGCGTTGACATGCTCTGCTCGCGCAATCGATGCCGCAACTTGGGAATGCCCCACCAGACGAGCCCGACAAGTGCTACGAGGACGACGCCCGCCGCGATCGAAGCGAAGCGGCCGTTGTCACCGAGAATCCCGGCGCGAAGTGAATCGAAGCGGTCGGCGAAGGTTGAGGTTTTCTTTCGGCTTGAGCGGGCCATCCGTGGCCTTTCGTGAGTAGTTGCGGGAGGGGGTTGGGTGAGTTTACAGCGTAGGGATCGCCGTGGCGATCGGCTTCCGCGTACGAGCCATTGCCGCGTGGACGAGTCCAGCGCAGAGTTCAGGCATATCGATACCACGATGACGCGACGCCTTTGGCACAAGCGAGTGGGTGGTCATTCCGGGTGCAGTGTTTATCTCGAGAAACCATGCACCACGATCGTCGACCATGAAGTCCGCGCGGGCAACATCACGAAGCCCCAACGCATCAAAAACCAACTTGGTTGCGTTTCGCAACTCTGCAGCAATCGCTTCAGGTAGTTCAGGATCTAAGACGTAACGCGTGTCGTCGCGAATGTACTTCGCTTCGTAGTCGTAATACTCGACTGCCGGCACAACTTCGATGATCGGAAGTACTTCGCCATTGATGATGCCGACGGTCATTTCGCGACCCTGAATAAACTCCTCTGCCATCAGGAAATCACGTTTTTTCTCGAGTTCCGCACGCCCTCTCACAATTTCATCCGCATTCTTGCAGATACGAAGGTCGACGCTCGAACCATCGTTTGAGGGTTTGAGCACGAGGGGGGCAACGAGGTCAAGTGGCTCGCCGATGCGCAGTTCGCGCGATCGAGGCGTTCGTACGCCGAGTCCTGCCGCCATCGATTTAGTCGCAAGCTTATTCATCGCGATCATCGCAGGCCGCGGCCGAGGTCCGACGTAGCCGATACCGTGATTCAGCGCGAGTTGCTCAAGGATCTCCTGCAGTGGCCCGCCTTCTCCCCACGGGCCGTGAAGAATCGGATAGATCACATCAGGCCGCTGGGCGAGGAGCGCATCAGCAGTCGGGCGGTCAACGGTCAGAGGCGTGACATCAAATGCACCGCTACTCGCAAGTGCACGCGCGACTTCCACGCCCGACATCAAACTGACCTCGCGTTCAGCGTCGGGGCCACCCATCAGCACGAGTACGCGTGGACGGTGGATACTGGATCGTTGTGATTCTGCCGTTGTCGACAAGGGACCACCTCAAAAACTATCCGGAGGAATATCAGAACGGCGAGTCGTGCTTTGAAGGGATGAACATCGATGCATTGTCGACGAAAGGTGAATCGTTACACCGCATCGCCACGTCGCCAGAAGACAACCTCAGTTGCGAGTTCAACACCAGAATTCACCGAGACCGCTGCTTGCACCTTTTCGATGAGCGCACGCAGGTCATCGGTTCGCGCACCGCGGTCGACAGCGAGAAAGTTTCCGTGTGCATCGCTCACGAATGCGCCGCCCACACGCGCGCCTTTCATGCCGGCGCGATCGATGAGGCGTCCAGCGCTTTCCATCGTGCCGTTCGGCATGACTGGATTTCGGAACATGCATCCAGCACTCGCCGCGCTCATGGGCTGCGTCGATTTCTTGTACGCGAAGATTTCGAGCACACGTGCGCGGCATGCGATGGGATCGTCAGATTCGACGCGGAAAGAAGCCCAAACGATTGAGCCCTTCGGAATGGAAGTTTCGCGGTAAGCAAAGTGAAGAGAATCGCGAGTCAGGACGGAGAGTTCTCCGTCAACAGCAACCACTGCAACAGCGTCTACGACATCACCAATCGCGCCGAATTTTCCACCAGCATTCATGCGCACCGCGCCACCGACGGACGCAGGAATTCCAGCCATTTGCTCAAGACCGCGGATCCCTCGTCGAGAGCACTCAAGCACAAGCTTCTCCATGGACGCGCCGCCAAACGCGCGCATCCTTTCGATGCGTCCACTGGCGTTGAACTCGACGGCTTGAAAGACGGGTGCATCAAGTTTCAACACAACGCCATCGACCCCGTCGTCATCGACAAGCAAATTTGCGCCTGAGCCGAGTACACGCAACGGAATGCCATCACGTCGACATCGGCGCGTCAGCGTTTCGAGTGCCTGCACCGATTGAGGATGAATCAAAATGTCTGCGCGACCTCCAATGCCAAACCAAGTCTGCGCCGCAAGCGGTGCATCAAGTTCGACGCGCACATCGAGATCGGAGTACAAACTCGAAGGACTTGCCACGATCATGCCACCGCCTCAGAATGAGACTCGCCCGGCGACGCGCCGCCGCGGCGCACCAAACGCGACTGCGTACCGCCACGTCGGAGGAAATCCTTTGCAATCTTGTTCACCGGCCCCGCGCCCATCGTGACGACAAGATCGCCGTCGCGACAGTTCGACTCAAGGTAGTCCACGATGTCATCGAACGACCCGAGGTGCAAAGACTTCGTTCCCTTCGCTTCGAGCCGATCCACGAGATCCTGCGCGGAAACCCGTGTTTTCTCTACCTCACTGTCGCGCACGAAGTAAATGTGCGGAACAATCACTTCGTCCGCCTGCGCGAAACACGAGGCAAACTGATCGAGCAGAAAGCGTGTGCGGCTGTGCTGGTGGGGCTCGAACACGCAGATAAGGCGACGCGGCTGCTCAGCAGCGCGCAGAGCCTTGAGCGTCTTCTCGCACTCGGTTGGATGGTGCCCGTAGTCGTCGAACACCGCGATGTTCGCGCCGTGCGCAAGCGTACGTTCACCGAGCTTTTGGCTGCGTCGGTCCAGCCCCCCAAACTCTTCAAGTGCAACGGCGATCTCATCCCAATCTGCGCCAAGCCAGTTGTTGATGATTGCAGCGGCTGCACTATTGAGCGCGTTGTGGCTCCCGGGCATGCGGTTGGTCCAACTGGCGAGCCAGTGTCCGCGCCAGAGCACGCCAACGCGATTGACTGCAGCGTCATAGATGACTTGGAAGTCAGACTCTGGCGAAAATCCGAAGGTCGCAACCTCACAATCGAGTCCAGCTGTGACCTCGCGACGATGTGCGCCATCTTCGGCAATGAGAAGCTTTCCGCCCTGCGCTGCCGAAGGAAGAATGCGGGCGAAGTCACGGAAACTCTCGATGATTTCGGCAAGCGACGCGTAGTAGTCGAGATGGTCCTCTTCGATGTTGTTGACCAGCCCAATCGTTGGGCGATGGTGATGGAACGATCGATTGAACTCGCAGGCCTCGCAGACGAGAACGCCCGGCTGCCCCGCACGCGAGCCTACGGGAATTGTCGCAGCACCTGTGCGCGATCCTCCGCCAATCTGATCACAGGTCGCACCGACGATGACGCTGGGATCAAGCCCGCAGCGGATCCCCACCCACGAGGTCATTGCAGTCGTTGTACTTTTCCCGTGCGTTCCCGCGATTGAGACAGCGCAACTCCCGAGTTGTGCAAGCCCAAGCGCTTCCGCGTAACTCATCGACTCGATGGCCTTGGCGTTTGCCGCTCGAATCTCAGGATGATCGCCTCGAATCGCTGCGGACGAAACCACAAGTTGCGTGCCGTCTGGGAGCGACTGCATGGACGGACCGACGCGCACGGGAATCCCGGCTTGATCAAGTCGCGCGATTGCATCTCCATCCGACTGGTCGGACCCTGTGATGACTGCACCGCGGTTCTTAAGGAGGAGCGCGAGGCCGCTCATTCCGCAACCGCCGATTCCAATGAAGTGCACGCGAAGGCCTTCAAAGTTCATGCTCTCTCGTTTCCTGCTCTCGCGTTGCGCGTGTGGGGAAAGAGGCGAGCGGGCTGCGTCGATGCCGAAGGATGGTGTGCTCACGCTGATCGCTCTCCATGCGATGTTGAAGCGGAATGTCGGTCGCGCGGCGGCGCCGGGCGACTCGCAATTATCGGCATGCCGCACTCGATTGCGCCACTTTCTTTCCTCGGGAATCTGACGACTTTTTGGTGCGCTTGTTGGCAGCCGTCGCGGCGACCTTGGCCTCGCTACAAAAGCGCTGACAGATTGCATCAGTCGCGCAGCCTCCTCCGCGCGCTTTGCATGCGCGACGCCCTTGGAAAATCAGGAGGTGCGAGAGGATGCACCAATCCTCGCGAGGAAAGAGCCCCATGAGGTCGCGCTCAATCGCTTCAGCGCTCGAGGCGCGGCTGAGCCCAAAGCGGCGGGAAAGCCGGGCAACATGAGTGTCAACCACGACGCCCTCATTGATGCCAAAGCAGTTTCCGAGCACCACATTCGCTGTCTTTCGGGCGACGCCGCGCAGGAGGAGAAGTTCATTCATCGTCCGGGGAACTTCGCCGCCGAACCGTTCGAGGAGGAGCTTTGCTGTCTCATTGATGGCGCGGGCCTTACTACGAAACAGGCCAATCGAGCGAATGTGTGGTTCGATTTCGGCTGGGGTCGCGCGCGCGAGATCCGCGACGGTGGGAAATCGAGCGAAAAGTCCGGGCGTCGCGCGATTGACAGCAACATCCGTGCACTGGGCGGAGAGAATTGTTGCGATGAGTAACTCAAACGGCGTGTTCCAGTTGAGTTCGCAATGCGCATCTGGAAAGCGCGACTTGAGTGCGGCAAGAAGTTCGCTTGCACGCGCACGCTGCGCGGCGGATTTTCGTCCAAGCGGTTTGCGCTTTGGGTTAGCCACGGCGCGAACCCCAGCCAACCGGGACCGAGGTCGTGCCCGAATCGCCTCGCCCGATGCGACGGCCGGAACCAGCACTCGCGGCGATGGCTACGAGAAGCGCGATTGCTTCGATCGATGCGAAGGTCGACGCGCGCCCATGCGCTAGATCAACGCCCGACTTGAGTGCCTCGGCTGCATCGACGTCACCCGCCCTCGCGGCAGCGCGATACTCCCGATCGCGCGCGCTGAATTCTGGTTGGACCCACAGCACACCACCCATGAGTGTGAGAGAGGCGACTGCGATCGCGAGACCACGGAGGCTCAAGAGTCCGGTTCGTCCGCCCATCGAGCCAAGAGCAAGAAAGGCAACGACTGAGAGTGGCGCGACGACCAACCGAATGCCGTTTGAGAAACTGAAGACGCTCTCCGCGAGAAATCCTGCGACGAGCATTCGACCCTCCGTTGGTCGAAGTGCAATGAACTCTTCATAGCCAGCAAGCGACAGCTCGAGCTCGCGCGCTGCGGGAAAGATCGCAGCGGCGGCCACACCACCAGCGAGCGCAAGTGCGAACCAGCACGCAATCAAGACGAGAAAGACGAGAGCGAAAATCCGCGGCATCGGTCCATGGTAAGGACTGCGCACCAACGCGGATCGACGATCAGCAATCCCGATACACTCATCTTCCATGGCGCGATCTGTGCACGAGCTTCGATCCGATGACCCGCGCCCCCGAATGTCAGCGACTGTCGGACCGCTGGCAACCGCCGCGGAGCCGCTGCCGTTACGAGAGGCGCTGGCGTGGGCCTCTGCTGCGGGCTTCGCCGCTGTGCAACTCTCAGCGACCGATCCGGCGATGCGGCCGCGCGACCAATCGGACTCCGCGCGTCGCGACCTCCGGGCGACACTCGCACGACTTGAGCTTTGCTGTTCCGGAATCGATCTCTTCATTCCACCAGGCCACTTCACCGATCCAGCCCTCGTCGGGCGCGCGGTCGAGGCAGTGCTCGCAACGCTCCGATTTGCGGCCGACCTCGGACTCGCTCCGATCGTTGTGCCTTTCCCAGCGGCGACCGCGAGCGATGTGCGCGGTGCGTTGGCGGCAGAGGCGAGCAAGCTCGGCGTGGCCATCCTTGTGCCGATCGGCAGTGCACTTCCGGAGACGGCTGCCGACAAACAATCTGAGTACCCACTCGAGCGCCCATTTTTCCCGTGCATCGACTGTGCCGCAGTGCTTGCCGAGGGAGCGCGCCCAGAGGATGTGGTGTCTCGACTTGCATCCGGGTCGAGTGGCATTCTCGGTGGCGTTCGCGTCGTCGACCTCCTCCGAAGCGGAATGCGCGGTCCGATTCTCGAGCCCCATGAATCTCGTCTCGATGTGATGGCCCTCAAGGTTTCATTGGAGATTGCTCGTCATTCAGGCCGTTTTTCTGGGGTTCCAATCTTCGACGCGCGACAGTGGGCAAACCCTCGCGAAGGTCTGGAGCGCTCGCTTGCTCGTTGGATTTCCGCGGGGATATGACCGCGACGGCCTGATCCACCGCCGTGCCCTGCTACAGTCGCAGTCTCAACCGTGGGAAGGACCCAACGAGAACCAAGATGGCGCGACGAGGCGGACCTGCCCTTTATGAATTACTCGGAAGCGCGCGCGAGGGCGAAGGCCGTGCGCGGACCGCGCCGCGGCGCAATGCGCTGTTCGAGACTGCGCACCTGCGTACATTGTTGGTGTGGGTGGTTGTCATCGCCGCCGTCATCGCTGCGCTCTCGGCTGCGTATGTGCTGGGAGCTCGTCGCGGGGGACGCGATGAAACTCTCGAATCACCTTCCGGGCAAAATCTCCCGCTCAACGCCGGGTCTGATGCGGCGCGCGTGTCTGAGAACTCTCCCGTCGCAGCACCCACCACCGCCGAGTTGGTTCCTTCAGTCACGGCCTCGACAAGCACCACCTTGGCCCTTCCAAAAGCTGCCGATGGTGTCGATCCAAGGCAGCAGGGCCTCCATTATTTCGTCCTTGCCTCCACGCTCGAGCCCAATGCGGTGCGTTTGGTCGCCTTCTGCCGCGAGCGAGGCCTTGACGCGTACGTGGTTCCCGATCACAATGGTCGGCTTCGCGAAGTGACCGTGCTGCCTGGTTTTGAGTTGTCCGAACGCAGCGGCCCGGTCATCAAGCAGCTCGAAGAGCGCATTCGCCAGGTCGGCGTCCTTTGGAAGGCGTCTGGTCCCGGAAACAGCGACTTCGGCGACAGGTATCACAAGCTCTTCAAAAAGGGCTAACTCATCAAGATGGGCGAAGCATGCTCAAGCATGCAAAGGGTCAGTTCCCTTTCTCTGCGTGACCAAATCTGGCATCGAGTCAATCACCGTTTCAAGCAAACGAACTTTCAACGAACGAACTCCCATGGGCATCCACAACAGTCTCAAGACCAAGTCCGGCGCACTCAATCAGCATCGCAACGTGCTCACCCGCGACGAGCGCGTCTCGAAGTTGACCGAGTCAGAGGCCTTTGTCGGCGGCAAGACTTCGCCGCTCGGACTTCCGAAGGTTCTGAGCATCAAAGTGACCACCGGCAAGAAGCCCAAGAAGGATCCGGCCGCGGCTGCCGCAACTCCAGCCAAGGGTGACAAGAAGGGCGAGAAGAAGCCTGCCGGTAAGAAGTAAACGATATCTCGGATCTGGGAAGCGCTCGGCGGGTCTCCTCGCCAGTGCCCATTGGGCCTTGATTGATCACGAATCAATTGGTGTGTGAGGCCATCGCTGGGCCGCAGACCCGAACCCAAATCTCCCCGATATGGCATACTGCAACGCCCCTGAAAATTTCGGGGGCGTTGTCTTTCATCGCATATCGCTCTAAACCCAAGCAGCCAATGACCCACGCCTTGCCCGCCGCCACACGCCTTGATGTCTCCAAGATCCTCTCCCGGCGCGCCCAGTCGATCGACGCGAGCGGTATCCGAAGAGTCTTTGACCTCGCCGCGCATCTGAAGGATCCGATCAACCTCTCCATTGGCCAGCCGGATTTTCCAGTCCCCGATGTGCTCAAGCGTGCGGCGATCAAGGCAATCGAGGAAAACCGAAACGGGTACACGCAGACACAGGGCTGTCCCGAACTCCTGCACGCGATTTGGCAGCGTCTCGAGAGCGAAGTGGGTTGGACACACGATCCGAAGGACGGGCTTTCGGCAATCGTCACCAGCGGTACGAGCGGCGCGCTTGTGCTCGGCATGATGTGCCTTCTCGATGCTGGCGACGAGGCGATCGTTCCCGATCCATACTTTGTCATGTACCCGCAGCTCTCGGCACTCACCGGCGGAAAGATTGTGCTCTGCGATACCTACCCAGATTTTCGTATGACCGCAGAGCGCATTGAGCCGCTCATCACTCCTCGGACGAAGACCGTGCTGTTGAATAGTCCAGGGAACCCGACGGGTGTAGTGCTGACCTCGCGCGAACTCGCGGACATCGTCGACCTGTGCCGCGCGCGAAACATTCTCCTCATCTCAGATGAGATTTACGACGAGTTCACCTTTAGCGAATTCCGCGAAGGTGGTCGGTTTCCAACGCCTGCACAGTTCTCAAAGGACTGCTTGCTCATCCGTGGATTCGGCAAGACCTACGGCTGCACCGGTTGGCGTCTTGGCTACGTCGCGGGACCGCACGATATTGTGCAGTCGATCGCGAAGCTCCAGCAGTACACCTACGTCTGTGCGCCGAGCATGGCGCAGTATGCCGCCGCGCACGCATACGAAGTCGATATGCAGCCATGGGTTGACCGCTTTGAAAAGCGGCGTGACTCGGTCTTGGAAGCGTTCGATGGAGTCGCTACGGTCACGCGACCGGGTGGCGCCTTTTACTCGTTCGTTGAAGTTCCGAAGGCACTCGGCATGACCGGTACCCAGTTCGTCGAGAAGGCGATCGAGCGCAGCGTGCTTGTGATTCCTGGCAAAGTGTTTTCCACCCGCGACACACATTTCCGACTGTCGTTTGCCGCGAAAGAGGAAGTGCTCGCAAAGGGGCTTGGAATCCTTCGGGACATCATGGAGGGGCGCTGACCCATCACGGGAGCCCTGTGAAGTGAGAGTCGTCTGCGAGGGCAATCGCCAAAAAAACCGCTGTCTGGATCAGAAATCCAGAGCAGCGGCGGGTGGATGGCCTGCATTTAGGGGTGTTGGGCTCGTCCGGGTGTACGCGGTTGCGCGTTCCGAGACACGTTGCCCTTCACACCACGTTCATCCGTCCGATCCAACCGCGAGTTCAGTTTTCGGATGTATTTCGTGGTGAAAAGCCGGATGGGTTCTCCGTCTATGCCAAAGGGACAAAAAAACGACACGCCGCAGTGCGGCGTGTCGAAACTCTCGCGAGTTGCTTGTTGGTCAAGTGTTCAGCTTCTGCGGCCGCGGTTTACTCCGCTTTCGGCTTCGCAGGGGCGTTGCCGACTTCGTTTGAACCGATCTTGACGGTGGATCCGGGGGGCGCAACGGTTTCTGCAGCTGGGGGACGGATCTGGTCGGCCTCAACCACCGGGCCGTCGTCGCCGCAACCGCCGAGAAGTGCGCAGGAGCACACGAATCCGAGTGCGATAAAAGTCTTCATGAGTTTGGTCCTTTCTGACATGATTCAGCGGGAGTTGGTCGGTTGTCACGGCAACCGGTCTCGTCGCGTAACGGGTAATCGGGAGAATGGCGTGGTGAACTTCAAAGTCTCAGATTAGACGCCTCTGTTATTGAACGATAGAACACCGCGCGGGTCAAGTGACTGTGCGCCGATGGATGTGGGGTTGGCCTCGCCGGGTTAACGGGCTGGGTTGACGGGCGGGGTTGAAGGGCTGGGTCGTGTCTTCCGCTCACTTTGTCGGCTTGAGGCGCGCGGGCAGCGAGCGAGGTGCGACCCATCGCCACTGGGTGTGGTAGGTCTCGTCATTGTCGGCGACCCCGATATTGATTGGGAGCCCGTCAAGCCGCGCGCCCTCCGGAAGGGCACCGGCTCCCACGATGAGACTGAGGTGCCACATGCGCTCGGCACGCACGAGTGTCGCGCGAACGGCCTCTGCCGGGACGAGCGACTTGCGATCCGGCGAAAGCGTGCGAACCAAAGGCGACATCGATTGCTCGTCAAAAGTCACGAGGTATTCCCGTGCTTCCGGCCCCTCGCCGAGCACGACACGAACAGCATCGCCGAGGGGATCGTCGAGTGTTTGACGACTGTTTTCCGATTTGGCGTCCCCAGAAAAAGTGAGATCGGGAACCGCGATATCAATCTCGAACAACTCCGGTGCTGCAACATGGGCGACACGGACGGAAGCATTTGCTTCGGATGTGTCGTACTCCGACCATGTCCATACCGCGACTGGGAACTCCGTGGCAGATGCGATGCTTGGTGCGAGCAGTACGGTGCGCGCGAGCGGCACTCGCTGACGCAACACGATTGGCACCCGTCTTCCTTTTGAGTCGGAGTAGGTCGCAACCACGTCAAACGGGGCGGGAAGTGGAGGCGCGACTTGTGCGGGACATGTGACCGAGATTTTCACCGTTCGAGACTCTCCCGCTGCGAGCGTGATCGGTTCAAGCGGAAACTCAAGCCGAAACGGTGAGGCGAAGTCAGTGGTCCATGCGTTGGCGATGTCGATTGGAGTCCGACTCGTCCACACACGCTCAATTTCGCTGCCGTCCACGCGATCGACAACGCGCAAGGGTTCTGGCGCGGCGGTGGGATACATCCGAAACTCCACATCGCGGTCGAGCGGGTTCTTCAACACAACATCGATGGTCGACGCGCTGGGCTTCCCAAGTGGATCAACTACTGCGCCGCGGAGCGTTACCGCATCGCGCGAGCCTTTCAACTTGTAGGCGCGATCTTGGTCCTCCTTGGTGATCCAGTCAACGGGCAGTGTGCAACCCGCGATCTGGTGGTAAGGCTCGATCGTGCCGTTTTCGTCGATCACAACAAAGGTGATGTGTTGGAGGTGACCTGCGAGCGGATGTTGATCATTGGCTCCGCCGCACGTTCCAAGGAGCAGATACGGAATGCCATCGCGCGGAGGCAGCGACTGTAACGCGTGATAGTGGCCAGCAATCACGTAGTCGACGCCATGCTTGACAAGAATGGGTTGCACGCGCTCTGACCAACGGGTCGCCGCGTGATCCCAAAGTGGACGATGGAAAAGCAAAATCATCGGCCGATTTCGCAGCGCAAGTCGCTCGAGCGTGTCGTCGAGCCAGCTGAGTTGCGCGTCAGAGAAACCTGGCGCGATGCGTCCTTCACCATCCTCTGTGTTGAGGATGACGAAACTCGCGAACTCAAGCTCGACCGCGTAGTAAAGCGGGCCAAACAGCGTTCGGTACTCGTCGGCAAAGCGACGATCACTCGTACTGCGCTCGCCACTCACGACATCATGGTTTCCCGGGGTCGGGTAAAACGGCATGGTGAGATTTCCGACGATATCGAGAAAGTCTTTCCGTTCGCGCTCCATGCGCGCGTGATCTCGGGTGTAGCCCTGAACGAGATCGCCAACACAAAAGACGGCATCCGGCTCGGCGCGGTTGAAGTCGTCAACCGCCTCTCGCAAGTACCGAAGGCCCCAGTCGCGACCGGTGGTGCGATCGGGAACGATCGCGACGATTTGTTTTTTTCTCGTGGTTGCCTGCGAAACGATTTGTCCGTCTGCAGCGGCCCCATCCTGGCCGCGCTCAAAGGGCGGGGGGACGGTTGCAAAAAGAAGAGCAGAAAGGGCGGTGAGCAACATGAAATGAGGGTAGCGGAGGCCGGAGCTGGCGGGTAGGAAGGCGGCGCTCTACGTGGTCGGCGAGGCGCGAAGCTGATGATTTTTAAAAAAACTACGGATCAACCGCATGCTTGGCCGAACAACATTTTCACGGAAGGAGTTCTCCTTCAAAAGCGGCAAGTTGAGTCAAGTTGTTTACGACTCCTCCTGCGTGCAAAGGTTGGGAATCATTTCGAGAGAAGCCTCCGCGCAGTAGTCGGGTTACCGAGTTCGCGATGGCAAGGCGCCGATCTTCGGCCATCTACACAGTCATCTTTCTCCCCTCCGCCCCGTCCGCTCAGAACACTGATCGAACGGGGTTTTTCTTTGGCTCATGCCTTCGGCACGGGTGATGATCACTCTCCGGCGAGCGCCGCGCGCACCGCATCCGGGATGGCGGTCGGCCTTCGCGTCGTGAGGTCGACAAGCGCCCACCGACTTGTTGCGCGGACAAGCTCGTGGCCGTCACGCGCGGATGCGATCCGGGTTGCGCGTCGGAGGCTCGTACGCCCGAGTGTTTCGATCCACGTTGCAATGATGACCTCGTCGCCTGCGAAACTCTCACCGAGGTAGTCGATTTCGTGGCGCGCGACAAACCACATCTTTCCCGCGGCGAAGAGCTCGCTTCGCGATGCGCCCGCAGCATCTCCGTGCTGCTCTGCGACAAGGTCGATCCACGAGAGAATGACCACGTTGTTCGCATGGGGAACAAGTAGGCTCGTTTCATCGACGCGGACGCGATGCGCGATCGCGAAGAGAGATCGCTCCGTGCTCCAGGGATTTGGAAGCAGCTCATCGAGGGTGAGACGGCGGAAGTCGGCCACAGGCATCACCGTCGAGCGTAGCATGGCCGCATGCAGCCTCCGCAGCTTGATCCGCGCCCCACGCATCTCGACCTTGACCGCGACCGAGGACTGACCATCGCGTGGACTGATGGAGCGACATACTTTCTTGAGGTGCCCGTTTTACGACGTAACTCACCCTCAGCGGATGCGCGCGAACTGCGCGCTGAGATGGCGCGCAATCCCTTCACGGTGTTGCCAGCCTCGGGTGGGTCCGGGCCACTCAGAGTCGAGGCGGTCGAGCCCATCGGTCATTACGCAATCCGCATTCGGTTCAGCGATGGTCATGACACCGGCATTTACACATGGCCGTACCTTCGCGGACTCTGTGAAACGCTTGGAAAGCCGCCGCAGACTGCGTAGTGTCGCCCGTACAATCGCGCCCCCATGAGCGCATCGTCCACAACCAGAGTTTCGGATCAATCGTCGTCGACGGGTCGCTCTCTCTCGGTTGCACACGCCGGGGACCTTCTCGTCGAGCGCATCGCATCGATCGGTTCCGCAACATGCGTCGGGCTAGATCCGGTTGTCGATCGATTGCCTCAGGAACTCCTCCCGAGCGACACGCGCGATGTTGCCGCGTGCGCGCGCGCAATTGAACTATTCTCGTGCGAAGTCATCGATGCGGTGCGGCTCGAAACTGCAGCTGTGAAAGTCCAGGCGGCTTGCTTCGAGCGCTATGGTCCGGAGGGCTATGCCGCAATGTGGCGCGTGCTTGCGCGCGCGCGCGCGAGTGGACTTGTAGTCGTTCTCGATTTCAAACGTGGTGATATTGGAATCTCTGCCGAGCATTACGCAGCAAGCGCGCGTGCAGCCGGCGCACACTGGACGACGATAAGCGCGTACCTGGGTGCGGATGGTGTTCTTCCGTTCCTCAGCGAGGGCCACGGCGCATTCGCTCTTGTCCGCACGAGTAACCCGTCCGGTGATGCGCTGCAGGCTCAGGTTCTCGCGCGCGGCGAGTCGGTCGCAGAGTGTGTCGCTGAACTTGTCGACCAACTCGGTCGCGCGTCGGTTGGTGCGCGTGGATTCTCGCAACTGGGCGCAGTCGTCGGTGCGACAAAGCGTTCGGAAATCTCAGCTCTGCGAGCGCGCATGCCCCACACGATCTTTCTTGTGCCCGGCTACGGAGCGCAGGGTGGAACTGCCGACGACGTGCGTGCGTGCTTCACTGCTGAAAATTGCGGAGCGCTGATCACCGCAAGTCGTTCGGTTCTTTATCCCAAGTCGACTTCTGGCGGCGCTTGGCAAGTCGCGATCCGTGATGCTGCACGCGTATTTGCCGACGAAATCCGTTCGATTTCGCGCGGACACCCCGAGGCAACAGATTGAAGCGTGAGGTCGAGATTTGCATGAAGCTTAAAAGCAACAGCCTTGTCTTCCCGATGATCTTGGTCGTCCTCGCTGCGCTTCCTGTGCTGCTTGCGCGCGGGGGTGACGGTGGGGCTGCGGCCGATCGACGTGCCATCATCTACACCCCACACAATGAGCAAATCCGCTCGGAGTTTGGCCGCGGTTTCGCAGTTTGGCACCAACGCACCTTTGGCGAACCGGCGCAAGTCATTTGGAACACGCCGGGTGGGACGAGCGAGATTCGCAGGATTCTCGAGGCGAACGCTGAGGCTGCACTTCGTGAGGGGCGATCGATCGGCGGAAATGCTGATCTCGTCTTCGGCGGCGGCAGCTACGAATATGGGCAATTGAAGCGTGAGATCGCGGTGGACGAGGGTCCGACGAAGCGCGTGGGCCGCATTCTCGAAAAGGCATCGTTCGATCCGACTTGGCTGGCCGAGACCTACGGATTGAATGTCATTGGCGACAACACGCTGTACGACCCGGATGGTTACTGGTTTGGTGTCGCGCTCTCCGGATTTGGCATTGTCTACAACCGCGATGAACTTCTTCGACTTGGGCTTGCAGAGCCGCGCGAGTGGGCCGATCTCGCCGACGCGCGGCTCGCGGGTGCGGTCACACTGGTCAACCCGGCGCAGTCTGGGTCCGTGACAACCGCGCTTGAGGCGATCATCCAGCGCCTCGGCTGGCAGCGTGGTTGGCAGATTATCTTGCGTATGGCGGCGAACTCCCGCAGTGTTGCGTCGAGTGCGCCCAAGGTGCCGCTCGATGTTTCCTCTGGCGACAGCGCAGCAGGACCCTGTATCGATTTTTACGGTCGGTACCAAGCGCAGGCCATCAGCGATGCTGGCGACCCTGATCGGCTTGGCTACATCGATCCGAAGGGTCAGACAGTGATCGATCCAGATCCGATCGCGCTCCTCGCGAACGCTCCCAATCGCGAGACAGCGGAGCGATTCATTCGATTCGCGCTGTCAGACGAAGGTCAGGCGCTCTGGCAGTTTCGAGCGAAAGAGCGCGCAGTTGGTGAACTTGGACCAGTTGAATTCGAACTTCGTCGTATGCCGGTTCGGCGCTCATTCATCGCCACTCACCGCAGCGAGTTTATCGACGACATTGATCCATTTACGCTCGCAAGTGCAGTCGAAAATCCCGACAAAAACGCGCGAAACTTCATCGCGCCGCTCTTCAGCGCAATGTGCGCCGATCGTCGTGACGAACTTGTCGCAGCGTGGCGTGCGATTCGAACCCACCCCTCTTACCCGGTCGATCGGGCGTTGGTGACAGCAGATGACGTGACCGATCCTCAACTGAAGTCGATGTTGTTGGAGTTCGATGCGATGCCCATCATCGAAGGTCCTCAGGGATCAACGCATGACATCGCGAGCCGAGAGGGGCGTGCTGCAGTGAAGGATGGATTTCTCAAAGCGAAGTGGAAGGACGCTGCACTGTGGCCTGAGGGTGCGTCGCCGACGGATGAACTTCGACGCAGATTCGGCGAGTTCTACACCGAGCAGTTTGAGAAAATCGCCGCCATGAGGAGTACGCGTTGACACTCGCGCGCGTTGCGGTCTTGTCGGTTGGTGATGAACTCGTGCTCGGACAGATCGAGGACACAAACGCCTCGTGGATCGCGCGCGCGCTTCAGGCGATCGGCCGCATGCCTGGCGAGCGCCGGACCATCGCAGACGATTGCGCTCGGCTTGCAGCGGCACTCGGTGAACTGAGTTCTACGCATGATGCCGTGGTTGTGACTGGCGGGCTCGGGCCGACTCGCGACGATCTCACGCGTGATGCGCTGCGTGATCTGATCGATCCGGGCACGATGCTCGAAGAGGACCCCATTGGAATCGAGCATTTGCGCAGTTGGTTTGAGCGGCGCGGGAGACCGATGCCCGAGTCGAACCTTCGGCAAGCGATGCGCCCGCGGTCGGCGAGGTTGCTCCCGAACCCGAATGGCACTGCACCCGGACTCGCTGCACAACTTGCAAATGGTTGCACCATTTTCTGCTTACCGGGGCCGCCAAACGAGATGCGGCCGATGTTTGACGGCTGCGTTGCGCCTGAGCTTCGTGATGCGTCGCGCGTTGTGCTGACGACTGCCCTGCACACGATTGGACTCGGTGAGAGCGCAATCGGTGAGCAACTCGGCGAACTCATGGCGCGCGATCGCGAGCCTTCGGTGGGAACCACCGCGAGTGATGGTGTGGTTTCGATCCGTATTCGCGCGACGGGTACTCCCGCGGAGGCGCGCCGCCAACTCGACGCGACCGTCGAACTCTGTCGCGCGCGCGTTGGCGACATTGTTTTCGCACGGGACGGTGAAACGCTTGCGTCTGTCGTTGGCGAAATGCTTCAAACGCGTGGTCACACGCTCGCGACAGCGGAAAGCTGTACTGGAGGACTCCTCGGCGCGATGATGACTGAGGTGGCCGGAGCGAGTGCTTGGTATCGCGGCGGATTTATTGCTTACGAGAATCGGCGGAAAGTGGAGGATCTCGGCGTTGACCCTGGCTTGATTGCTGCATTCGGTGCAGTGAGTCACGAAGCGGCGATGGCGATGGCGCACGGTGCGCTCCGTCGTGCGGGTTCTGACCTTGCGCTGGCGACGACGGGTATCGCTGGCCCGGGCGGCGGTAGCCAGGACAAACCTGTGGGCACGGTGTACGTCGCACTCGCCCAGCGTGGCACTGGCATTTTTTCGCGTCGCTTTCATTTCCCTGGTGATCGTGCAACGATCCGGAGTCGCACTGCGCGGCTCGCGCTTGCCTGTGCGCGATTTACACTTCTTGGGGTTCCCACAAAGGCGCTCCTTTGGAGTGAGGCGGAGGCAGTCCGTGTCCAACCCTGTCCATGAGACGGCGTATATCGCGCTTGGCGCGAATCTCGGGGAGCGGCTCTTGACGCTGCGTGCGGCGGTCGCCCAACTCGCGCGTCATCCGGAGATTCAGGTTGTCGCGCAATCAGGTGTGTACGACACCGCGCCCGTCGGTCCACCTGACCAGCCCCGGTACCTCAACGCGGTGATTGCAGTCGCGACGCGACTCGGACCGCGGGAACTCCTTGCAGTACTGCTGGTGATCGAGCGCGATCTCGGCCGCGAGCGTGGAGCAACTCGTTGGACCGCACGGACAATCGACCTTGACCTCGTGATTTTCGGGGAATACACGGTGCTTGAGGCCGACCTTGAACTGCCGCACCCGCGGTTTCGGGAGCGGGCGTTCGTCCTTCTTCCTCTCGCAGAAATCGCGCCGCTCGCACGCGATCCTGTCACGGGGGAGAGGGTAGAATCGCTCCTTCGTGCCTGCCCCGGCCGCTCGGATGCGGTGAGGGTAGGGCCGCTCGACGAGTCGACGCATCCTGAGTGAGCGTCGTTCGCGTGCGGGGGATGGCTTCGCTGGCCGCCCTTCACGGCCGGCGTCCCGACGCCAAATCTGGAGATCCCCATGACCATGTCCGTTTCGCTCGCGCGCGCGATCGTCGTTTCCGGCCTCGTCGCTTCCAGTCTTACTGTCAGCGGAACTGCGCTCGCCCAAGAGGGTGCGATCCCAACGCCGGCTGCAGGCGGTCAGGAAATGCCACAGTTCGAGATGCCAAAGGCACCCGATATCGCAGGCGCATTCACCGATGATAAGAAGACCCCGGAGATGATCAAGTCTGCGGAAGAGATGCTGAAGAAGACAGCGCTCGCGTATCGCGATGCGAAGACATACTCAGATACCGTGACCATCATCGTTGACATGATGGGGCAGAAGCAGGAGCAGGCGATGACGATCACCCGCGATGCTGCGGGTGCGCGCATCGATATGGGTTCGAACTCCATCGTTGCCGCCAACGGCAAGGTCTACATCCTCAGCGCAGACGCTCCAGAAAAGTTCGTCTCCTATCCGATCGACGGCACGATGTTGAAGACGCTCGAGAAGGAACTCGGTGGTTTCAACCTGCCGCTTCCGCGCTGGGTTCTTGAGCCAGGCGAGGCGAAAGATGTTGCCGTGGAGCTCGCCGGCGCGATGATGCCAGCGGCAAAGCTCGCTGGTTTCGACGCGGACACTGGCAGCGTGCTGCTCACCGGCGAAGGCGCAAGCATCGCGGTCTTCACCATCGATCCAAAGACGAATCTGCTCAGCGGCGCGAAGCTCAACATGGCTCCTCCGGGAGCTCCGGAAGGATTCCTCATCCCGCTCACCATCACGATGACCCCAGCGGTTGCTGATGCGCTTGCCGCACCGATTACTTTTGACGAGACTGGCAAGAAGAGCGTGAAGTCGCTTGAGGATCTCGCTCCGCAGGCGCTCGAAGTTGGTACCGATGCGCCTGCCTTCGCGCTCGCCAACCTTGAGGGCAAGACCGTGAGCCTGGCTGATCTCAAGGGCAAGGTCGTTGTTGTTGATTTCTGGGCTGAGTGGTGTGGTCCGTGCAAGCGTGGCCTCCCGCACGTCAGCGAGTTCGCCAAGTGGGCGAAGGAATCTGGCAAGGCGATTGAGGTCTACGGCATCAACACGCTTGAGCAGAAGAAGGGCGAAGAGCGCGTGAAGGCAGTCACTGAGTACTGGACCAAGCAAGGCTTTGTGATGGGTTGCCTTGTCGACATGGACGACGCGACGATCAAGGCGTACGGTTTCCAGGGTATTCCTGCGACCGTCGTCATCGGGCCGGACGGCAAGATTGCAGCTGTGCATCAGGGCATCGATCCGCAGAACCCAGCCAAGATCATCGACGACCTGAAGGCGGAGTGCGAGAAGGCGCTCGCACCGAAGGCCGGCTGAATCGCGGGAACTTTCTCAATAATCGCACGATCGCGCGTGGACTTCCGCGCGCGATCGTGCTTTTGAAGTGTTGGTGCTGCGCGTACAGTGGGGCTGGAGGTTGACATGTATCGAATCCTGATTGCCGCGCTTGTCTTCGTCGCACCTCGAACGCTTCACGCTCAGGAACAACAGGGGGCGACTGAACCTGCAGTCGTCCTCGCCATCGCGGATGTGCAGGCAGATCGTGAACGCGCGGAGGCCTCGCTGAAAGCGATCATCGCGACCTATCGATCTGCGCGTGGTGTCGACGTCGCGACGAAGGCGACACCCGCGGCGCGTAAGGGTGACCAAGAGGCGGATGGTGCCACCGTCAGTGCCTCGTTCCGCTTTGCCTCCGACCGACGGGCGCAGATCAAACTTCGCGACTACGCGCTGCTGATTGCTGGTGGCAAGATCGTCGCCACCCACGAGAGCAACGCGCTGACTTACCTTGAGATTTCGGACAACGGTTCACCGTATTACCAACTGTTCAACGCGTTCCAGGCGTTGCCTTTTCCAGAGTTGGCGCTGGCCCTCGGTGAGGACGACCCACTTGAGGTCTGTATGCAACTCATGCCACAGATTCCAAACGTGGTTCCGATTCGCGTTGACACAGAAGAGACCGACGGTCAGGTCTACGACGTGCTCGTGCTCGCGAGTGACGATGGATCGGAGGAATTGCGGCTCTCCTTTGATCCCGATACCAACGTCGTTGAATTCGCGCGCGGCGTACTCAGAAGCGGGCCGAATGTTGAGCCCGGGTCCGAACTCATTTGGAAGGTCGCCTCGAAGTCGTCGATTCCGAAGGTTGAACCAACGGACGCTGATTTTGCGTTGGATGTATCGAGTCGGCAGAAAGTCGATGGTCTTGCAGCGCTGATAGATCGTCGGAAAGAAGCCATCGAAGATAAGAGCGTTGAGGCCTTGAAAGCCGGTGATCCCGCACCCGAACTTGTGCTCCCGCGCGTTGGAGGGGGTGGGGACTGGTCGCTTGCGGCGGCACGGCCCCGGCCCGTTGTTGTCGACTTCTGGGCCACGTGGTGCGGGCCGTGTATCGGTGCATTGCCTGAGTTGGCCAAACTCGCGACGGAGTTCGAAGGTCGCGCCGATGTGATGCTCGTTAACACGGGCGAGCAGGGATCGCGAGAAGAGCGTGAGTTGCGCATCGCCGAAGTCTTGAAGAAGCGAGGTGTGTCCTCTTTGCCGGGAGTGCTTGACCTTGATTCCATGGCCTCGCGGCGTTGGCTCGTTCGCGCATTTCCAACGACCTTTCTTGTCGGCCCGGACGGCAAGATCGCCGGAGTATGGGTTGGTAGTTCGCCGCGGTCGCAACAGGAGCTGCGCGAGAAGCTCGAGCAACTCTGCCCAAAGCGCGATGCGCCCGCTGCCCCGGCTGCATCGAAGTAGGCTGCGCACTATCCTTCCTCCATGTCTGATGTTGCTGTCGGAGTCCGCACGCAGTCCGCAAGTCTTCCGCTCGTTGCGCATGGCGATGCGCTTGACGCGTTGAGGCTACGCATCTCAACTGCGATGCGAGGAGTGGCGGCAGCCGACATTCGCTTTGGTCGTCATGACCGTTTGTTGTATGCAACTGATGCGAGCATCTATCAGGTCGAGCCGATTGGCGTTGTGGTACCGCACTCTGTTTCGGACGGTGCCCGCGTCGTCGCGTTCCTAGCCCAAGAAGGCGTGCCCACACTGCCGCGCGGTTCAGGAACGGCGCTTGCAGGGCAGAGCGTGAACGAGGCTGTTGTCGTCGACTTTTCCCAGTATTGCCGGGCAATTGTCTCCATAGACGTGGACGCGCGGCGCGCGGTGGTCGAGCCCGGTGTCACGCTCGACCAACTCAACGAAGCATTGGCGCCGCACGGGCTTCTGTTTGGTCCCGATGTGGCGACCAGTTCGCACGCCACGATCGGTGGAATGGTGGGTAACAACTCGGCAGGCGCGCACTCGATTCTCTACGGACGGACGGTCGAAAATCTTGTAGCACTCGAGGTCGCGTTCGCGGATGGTTCGGTGCATCGGCTCGAAGAGGGGAGTTGCGATCGCGATCCCGTGCAGCGTGAACTCGTCGAGCGGTTGGCGCAGATCGTCCTCCCGATTGCAACGGAGATTCGCGCCCGCTTTCCCCGGATTTTGCGCCACGTCGATGGGTACTCGCTCGACATTTTGCTCGAGCAAATCGAGCGTTCAACTCCCGGTACGTTTGATCGTGTCAACCTCGCGCATCTCGTCTGCGGGAGCGAAGGAACGCTTGCAACGACGCTTCGCGCGGAACTTTCGCTTGTTCCGAAGCCGCGTGAGCGTGGGCTTGCGATCCTTGGCTTCGCAAGTGTGCGCGACTCACTTGCAAATCTTGCGGCGATTCTCGCGACGAAACCTGCTGCAGTCGAACTCGTCGACGATGTCGTGATCGATGTCGCGCGGCGGAATACGGAGTACCGGCAGTATGTTGAACTGATGCCCAAGCCAACATCCGGCCTCCTTGGCGCAGTGCTGTACGTTGAGTACTTCGCCGATGACGTGGATGCGTTGCCTGCGCGATTCGACGCACTTCGCGCCGCAGTGCCCAGTGGCTCGATCTCGACCTACATTGGTGCATCGGAGAGGCTCAAGGCATGGAAACTCCGCAAAGCTGGTGAGCCGCTCCTTCATGGCGTTCCTGGGATACGCAAGCCGTTTACCTTCGTCGAAGACACCGCGGTTGATCCCGCGAAGCTTCCGGATTTCGTCGAGGATTTCCGCGCGATTGTGACGCGCCACGGCACCACGGCTGCGTACTACGCGCATGCGTCTGTGGGCTGCCTGCATATTCGGCCGCTCGTAGCCATTCATGATCCAAGTGACCGTGCATTGATGGTCGCAATCGCTTCCGACATCGCTGATCTCGTGGCGCGCTATGGTGGCGCACTCTCCGGTGAGCATGGCGACGGTCGCGTGCGATCGCCGCTCCTTGGTCGATATTTCGGTGAAACGATTTGCGACGCGTTGCGAGCGGTCAAGCGCGCATTTGATCCACGCAACCTCCTCAATCCTGGCAATATCGTCGAGACTGGTCCGGCTGAGCGCATCATTGAGAATCTTCGTGTGACTGCGCACGGCCATGAGGATCATCCGCCCGCAGTCACGAGCTACTTCACGTACACGCGCGAAGAGGGCTTTGAGCACGCGGTTGAGTCATGTAATGGTGCGGGGCTCTGTCGCCGCATCTCCGGTGGGACATCAATGTGTCCTTCCTACCGTGCGCTTCGCGACGAGCGACATTCGACGCGCGGTCGCGGGAACGCGCTTCGACTCGCCGTCAGCGGCCAGCTGTCTAAAGATCGCTGGAACGATCCGGACACAATGGAGACGCTTGATTTGTGCCTCTCCTGTAAGGCGTGTAAGACTGAGTGTCCATCAAACGTCGACATTTCGAAATTGAAGGCCGAATACACCGCGCAGCGATACGCACGCGAGGGAGCTCCGATCTCAGCGCGTGTGTTTGGACACGTCCGGCGCCTCAATGCGATTGGATCGCGGTTCGCTGTGATTGCGAATCTGGTGAATCAAACGCCGTTGGCGAAGAAACTGGCTCACGCAGTTCTCGGCGTTGATCCACGCCGCTCAATCCCTGCCTTCGGCGCATCGCTCTTCAATTGGTTCCGTCGTCGCGATCCACATACCGCCACGCGTACGGTGATCCTCTTCGGTGACTGCTTCTCCGCGTACAACGAACCTGCAATAGGTCGCGCTGCAGTAACGCTGCTTGAAGCCTTTGGCTATCGCGTCGTACTCGCCGATGTTGGTTGTTGCGGACGCAGTCTCATTTCAACCGGTCTCCTTGCGGAGGCTCGTGACGAGATCGCCCGTGCCGCGACGGCGCTCGACATGCTGCTTGAGTCGACGAAGGCGGAGGCGGTGCTCGTGCTCGAGCCAAGTTGCGCGAGCGCCTTGCGCGACGATTGGCTTGAACTTCTTCCGCTGGGTGCGGGGCCTGAGATACGCGTCCGTCGCGAGGCGCTTGCCAAACGAACAGCACTCGTTGAGGAATTCCTTGATCGTGCGTGGGACGAGCATCCTGCGCGACCAGCAATTCCGCCACAAGCCGATGCAGTGCTCCTCCATGGGCACTGCCATCAGAAAGCATTGTGGGGGAGCGAGACATCCGCGCGATTCCTCCGCCGAATCTTTGGCAAGGACCTTTCCGTGATCGATACTGGCTGTTGCGGAATGGCAGGGAGTTTTGGTTACATCGATCGCCGTTACGACCTCTCGATGGCGATCGGTGAGGAGCGGTTGTTTCCGGCAGTTCGGGCAGCCCCTGAGGCCGTCGTGTGCGCGCCGGGGACCAGTTGTCGGCATCAGATTCACGACGGGACGGCCCGTGAGGCCCTGCATCCAGTCGACCTCGCTGTGCGCGCGCTCGGACTGTAGGGAGGTCTGCGGCCGCAGCTTTTATGCAGTACTTTTATCCAGCGCTTTTCCGCCGACGCTCTTTTGACCAACACTTTTGGACCAACGTCTTTTGGCCGGGGCTTCGCGCCGCAAGCATTTTGCGTCGTCTGCTAGACTGCGGGAATGACCGGTGCGACCCAGCCCACGATTGATGAAGCCGCGCTCACGGACCTCTCAAACGCCAAGATTCTGCTTGTAGACGACAATCAGCAGAATCTTGAACTCATGCTCGCCTACCTCGAGTCGCTTCCCTGCAAACTCTCCACGGCCCGTGACGGGCTTGAGGCCATAGAGTCGATTCAGAAAGATCGCCCCGATCTCGTGTTGCTCGATGTGATGATGCCGCGAATGTCTGGATTTGAAGTCTGCCGAAAGGTGAAGAGTGATCCAGCGACGCGCGACATGGTGGTCATCATGGTGACTGCCCTTCACGAAGTTGGCGATCACGAGCGCGCGGTTGAAAGCGGGACCGACGACTTTCTCACGAAGCCGGTAAACAAACTTGAACTGCTCACGCGTGTTCGAAGCCTGCTCCGAGTGGCACTTCTCAAGCGCAAACTTACGGAACTACTTTCCGGACGCTAAGCGGACGGAAAGTCCGCAGCGCATCCACATTTCA
This sequence comes from Candidatus Kuenenia stuttgartensis, assembly GCA_945902075.1. GTDB lineage: Bacteria > Planctomycetota > Phycisphaerae > Phycisphaerales > SM1A02 > QWPT01. The sequence goes on along the minus strand of CAMDMA010000017.1, from coordinate 15,390 downwards.
AGCGACTCCGGGGTGACGGCCGATTCTCCTTCTTCAGGAGACTATTGCCGTGCCGCAGAAGAACCGGATCATCGACGAAATTCGTGAACTCAATCCGTCCGCCGAGCACCAATGGCTCGAGTCGTTTTCGATTCAAGAGCTCGAGCATTACCGCGAACACTTACGGATCACGCTTGAACCAGCGTCAAGTGCGAGATGGATTCGTCGCAGTGATTTGGCGCCGGTCACCATGCGCGAATGTGCATGATTCTTCGGAACGTTGCATGCACATTGCTCAGTCTGCTGCAGCAAACGGCGCATCCGGGCCGCGCTCGACGGAGAGCGTGATTTCGATCTGATCATCGAGGTCATCTTGCTTCACGTGCACGCGTCCTTGTCGAACAAGTTCAAGTAACGCGAGAAACAGGCCGATTCGCTCGCTGTGCGTTCGTCCATCGAAGACGCTTCCGAGGGTCAACCGATGCTCGCTTGTGCGTCCGAGTCGATCGACCAGATCCTCCTGATGCAATGAGATCGGCGTATCGTCGTACTCAACCATGTGGTCGCCAACGCGGGTGAGATCAATGGACGCCGCGATACGCTCAAATGCAGCGTAGAGATCGCCGAGGTGGAGATCTTCAAGCTCGAAATCCTCAGGTTCTAAAAACTCGGTCTCTGTGTCTCCGTCGATCTCAGCCGTTTCTATTGAACCTGGCCGCACACGCGCTGGTGCACGCTCTGCAAAATCGCGACGCCGCGCATCGAGTACCTCCGCAGCAGTGCGGAACTTCTGATAGGCCAGCAACTGTCGGATGAGCTCAGCGCGCGGATCTTCACCTGGCGTGGAAGGTGCATTGGGATCACCATCATCCGTCACCTGAACGGGCGCGAGCGAGCGGGACTTGATCTCGACAAGCGTGGCAGCCATCACGAGAAACTCGCCCGCAAGATCAATATCGACCGTTGAAAGCCGACGCACATACTCAAGGTAGTGATCGGTGAGCGTATGAATCGGAATATCGTGGATATCAACCTCCGCGCGCCTCACAAGGAAGAGCAGGAGGTCGAGGGGGCCCTGAAAAACGGGCAGACGCACGAGCCAGTCGTTCTGCGACATCGGATGCAATCTACCACGCGCGACGGTTTCGTATCGAACGTACACTTGCCCCATGGCTGACTCCGCGCCGGCAACCGCGTCTCGCGACCCACACATTCGTACGAACGAGCGGGATTTTCTGAGGGAAGTGCTCGAGACAGAGGCCGCTGCAGTCTCGAAGTTTGGTTCACGCGTCGCGGGAGGCGAAGACCTCGGACTCCACGCCGCGCTTGACCTGCTGGAGTCTTGCAAGGGACACGTCGTTGTCAGTGGTATGGGAAAGTCTGGGCTCATCGGTGCCAAGATCTCAGCGAGTCTTTCGAGCCTCGGTCAGCCTTCCCATTTCGTGCACCCGGCGGAGGCGGTTCACGGCGATCTCGGTTCGATTCGCAGCGACGACATCGTGCTCCTCCTCAGTTGGTCCGGCGAGACGCAGGAGGTCGTTGCACTCGCGTCCATTCTCAAGATGGACGGCATTCCGACTGTTGGAATGTCGGGCAAAGTCAAATCAAGTCTCGCGCGTGCGTGCAGCGTGCATATCGATCTGGGTGACATCACCGAGGCATGTCCGCTCCAACTCGCGCCGACGGCATCGACGACGCTGACCCTCGCCGTCGGCGACGCGATTGCGCTCGCACTCGCGCAGCGGCGTGATTTCGGCAAGGATGACTTTCATAAGCATCACCCAGGTGGCATGCTTGGTGCTGGACTTCGGCCGGTGACAGAGGTGCTGCGGTTTCGTGTGGGCCACAACCTCGCAGCGGTGCCGGATACAAGCACGGTGCGCGAAGCTTTGCGAGCTGGCGGCGAAGGTCGCCGCGCTGGCGCGATAGTGCTTGTTGATCGCGGCGGTCGGCTCAGCGGCATCTTCACAGACGGCGATCTCAGGCGTCATGTGAACGGTGGAACTCTCTCCGTCCTCGACGCCCCAATCGCGGGCGTCATGACGCGCCATCCAACAACACTCACCGTCGACTCGCTGGTACGCGACGCTGTTCAACTCGTGCAAGAGAAGCGTCTCGACGAGATTCCTGTCGTTGACCGAGAAGGCAAGCCCGTTGGTCTCGTCGATGTTCAAGATCTCATCGCGATGCGGGTGGTGAAAGAGTAGAGGCTCACTTCACCATCACGCCGCGCGACTCGATGAAGGTCAGCACGCGCTCGACCGCAGTTCGGATTGCAGCGTCCGGAGTTCCGAGCTCATGAAACGGAATTGTGATCTCCGCATCCGTCGGGGCTTCGTACTCAAAGTCCACGCCGGGGACGTCTTTGACCGCTCCGCTTGCGGCGTCGCGATAGAGGCCGACTGGGTCGCGGCGTCGACACGCCTCGAGCGGGGTCGAAACATGCACAACCGCAAAACGATCGGAGCCAACAAGTTCCCTTGCGCGAATTCGTACGCTCGAATCTGGCGCGGTAAAACTGGCGAGTACGACGAGGCCGAGTTCATTAAGTGTCTTTGCGAGCTCCATGCCTCGTCGGAGATTCTCCGAACGGTCGACCTTCGAGAAACCAAGGTCGCGACTCATCCCTGACCGGAGAGCTGGTCCATCGATCACCGCCGCAAAGCGCCCGAGATCAAAGAGTCGGCGCTCAACCGCACGGGCAATCTCAGTCTTTCCGCAACCGGAGAGACCGGTGAAGAGCAGCGTGAACGGCCGCTGTCCAAGCCGTTTTTCGCGTTCCTCTGTGGTGATGACGCGGCCTGAAGGCGCGAGGTGGCCGCCCTGCGGAGCGTCCTTCCAATGTCCTTCGCCAACATCCGACGGATCGAGCAGCATTCCAGCGCCGGCCGTTGCGTTGGTAAGGCGATCAATGAGTACAAACGCGCCGGTCTGCCGATTTCGGGTGTACGCGTCGTACACCAATGGTCGGCTCGTTCGGATCGCGACCTGGCCGATGTCATTGAGCGCGAGGGCAGGGCTCGTCGAGCGTTCAAGCGTATTCACATCGATGCGATGGGCAATCGATGTGATGGATGCAGGAGTCTTGTTCGTCCCATGCTTGAGCAGATACTCCTTGCCGGGAACCAGCGGAGCAACGTCGTCCATCCAGACGATCATTGCGTGCACATCTTGCGAGACATGCGGTTCATTCCCGGGGTGTACGAGCATGTCGCCGCGCGAGCAGTCGATTTCGTCCGCAAGTGTGAGCGTGACAGAGAGAGGCGGCGTCGCTTGCGCGAGGTCACCGTCGAAGGTCACGATGCGCGAGATAGACGAAGTTTTTCGCGACGGCAGCACCATCACGCGATCACCCGGCTTCACGCATCCACCCGCGATTGTTCCAGTGAATCCGCGGAAATCAAGGTTTGGTCGATTCACCCATTGCACGGGAAATCGAAAGTCGACCATGTTGCGGCGACCTGCAAGCGGCACGGTGTCGAGGTGTTCGAGGAGCGTTGGCCCGTCATACCAGGGCATCGCAGTGCTGCGGTGAACGACGTTGTCGCCATTGAGTGCCGACATCGGAATGAAGCGCATGTTGCGCGCTGGCAACTTCGACGCAAACGCCGAGTAGTCGTGCATGATCTCTTCGAAGCGCTCCTGCGCGTGACCGACGAGATCCATCTTATTGATGGCGACCACAATCTCGCGAATACCGAGAAGACTGGTGATAAATGAGTGCCGACGCGTTTGCACCGCAACTCCGTGACGCGCGTCAACGAGAAGAATCGCGAGGTCACAGGTGCTAGCACCAGTGGCCATGTTGCGCGTGAATTGCTCGTGGCCCGGGGTGTCAGCGATGATGTACTTGCGCGCCGCGGTCGTGAAATAGCGGTAGGCAACGTCAATCGTGATTCCCTGCTCGCGCTCACTCTTGAGTCCATCAACCAGCAATGCGAGGTCAAGTTCGCCGGCCTGCGTGCCCATTGATTTTGAGTCACGTTCTGCCGCCGCGAGGGTGTCCTCGTGGATCATGTGCGTGTCGTGCAGCAGCCGGCCGATGAGTGTGCTCTTGCCATCATCGACGGAGCCACAGGTCAAAAAGCGGAGGAGCTCCTTCGTTTCGTGACGACCGAGGTACGCCTCGATGTCTCGCTCGATCATCTCCTGCTCGGCAGCGTTTGAATCCGCACGCATCAGAAGTAGCCTTCCTTCTTCTTCTCTTCCATGCTGCCACTGGCGTCGTGGTCGATGACGCGACCTTGACGTTCGCTCTGGCGGGCCTGCAGCATTTCCTTGATGATTTCGGGGAGCGTCGCGGCACTCGACTCAATCGCGCCCGAGAGCGGATAGCAGCCGAGCGTGCGGAAGCGAATGACTTTCATCTCCGGCGTCTCGCCCGGCTCGAGCGGGAGGCGATCGTCGTCGACCATGATCGGTACGCCGTGGCGATACACCACCGGCCGCGGCGCAGCAAAGTAGAGCGGCACAATGCGGATGTTTTCAAGCCAGATGTATTGCCAAACGTCGAGTTCAGTCCAGTTCGACAGCGGGAACACGCGGATCGACTCGCCTAACTGGCCGGGAACGCGGTTGACCTCAGTGTTGAAGATGTTCCAAAGCTCAGGTCGCTGGCTCCGCGGATCCCACCGATGCTGGCGGTCGCGGAAACTAAAGATCCGCTCTTTCGCGCGCGACTTTTCTTCGTCTCGGCGCGCACCGCCGAAGGCCGCATCAAAACCATATTTATCAAGTGCTTGCTTGAGCCCCTGCGTCTTCATCACATCGGTGTGCTTTCGCGATCCATGCGAAATTGGCCCAATTCCTGCGGCAAGACCCTCAGGATTGATGTGGACAAGGAGTTCGAGCCCGAGTTCCTTCGCAACATACTCGTCGCGCAACCGATACATCTCTCGGAACTTCCATCCAGTGTCAACATGGAGCAACGGAAAGGGCGGATTCGCCGGGTAGAACGCCTTCCGCGCGAGGTGCAGCAAGACTGCGGAGTCCTTGCCGATTGAATAAAGCATCACCGGACGATCGAAACTCGCGACGACCTCACGGAAAATCTGGATGCTTTCCGCCTCAAGTTCCTTCAGGTGTGTAAGTCTGGTTTCTTCCATGCGCGGCATTCCAAGGGTCGATAGGGTATCGGTTGACGGTGCGTTGTCCCCGCGCGGCGAGCATGACCATGGATAAAAAATCTTCAAATGTCGTTTGGCACGGTGGAACGGTCGGACGCGCGGACCGCGAGCGGCTCCTTGGACAGTCCGGTGCGACGGTTTGGTTCACTGGCCTCTCGGGCTCTGGCAAGAGCACGATCGCAGTCGGTGTCGAAGCGAGCCTGCTCGGTATCGGGCGGCTCTGCTATCGGGTCGATGGCGACAATCTTCGGCATGGGCTCAATCGCAATCTCGGTTTCTCCGCGGAGGATCGCACAGAGAACGTGCGTCGTACCGGGGAAGTCTGCCGAATTCTTGCCGATGCCGGCGTGATCGTCCTCGCAAGCCTTGTGAGCCCGTTTCGCGCTGATCGCGACGCGGTCAGAGCACTCCACGATGAGTGGGGGATTCCATTTCTCGAAGTGTTGGTGGATGTTCCGCTGGAGGTTGCTGAGTCGCGCGATCCGAAGGGGCTCTACCGCCGGGCACGAGCGGGCGAGATCAAGGACTTCACAGGCATCCATCAGGCGTATGAACGACCGACTTCACCGGAACTTGTGATTCAGTCGCACCTCTCGAATCCCGATGCATCCGCCGCAGCGGTCGTCACACTACTCCGCGACCGGAGTGTGGTGCACACGCAAGGCTGACGGTTGGAGCTCACCCATCCGAGCGGCGTGCAAACGCCTCAACCAACAGCGCGACCGCATCGGGGTGACCGGCGAAAACACCGCGATTTTCGCGGAGTTCTCGACCATGGCGAAAGTCGAGATCTTTTCCGTCCACATCGCAGACGCGCGCACCAGCCTCCATCGCAATCAATGCCCCCGCGGCGTGATCCCAGATTTTCTCGCGGTAGTCTTTCTTCGTCGGTAGGCGCAGATACGCGTCAGCGCCACCTCGAGCGACAACGAGGTATTTGGCTTGGCTATCAAGACGTGCAGGTACTCCGGGGCTTCCGAGTTCAGCGAGAAGTTCAGCGGAGAGATCCTGCTTTGAGTGCGCGCTTTCGACCGACTCGCAGGCACGAACCGGCTGCCCCGCCGACCAAGGCGCGATGGTGATGCGACGATGCGCGCCATCCGCGCTGAGGAGGAACGCGCCTCCATGCTTCGCGGCAAAACCGATGCAGCCGATTGGATCAGCAGAGTCGTAGTTCGCATTCTGCTCCGGAAGATTTGGGCATCCCACCACCCCGGAGGTCACACGGCCATCCTCAATGAGCGCCAGCGAAATCGCGTACTGCTGTCTTCGTAAAAAGCCTTTGGTTCCGTCCACGGGATCAAGCGTGAAGAATCTTCCAGTCGCAATTCCGCGGCCGCGGTCGATCGCATCAAGGCACTCGTGCTCGCTCGTCGCTCCAATCGCATGCGAAACCGCAGCAACCACATCACAGCGCAACTCCGCGTTTTCAGGAGCGCGGAGCGCGGCAGCTTCTTCTTCGCCGACGAGTGGGAATGCCGCTGTCGTTGTATGACGCCCGAGTAGCAGCGACACAACAGCTTGACTGGCCCAGTCCGCGATGGTCACGGGACTCTTGTCGTCTTTCGACACACCGTCGACCACAAACGATGTGTGAACGAAGCGAGTCGCCTGTGCGGCGTGCTCGACTGCGTGGATCATGACGGGGAGGAATTCTTGTTGCATGAAATGTCTCGCGTGATCAGCCGGTCGGCGAAGTTCCGGCAGCCAAAATCCAAATTGCCAGGACTGCGACGATGCCGGAGAGAATGCCGAGTGGAATTCCGATCCGCATAAAGTCTGTGAACTTGTAGCCCCCCGGAGCTTGAACCATCAGGTTCGTCTGGTACCCGATCGGCGTTGAGAAACTTGCACTTGCTCCGATCATGGTGATGATGGCGGCGTAACGCGGATCGAAACCCGCGGATTGCGCTGCGCCGATTGCGATCGGGAACATCAACGCCGCAGCAGTCGCATTCGAGAGAAGTTCCGTGAGCACAAAGGTTGCGAAGTAGAGCGCTGCGATCGTCGCAAGTAAGTGGCCGCCACTCAAGCCGATCAGCTGTTCTGCGAAGAAGGATGCAACCCCCGTTTTATCGAGAGCTAGACCTAGCGCGATGGATCCTGCGATCACGAAGATCATGCGCGCGTTGAGCGCGCGTCTCGCCTGGGCGCCGGTACAGCAGCGGGTCGCAATCATCAGCGCCGCACCCGCGAATGCGGCGTGAAACATGTCGAACCCGAACGGACGGATCGTCGCAATTGCAATCACGCCAACAAGAATTGCACCCGCAATCGGCGCACGTTCATGCTGCACTGGTGCGGAGTCCTCGAGACGTCGTACGAGGAGAAAATCACGCGACTCACCGAACCCGGCGAGGAAGGCCTCTTTTGTTTCGAGGAGTAACACGTCACCTTCTCGCAGTACGACGGTGCCGAGTTTGACGTTACTGATCCGCGCTCCGTTGCGCGAAATCGCGATGACGACCGCGCCGTAGACATTACGAAATCGCGATTCACGAATCGTCTTCCCGAGAAGAGGGCTAGTGTCCGATACGACCGCCTCAACAAGAAATCTTCGATAGCGATCGCGCCCGAGCTTGGCCACCTGGTCGGTCGCGGGTTCGAGCCCGCGCAGTCTCTGGAGCTGGACAACAGAATTCACATCGCCCACGAAGAAGAGGCGATCGCCGGTGAGGAGTGTGGTCTCCGGTTCGACGGGAGTGAGAATCTCATCGCCACGCGCGAGCTCCGCGAGATACAGCCCTTCAAGTCCGCGAAGGTTTGCGGCCTCCACCGACTTTCCGGCGATCGGCGCGCCAGCGACAACCATCTCGACGGTGTAACTCCGCGGATCGGTCGACGCGAGTTCGGTACGACCACTCTCAGGGAGCAGCCAACGTCCCGCGAGCAGGATGTAAGCAATTCCCGTGAGAGCGACAGGAATACCCACCGGCGCGACGTCGAATAACCCAAACGAAGGGTGCCCGGATTTCGTCCACATATCGTTGACGACGAGGTTTGTGCTGGTTCCGATGAGCGAGCAGACGCCGCCAAGCGTCGCGGCATATGCGAGTGGAATGAAGAGTTTGCCCGGGGCGATCCGTGTGCGCCTGGCAAAGTCGTGCACGACCGGGATGCACATCGCGACCAATGGCGTGTTATTGATAAATGCGGAGATCGCAGCGACCGGAATCATGAGTCGCAACTGACCAACAAACACCGACTTCGTTTTTCCGAAGATCGCGGGCCCAACCCACTGAATCAGCCCCGTCTCAATGACACCCTGAGACACAATAAGCAGAAGCGCAATGGTGATGATGGACGAGCTCGCCAGCCCGGAGAAGGCTTCTTTTGGCTCGAGCACACCACTAAGGACGAGGAGCCCGATCCCGCCAGCCATGACGATGTCGCTTGCGATCTTTCCGCGGACAAGCAGCGCAAGGGTCACAGAGACGCAGGTGAGCGCGATGACGGCTTGCGAGTCGATGGGCGGTTCCTTTCGTCGGTTGCTTACAGCATCAATGGGCGCATCGGCAGCAGCCCAACGGCGCAGCGTATTGAAAAGCGGCCACACCCGTACCGCGCACGGATATCACGGACGACCATTTGGAATGCTGAGCGCGCGCACAATGTCCATGACAAGTGCCTCTTGAAGCTTCTTGGGACGATCAGTGCCGATCTTCTCGATGCCGTTTGTGAGCACACTAAAGGCAATTTTTCTGCCACTTGGAGCGATGACGACGCCGCTCAAGCAACTGACGCCATTGATGTAGCCTGTCTTGCATCGCACGGAGACCGGACTCCCGGCGAGTTCGGCGAAACGTTTTTGAACGGTGCCGTTTTCGCCAGCGATCGCGAGACTCGCAAGAAACGCTGACCCAAGTCGGTCGTCGGCTGCAAAGGAGCGCAACCAAGCAGTCATCCCGGCAGCGGTCACCCGATTGGCGTGCGACAGTCCGCAGCCATCGGAAAGGACAAACGCCGCGGAATCTGCGCCGACTCGTCGCTCAAGGCTCTCACGCAGCGCTGATGCTCCATTCTCCCACGACCCTCCGATGTATCCGGGCCCCGGGATTGCCGTCGGAGCATTCGCGTGCGCGGCACCGAGGCGCTTCAGCAGCGCTTCGGCATGAAGGTTGTTGCTGTCGGTGTTCGCGCGAGCGAGTACCACAGCGAGAGGGGTTTCGATGACGCCGAGGACCGTGCCCGTGGCGGCCGGGTCAGCCCCGGTTGCGAGCCGAACCGAATCGACGGTGATACCGCGGGCTCTGAGGCCACGCGAAAGCAGTTCACCAAAAAGCGCCGGCGGATTGTGAATCGACAGGTCAAGTTCGACGCGTGCTCCTGCCGGCAATCGACCGCTCACCACGAGGTCATGACTCTCCGCGTTTCGCGTGACAACGAAACTTGATTTGGATTTGGCCGGGCCGACCGTGGCCCCGTTACGCGCGATGGTCCAGTCAAATGAAGGCTCGAGTCCATCAATGACCACCTTCGTGTCGCTCGTGCGCGCACGCACGAACATCATGTTGGCGTGGAAATTAAATCCCCAAATCTCAGCGCAGTAGGGGCGGGTTCGCTGGTCGGTCGGCCATGCCGGGTTGTAGCAGACGCGGTCGAACACGCGATCGTCTACGACGAGTTCCGCGACACGGGTGATGCCAGCTTTGACCGCGGCGTCGATCCACCATTGCAGCAGATCCTGCGTACCGAGCCCCGGTCGGGCTTTCCCGGCGTCGTCGATGAAAGACATACGGGCGAGCAACTCAGGGTCCGCAAACCCCGGATCCCCGCCTCCTGCAACCACCATTCGAGCGAGGCCCAAGTTGGAATCAACTTTGAGCTGCGTGCGAAACTTGAACTCGGGGCCAAGGGATTCGAGCGCCGCACCAGTCGTGAGCAACTTCATGTTGCTCGCCGGCTTTCTGAGCGTGAAGTCGCCTCCGGAAGCGATGGTTTGGCCGGTCCCAACATCGACAACCGAGTAGGAAACGAGTTCGCCAAGTCCAGAAGTAGAGACGGACCGTCGGATATCGGAGCCTAGCTCTGCCGCAGCCCCAATGCTGTTCCAGAGTAGGGCCGCAAAGATCGGAATGAGTCTGCGTTTCTTCAGCAACGAAGCGTGCGTCATTGGGCAGTAATTTCTCACTTAGAATCCATTTGGATGGCATTCGCGACATTGGTGGCTCGTATATCCCGCGAATAGGAGATATCGGCCTGAGGACACTTCCGGGTTTCGATATTTCGTACGCGTAAATTTGACCAACAAGCCATCGAAAGGGTTGACAAGATCGTAACTTCTTGTAGTGTCTCCACTCTCGGGGCTTCCGTGGTGGAGGTCGCGTGGCAGGTGTGTTTCCTACATAGAGGTTAGAAAGATGAAGAAGATCGGTTTTGCCATTCTCGCTGGCTTGAGCGTTGCCAGCGTCGCTTCGGCGACAAATATGACGCTTACTTTCACCGGCTACGGTCTTGGTGGAACAAACCGCGTTTCCTACAACCATCAGCGTTCGTGGGACAGCCGTGGACCGGCGACGTTCTACAACCTGTACTGTGGCGTCCACAGCTTCGTGAACTCAAACAGCGTTTCGCGCGACACTTTCTGCGCTCAACTCTTCGAGAGCGTGACCGCCGGCAACACCTACAACTTCGCGGTCGTTGCGCCTTCGAACGTGCCGGACGAGCCGGGTAGCCCAGGCAACATGGGTGAGATCAAGGCGACCATCATCCAGGATCTCTACAAGCGGTACTACCGTCAGCTCGACACTGCGGCGGAGGCTTCGGCCTTCCAGCTCGCGATCTACGAGATCTCCCATGAGAACCTGACTGGCGCAACGGCTGAGGCCGCTGTCGCGCAGCTCAACCTCACCAAGGGTGCATTTCAGGCTACGGAACTGTCGGCCGCCTTCGCGGACGCATCCGCGATGCTTGCCAGCCTCGGCATTGGTGGCTTCGGATCGATGGGCAACAATCTCGTCGGCTTGACCAACCCAACCGCGCAGGACCAGCTCGTCGTGGTTCCAATTGGCGCTCCGGCGATCCTCGCTGGCCTTGGTCTGCTCGGCGTTGGACTGATCCGTCGTCGTAAGTAAACGGTCACTTCTGTGCGTCGATGAGTCTCATCGGCTGTGGACGTACTGAGTAAGCACCTTGGAAAAGAATCGAGCGCGCGCAGTCAAATGCGCGCGCTCGCCTTTTTGGGGCAGCTGATCGGTTCGCGATTGATATCGGGGGGGTGATTGCCAGCGGTCTCAGTATTCGTGCACGAAATCACCTGTCTTGCACGATAGGGAGACTCACTCAATATGAGCCCTTCCCACAAATTGCACTTCGAACGGTCCGCACCATGACTGCGAGCCCAGCCAACGTTGTCCGGGCGGACCCGCTCGGAATCATGCCGCGTTACGCTCGTCGGGGTGTTCCTGGTCGGGATGTCGCCGCATCTGACGCGGGCATCATGCCGTTGGTCCTTCCTGGGGAGGAGGTGGATGCTCTTGGGCTTGCGCTTCTGTTGACGCTGGGATTCTCGCTTGGGGATCGCACGGTCTTTCGAGACATTCGGCGGCTCGAACCTGGTGAGATCATCTCGCATGCGGATAGCGGCCAAAGTGGCAGAGCACGACCTGTGCGTCCGAATGAGTCAAGTCCGTCGGATTCTCAGTTGTTGGAACTGTTTCGAAATGCACTTGAGCGCTATCCCTCACGACAGATGCCGATCGTTCCCCTGAGTGGAGGGCGTGATTCCAGACTCATCCTGCTTGGGTTACGCTCCATGGGGCTTCGGCCACGGGTGATTCTCACTGGTGGTGGACTTCGGGCAAGTTCGGATGCGATTGTCGCGGCGCGGCTTGCCGCTCGGCTTGACGAGACAATCGAGGGAGTCCAACCTCTGGCGTTCGATATGGGGCGCGAGATTTGGCGACACCAGGCTCAGAACTTCGAATCGCTTGAGCATGGTTGGTTCCTAGGCGTCGCGCTGCGAGCCCGAGCACTTGGCGGGCCGGTGACCGATGGATTGGGTCTTGGTGTCCTTGCGACAGGCTCACTCATGAAACCCGAGGCCATCGCACTCTGGCGAGCCGGCGCAACGGATGAACTTGCGGATTGGACCATCGAACATGCGGCGGGAATCGGAGATGAGTTCCTCAGCAAGTTGGCGATGGCCGGGGTTCCGCTTGCGTCGGCTGACGAAGTGCGGCACGAACTCGTGCGAACGCTGCGCGGGCTTGATCACCTTCCAAATCCGCTTGGTGCCTTCAGTCTCTTCCACTGGACCCGGCGCGGAATTTCGGCAAGTCCGTATGGGTTACTCAATCCCAGGCAGACCTTCGCTCCGTTATGCGATGCACAACTTGCGGCGGCAACCTTGGCAATCGAACTCGACGAGGCGGTCAAGTCCGACTGGCGCGAACGAATTCTCAATCGGTTTGATGACTTAAGCATTCCTTTCTCCGATGCCGCGGGCAATCACTGGCTTGTCCGGAAGGCGAGGGCAGGGCTGTATGAGCGGTTGCGCGGAAGGTTGGAGTGGTCGAAGTTTTCCCGTGAATTACCGACGAACCTCCAAGCGCTTGCGGGTTCACTGGCGTCCAACGGTGGTGTTCGTTGGACGTTCCAACGGTCCGCCCTCGGCTTGATCGCAAGTATGCGCGCGGCCACGGTGGTCAACGGCGATAGGAATTTCTAGACAAATTCAGCGATGCCGCAGCAGCGGTTTGCGATTTTTGGCCGATAGGCCCTACGGAGTAGCCCGGGCATGATCTCGCATAAAGACTCGGTACGACATATCTCGGACACGGACCAACCATCTTGGATCCGTCGGCAGAGTCGGCGATTAGGGCGGCTACTCCGGTGGCCTTACAACCGTCTGAGGTTTCGCGCCTTTGGTCGACGAGCTCGGATCGACTACCCCAGTTACGTGGTTGGTGGAGCAGGCATCGAGATAGGCGCGGGCGTCCTCATCGGCCGACATGCTCGACTCGAGGCTCACTTCGTGGGCGAGGGAACTTGTCGACTCCGAATTGGTGACAACACGCGAATTGCTCCTTACGTCCATATTGGGGCGGCACACTCTGTTGAAATCGGGGCAAACTGCGGAATCGGCTCTTACAGTTGGATTACCGATCATGATCATGACACCAATGATCCTGTGAATTGCGTAGTGACGAACCGACGAGTTGTTGTTGCACCGACGGTTCTTGAAGACGGTGTCTATATCGGGGAACGTGTCGCAATTCTGCGTGGGGTTCGAATCGGAGCGGGAAGTGTCGTGGGGACCAACAGCGTTGTCACGCGTGATGTTCCGCCGCTGTCGGTAGTCGTAGGTTGTCCTGCCCGCATCATCCGTCGATTCGATTTGGCTTTAGGGAAGTGGATTCATCCTGCTGACGGCGCGCTCAGCAAGAGCGGCTGAAGAGAATTGCAATGATTTGAAGCAGGACGAATGACTTCTTGGGTGAAAGGAAAATCTTTTTTTCAGGGGTTGTCGTCGAACCCGACCAGTGCAAAGACGTAGTCGCACCCCCTCCATGCTGCGATCCAGTTGGATGGGTCTCGGTCGCGTCGTTGAGACGGTCTAAATTGCGGTCGTTCTTGTTTCCGAAAGTGAAGCAAGCATCAAAGCCGAGGCGCCGCGGGTCGGGGTTTGTGAATCGTGAAATCAAACGAATGAAAGGGGAAGGGAAAGGAACGCCCGGACCGATAGTTAGGGTGTTCCTGCTGGAAGGTGTGAATCAAAAGCGATTGAGTCGTGCAGGGGATTCCACTTTGGATTCTGCCCATGGCCTTCGTGATTTGTCGATTCAAATGACCGGCTATCCACGCGACACGAAATCTAGAAACGAGGCGAAGGGGTGGAGTCTGGAGAACATGCCATTCGTGACGCTGAGCATCGAAACAGGGACTTGCCTGTGACCTACGCAGCGCACCGACAAGCTTGAGAACGACCAGTATGCAAGCGCTGCATCACAACACGACGAACGCTAAGAACGCAGGGGAAACAACCGAAGTCCTTGTTCTTTGTGGCTCCATGAGGCTGGGGCGCTCAGCCCCACTTTCGCAGGCACTTGGATTGCCCTTGGCGGCGCTGCCGATCGACGCTCAGCGGAGTCAGCTAGGCGGTTGGATTCGCACAGTATCCCTTGGTCCACGAGCGCCGCGGGTCGGTATCGCGATTGCGGATGCGGACGAATACTCGTTTTACCAACGTATTGCCGAGGAATTGGATCACGCATCACCGATCGACATTTGGATCGATCGCAATAATCACCGGGGCGCGGGCGGCATCGTCCGCGACTATACGGACGATCGTTGGTCAGGGCGAGGCGGCAGCGTTGGCGGGCTACTAGTCATTGAGTGTTCTGCACACGTGGACTTTGATTGCCAAGCACTTCTTGCGGGGATTGACGCTTCCGCTGAAGCGACGGTCCTTGCCGCTGCGGACGGGAGGCCGTGCGGCGTCATGCATCTTTCGAACACGGCGATTCAACGTATCCCCCCGATCGGCTACTACGACCTCAAGGAACAGCTTGTGCCAGCCATCGTTCGAGGAGGCGGAAGGGTTCGGCCATTTTTTGTCTCTTCAGAGCCGTCACGACTTGGTGATTTGACCTCGTATCTATCGTTGCTTGAGCGGCGCGCACGGAGTGGCGTGTTGATGATCGCCGACGATGCGCGCATCGATCCCACAAGCGATGTAACCGGATGGGCGCTCGTTGCCCGCGGTGCTGACATTCGAAGTGGGGCGCTCGTCGCAAACTCTGCGATTCTTCCCGGCGCGGTGGTCGGTGAGGGTGCGGTCGTGGCGCGAAGCGTGGTGCCACCTGGTGCCTACGTGCCACCCGGGGCGTTGGTGGTTGACCGTGTCTTCGCATCTCTGGAGTCCAACGAAAGGTTGCAGACATGATGGCCGCACGACATTGGTCTGCGAAAGACCTCTGGATGCTGCTTGCACTCGTGGGCGCGAGCGGACTTGCATTTGCGCCCGCGTGGGCGGAGCTCGGCAACGAGATCGTTCGCAGGGAAGACAACGGCTACATCATGATCGTGCCGATCGTCGCGGCTTATCTAGCCTGGATCAGGCGTTCCCGATTTCGGTATGTACGTCGTCGGCCGAGCTTTTTTGGCGTTGCGCTCGTCTTGATCGCCGTTGGACTGGGATGGTTTGGTTCAGAGACCGATACAAGGGCTGCAACGTATCTCTCCGCAATCATCGGACTGATTGCGTGCTTTGTCACCCTTGCAGGGGTGACGGTTTTGCGACAATTCAGTGCAGTTTTCCTCGTGCTGCTCTTTCTGGTTCCCG
>CAMDMA010000016.1 GCA_945902075.1 Candidatus Kuenenia stuttgartensis | reverse complement strand
GTGACGGCCGTGACCGTCGTGGCGTTGACCACCGACACGCTCGTCGCCGCCACGCCGCCGATCGTGACCGAGCTCGCGCCCGTCAGATTCGTGCCCGTGATCGAGATCGCCGTGCCGCCCGCAGTCGGGCCCGTATTCGGGCTGACCGACGAGACCGTTGGTGCCGCGAAGTAGGTGAAGCCGTTGTTCAACGTGCCCTGGCCCGACGGCGAGGTCACGACGACATTGTTCGCGCCGGCCGTGCCCGCAGGCGTGCTGGCGGTGATCGAGGTGGTGCTCACGACCACGAGATTGGTCGCCGCCACGCCGTCGATCGTGACGCTGGTCGCGCCCGTGAAGTCCGTACCCGTGATCGTGATCGCCGTGCCGCCCGCAGTCGGGCCCGTATTCGGGCTGACCGAGGTGAGCGTGGGTGGTTGTCCGGCGAGGGGGGCCCTCGCGACACGGAACCCGACGACGTTGTAGCTCGTGTTGACCGGCGAGTTGATGATGCGGAGGGAGGAACGCACGAGGTCCGCGCTGCCGAGCCACGAGCCGCCGCGCAGCACGCGAGACGAGCCAGTCGTCGGCCCGGGCGGATTCGTCGACGGGCTCGAGGCGTAGTAGGTGCTTGAGTACCAGTCGTTCACCCACTCAAAAACGTTGCCCGACATGTCGTGCAGGCCGAAACCGTTCGCGGCCTTCTGACCGACGGCCTTCGTGCCGTAGGTCGTGGTTCCCGATGCGCCGTTGTTACCCGAGAACCACGCGATGTTCCCGAGGAGCGTGTCGTCGTTCGTGCCGTTGAGAAACCCTGTAAAGCCGTGGAACGCCGTCGTCGTGCCCGCGCGGTACGCGTACTCCCACTCAGCTTCGGTTGGAAGACGCATGCCCGTCGCCGTTAGGAAGCCTTGGATCGTGTTCCATGACACCCTCTCGACAGGGCGGTTGGTGTCCGCCGTAGGCGTGGTCGGCGGCTGAAAAGACGACGGATTTGACCCCATCTTCGCCGTCCATTGCGCCTGCGTGATCTCGTAGCGGCCGAGGTAGAACGCGCTCGTCAGCGTGACCCCGTGCACGGGGCTCTCTGAGCTCAAACACGCGGACGCGTTCGACGGCGAGCACCCCATGTTGAAGGTCCCCGGCGGGATCAGCAACATCTCGATGTTCGTGCCGTTGTCGCGCACGCGCCACGGGTGGCCCGTCGCCGTGATCGCGTTGCGCAGCGTCGCGCTCGTCACGATCGCGGGATCGGGGTTCTGCTCGAGCACCGTGTACCACACGCTGCCATAGATAAACCCGCTTGCAAGGTTCGCCGTGCCACTGGGCGTCGTGACTGACACCGTCTGTGCGCCCGAAGTCCCCGCGGGAGTGACCGCCGTCACCGTCGTTGCGTTGACGACCGACACGCTCGTCGCCGCCACGCCGCCGATCGACACCGAACTCGCGCCCGTCAGATTCGTGCCCGTGATCGAGATCGGCGTGCCGCCCGCAGTCGGGCCCGTATTCGGGCTGACCGAGGTGAGCGTGGGTGAAGGCGCAGACTGGTACGAAAACGCGCCGGGTGCGAAGGCTGTTCCGCGTGGGGTTATGACCGATACATCGCGCGCACCAACCGTTCCTGCAGGCGTCAACGCTGTAACTGTCGTCCCGCTCACCACATTGATTGCAGTGGCCGCGTTGCCACCGATTACCACAGAAGTTGCACCAATGAGGTTGTTACCAGTGATCGTGATCGCTGTGCCGCCGACGGCCAAACCTGCTGAGGGCGAGATCGATGTAATCGTTGGCACGATCCACGGAGGTGTTGAACCCCACTTCGAGAGCAGAAATGCGAGATCGGCGGCTGCGACAAGGCCATCGCCGTCAAAGTCGGCAAATGGTGGCGGCAGCGTCCCCCAGAGGCTGAGGAGGACCGCGAGGTCTGCAGCACCCACTCCGCCATCGAGATCAAGGTCACCAAACGCGCGCTCGCAACTATCAAGAATGGTGTCGAAGTCGATATCGGTTTCGTCGCCGTCGACGAGCTCGCAGGTGTCCGGAACGCCATTTGCGTTGCAGTCGCGCGCCGTGCCGGAGGCCACTTCGCAGGCGTCAAGGATGTTGTTTGCGTTGCAATCTGACCCAGCACCTTGCGCCAGTTGACAGCGATCGCGCACACCGTCGCCGTCGCAATCGCCGGCGAGCGGCTGGCAACTGTCGATGATGCCGTCGTGATCGCAGTCGAGCGACGGATTCGCGGCGATCTGCGCGCAGTCGGGGCCGCCCGTACCGTCGCAATCGGCGGGCGCCGGATCGGCGTAGCGGAAATCAAGCGACCAACCGACCAGCGTGCCCACGTCGTTCGGGCGGCCGTCGGTGATGGTGAGCGTCCAGGTCGCGGCTATTGACTGGCCGCGCATCATTTGGAACGCGGTCGACGCCGTGCCCTGCGCGGGGCGATAGGTGCCGGGAGTGAAACTGAATCGGGCTTCGTCGTTCGAGCCTCCGTTGTCGATCCGCGTGCCTTGGCAGATCGTGTCAAGCGGCGCGGGCGCACCTTCCCACGCGGCGTCAACAAGCTGGTAGCGCCCGTCGAGATCATCAAAGGTGCCGCAACCCGAGTGGAGCGTGACGGGCACGTCGGTGCCGCGGCGTAGCGTAATCGTCAGGTCATTCGCCCACGTGTGCTCGATGTCGAGCGACACGCGGATCGACTGGATCGCGGGGTTACCCGCAGGCGCGGTGACCGCGATCGAGCGCGACAGCGTGCCGCCGCCCGCGTCGGGGATCGCGCCGCCCGTACCCGACACGCGCTTGACGCGCGCCGTACAGCTTGATTGATCGCATTCGTCAGGTACACCGTTGCCGTTCGCGTCGGTCGTGGCACCGGTTGAGATCTCCGACCAGTCGGCGAGACCGTTCTGATTGCAGTCGGCGGGAAGCCCGAGCAGCGCGCGTAGACCGTCGATCTCGCTTCCCTCGATGCGGCCATCCTGATCGAGATCGGCAACCGCCCACGGCTCGTCGGGCGAGACCGCCAGGTCGCTGGCCTGTGCGACCACAATGCCATAGTCAAGGTTGGTGAGGAACCCGTCACCGTCGGCGTCGAAATCATCGCGGCCGAGCGACTCGAGAAACGCCATCACCTTCGCGCGATTGCTCGCGTTGAGCGCGTTGTAGGCGTTGCGTGCGGCGAGGCCTTCGCCCGCGTGGGCGAGGATCGCGCTCTCGACGCGTGTCGCGAAAAGTGGAGCGTTCGCTGCGCCGTCATGAAGCAGCACCGGCCGCGTGCGGAGATTCCAAAGCGGCGGCGTGCGCATCTCAGTGGGTAGCGCATCGCCGTCGGGGATGCCGTCGGCAAGAGCGCCCATATCGTGCAGGAGGAAGTCGCTGTACGGGCGGATGGTCTTCCCGCGCAAAATGGCTTCGAGTTCTGAAGATGACGATGTTGTGAACTCGCGCACATGGCACTTGGCGCAGCCGATCGCGTTGAAGAGCGATTCACCCGCCATTCCGGAGCGCGGCGACTGCGGCGGCTGCGCGAGGTAGCGCTGGAAGTCGGTGACGCGGTCGATGAATGTGGCGCCGAAGTTGTCGGGCGCATCTTCGATGTCGTTGACGGTGTCGCAATCGTCAAGAAGCGCCGAGTCACCATTTGGCGCTGTTTCAAAGGGAATCACGGCATTTGTGAGGCCCATCTCATTGCGCGCGGCGTCGCCAGAAAAACTACGGATCGTCGCAATCTGTGCCTTCCAACCAAAGCGGCCAACACGCAGCGGGCTTGACGGATCTTCAAGCGGCACGACCAGATGCGCGCGACCCGAGATACCGTCTCCATTTGCATCGTTGGCATCCTCAAGCGCGAGGATCGCAAAATCCGGAATCGCTTCAACAAGACCGAAGGCAAGCACGCTCGGTGTGACGCGATCACGTACATGGTTTGCGATCGACGCAGGCGGAAGGCGTTCCTCGCACGCAGTCGAGATCTCATTGCGCTGAAGCACGGGGCCGCCGAGCGACTCAAGAAAATCGAAGACGCCACCGGAGTTGTTACCGAAGTGGGTGACACGCGTCGCGCCCCATCCACCGAGCGGGGTTTCGTGGCATGCAGCGCAGCTTGATTGATTGAAGCCTGGGCCAAGTCCAGCACCAACCTCGAGCGGCGTTTCGTAGGCGATACGACCGGTGTCAAAGCGAAACTGCTGCAGAGCGGTAAGCCCCGGCAACGGCTTGCCCGCTTGAACTTGCGGCGGAACGGCGTGCGCTCGCGAAACGAATGGCGCATCGACCAATGCCAATGCGGCAAACCCAAGCAGGGCTGCCCGGGCAGAAATCGAGCGTTCGGCCTTCGTGGTCGAATTGCGTACGCGGCCGTCGTGCTTCAAAATCATCATTCCGACTCATCTCCGAAAGGTCGTTTCACGCGGGGGTTCCGTGGTTCCAACGGGACGCATGCACCATGGTGCCTTGCCGACGGGAAGAGCTTCATGGAGCGATCACGACGGGTGCAAAATTGTAAATCAATCCACGCAAAATCGAAGCGCGGAATCAAGTCTTAGCCTGCTTTGCTGAAGAAAGTGCTCTGAGACAACCGCTACGCGCGTCGGTTTGCGGACGCGCGCGCCCGCTCAGACTCACCCAATCGCCTCCGCGCCCGACACGACTTACCAGCGTCATTCATCCTGAAGGGCGAAGTCGGCGGTCAGGACGCCGATGGCGCGGCCGTTTTTGATGACGGGAGCTGAGTAGGTCACCATCATGATCTCGCCGCCGCCAGCATCGAAGTATGCGTCAGACCAGACGGGCACCTTGCGCCGCAGCGGCTCGGTGAACCAAGGGAGGTTGGCGTAGTTGTAACCGCCCACGGCCAAATCCTTCCGGACGAGCTTGCCCGCGGCACGGTAGATGTAGGGCGCGAGCTGCTTGCCCGCAAAGGCGGGGTCCAGCGAGTAGGTCGATCCGTAGACCTCAGGGTGCGAGGTCATGAACTGCTCAAGAAAGGCGTAGATCGCGTCCTCGGTGAGCGGCAGCGCGGCCGCTGCGGCCAGGTTGTCGTCGGTGGCGGACTGGAAGTCGAGCTTCTCCGCAGGCGTGGGTAACGCGTACTTCGTGGACGCGCATCCACCGGACGAGAGGAGGATCGCCGCAAGGCAAGCACGAAAAACGGAGACTCGGTCAAAAGGAGCAGTCAGCATGAGTACGAGCCTCGTTTGGGACAGATCGAAACCGCGGCAAGCGTAGCCGATTGCCGGCGGCGCTTGTGTGGCGGGAAGATGCACGACATTCTCGCGAGATGCCCGTCACGAGGTCGCGACTTCGGCGTGCCTCATGACGCGCCCACCACGACGAACAAACATGCGCGATCGACGCGGCCTGCGTGCCATCCGCGCAGATCCACGCGGCCGACTCTACACTGAACCCCTCGGCATGACTCTGCCGCGGTTTTCGCTCTTGACACCCCGATTTCTCCCCCGACACGCCTCGCGCCCGTCGGTCATTCCGAGAGAGCCGCACGCGCGGCAAGTGCTCACCTATGGAACCCGCAATCTTTCTCGACCGCGATGGCACGCTTGTTCCTGACGACGAACACGCAGGAAATCCGTCGCGGGTGGTGCTTCTTGACGGAGTACCGGCGTCACTGCGACGACTGCGCGATGCTGGCTACCGCCTCGTCGTTGCCACCAACCAAGGCGGCGTTGCGCGCGGCCGATTTACCGAGGCTGATGTCGATTCGGTGCATGCGCGTGTCGCGCAACTCGTCGACAGCGCAACAGGCTTGAAGCGCACCATCGAACGCTTTTACTACTGCCCATTTCATCCGAAGGGGACAATCGCTGAGTATTCGCGCGAGCATCCCTGGCGCAAGCCACGACCGGGAATGTTGCAGCAAGCCGCGCAGGACATGGAACTTGATGTCGAACGCTCGTGGCTTGTCGGCGACTCACCGCGCGATATCGCGGCGGGCCGAGCTGCTGGGCTTCGCACGATTCTTGTGAGCCGTGATCGCACTCGCATTGCTGAAGCCGCTCCCGACTACTCCGCGGCTTCACTCGCTGAAGCGGTTGAGTTGGTGCTTCGTAATCGGGATAATGGCACGGTCGCTGCGCCGCGGATCGCGCGAAAGAAGCGGGTTCGCGCGGGAAAATCGACAGGCGGCGCAACCGCGACCAAGACTGGCGGCGAGCGCTTGCGCCGCTCGCTCGCTGAGTTGACAGACGAGGTCCGCGCGCTTCGGCTGCGGCGCGCGGAGACGGGAGCCATTCGACTGGCCGCGATGGGAGTTCAACTCCTCGCCATCATGCTCGCCGCGATCGCATTTCTGAATCTCTCCGACTTCGAGAGCTTTGTGCGTTGGGGCGTTGGCGCTGCGCTCGTGCAGTTGATCACGGCGACGATTTTGCTGTTTGACCGAGGATAACGCGAAGTTTCCGTTGCGCGAAGTTTCCGTTGCGCGAGGTTTCCGTTGCGCGTGCGTGTCGAGTTCATTCCCAACATGGAAGTCCATCGCCTCACGATTCACGCCGCCTACCCAACTTCGCTCGCCTCGGCGACCGTCGCAGATGTGGTGCGCGCGTCGGCACTCGAAACAGCGGAGCACCACGGAGTCGCCGCGCCTGAGGTTCAAATGTTTGCCGATCGCATCGAGCTCGCCGCCCCGCTTTCGCCAACCATTCTGCTCGCGCTCGCAACCATGATTCGGCGAACAACCGGCCGTTGGCATCTCGCAAAGTACGGCACACCGCTTTGGCAAGGCGAGTGATTGCGGCACTCGTTCGCAGAAGCGCTCGTTTCCGTATCATCGCGCTCCATGACCCTGCCGACCGTTTCCACCAACGATCCGACGCCGTTTCTTTGGGCGGTGCTCCCGATCGGCGCCTATCTCGTCGGCAGCTTTCCTACCGCGCACCTTCTTGCCCGCTCGCGCGGAGTCGATCTCGGCTCGGTCGGCAGCCGCAGCTACGGCGCGACCAATCTCGGTCGCACGCTTGGTCGCGGGTGGGGCTTCGCGTGTTTTCTAATCGACGCCATGAAAGGCGCGATTCCCGTGCTCGGCGCGGGGCTCTTGCTCAACACGCTCGGCGCGACGCCAGGAAGTTTTTCTCCGCAAACCGCGTGGTGTTGGCTCGCGGTCGCCGCTGCAGCGATCGTCGGACACACGCTCTCGCCGTGGATCCGATTCAAGGGCGGGAAAGGCGTGGCAGCGGGCTTTGGTGCGCTCGCTGCGATGTGGCCGATCCTCACAATTCCAGCGCTTCTTGCGCTCACGATTTGGGTGGTGGTCCTCGCGCTCTTTCGCATGGTGAGCCTCGCGTCGATGGTCGCAGCGGTCTCAGTACCGTGCTCCGTGATCGTCTCCGCTCTCACAGCAAACGGTCTCGAAGGCGTGCGGGCGGCGGTGCCATTTCTCATCGCGAGTGGACTCATCGCTGCCTTCGTCGTGTTCAAACATCGCGCAAACATCGCCCGCATCAGGTCGGGTGCGGAACCGAAGGTCGGACAGAAAAAACCTGCTGAAAAACCAGCCCAAACGCAGACATCTGCTCCTACTGAGAAACGCACTTGAGTCGCGATACCTCCCCACACTCCGGCTACCGCTCTCCGCTTGAATCTCGCAACGCGAGCCGCGAAATGCGCGCGCTCTGGAGCGAGCAACGCAAGTTCTCCACTTGGCGACGCATCTGGCTCGCGCTCGCTGAAAGCCAGCACGAACTCGGCATGCCCGTGACGCGCGCGCAAGTGGACGCGATTCGCGCGCATCTCGACGACATCGACTTTGCCGCCGCTGCGGCCCATGAATCGCGACTTCGACACGATGTGATGGCACACGTCCACACCCTCGGCGACGCAGCACCTGAGGCGCGCGCGATCATTCACTTCGGCGCGACAAGCCAGGACATCGTCTGCAACGCCGACATCCTCGTCCTTCGCGACGCACTCGCGCTCATCGCCGCAAAACTCGCCCGCGTCGTCGATCGCCTCGGCACATTCGCATCGATGTACCGTGCGCTTCCCACCCTCGGCTTCACCCACTTCCAACCCGCGCAACCAACCACCGTCGGTAAACGCGCCACGCTGTGGGCGCAAGACTTTGCCATCGCGCTAGAGCAAGTTGAATTCGCCGCGCAAGTGCTCCGCCTTCGTGGACTGCGCGGAGCGACCGGAACGCAGGCGTCGTACCTCGGACTCCTCGACGGCGATCCGGCGAAGGTCGACGCCCTTGAGGCGAAATTCGCGGAAAAACTCGCTTGGCCGAAGGATCGCATGCTCGCGGTCTGTGGGCAAACCTATCCACGTATTGTCGACGCGCAGATCGTCTCTGCGCTTGCGATCGCCGCGTCCGCGGTGCACAAGTGCGCGACGGATATCCGTCTGCTCGCTAATCGCAAGGAAATCGAAGAGCCCTTCGAGAAGGATCAAATCGGCTCGTCGGCGATGGCATACAAACGCAATCCGATGCGCTGCGAACGCGCGTGTGGCCTGTCTCGGTTTGTGATGGGTCTCGTCAACGATCCGCTTCAAACACACGCGACTCAGTGGCTTGAGCGCACGCTCGATGACTCGTCGAATCGCAGACTCGTACTCCCTGAGGCGTTTCTCGCCCTCGATGGTGCGCTCGACATACTTTCGAATGTTGGCGAAGGCCTCGTTGTCTGGGAGGCGACGGTGACCGCGAATCTCGCGATGGAATTGCCGTTTATGGCGAGCGAAAACATCATGCTTGCTGCGACGCGCGCGGGGGCCGATCGACAAGAAGCGCACGAGGTGATTCGCGTGCACTCAATGGCGGCCGCCGAAGAAGTCAAGCGCTTTGGCCGCGCAAACGACCTCATGGCGCGCTTGAAGAGCGATGCGTTCTTCGCGAAAGTGGACCTCGACGGCGCACTCGATCCGGCGAGTTTCGTCGGCCGCGCGCCGGAGCAAACCGATCGCTTCATCGTGTCCGTCGTCGAACCGATCCGCGCGCGTTACCGCGCGACGCTCTCCGCGACAGCCGAACTCCGCGTGTGATACGCGGCGCACGAAAGCAACCGACATGCCAATCCCACGCCTCACCCTCGAACGCACCGCGCTCCTCGTCATCGATGTGCAAGAAAAATTGCTCCCGACCATTTTCGATGGTGAGCGCGTAGTCGCAAACTGCGCTGCAGCCCTTGAACTTGCGAAGGTGCTTGGCCTTCCCGCAATCGTCACCGAGCAATATGTCAAAGGCCTCGGGCACAGCGCTGCTCCGATTCGGATTGCAGCGGGCGCCCACGCGCAGGTGGTCGAGAAGACCCGTTTCAGCGCGCACACCCCAGAAGTCGAGGCAATGCTTGCTGCACGACGATGCGACGATGTCCTTGTCTGCGGAGTCGAAGCGCATGTCTGCGTCCAACAAACCGTGCTCGACCTTCTCGCCGCCGGCCGACAACCCTACCTCTTGACCGACGCGATCTCAGCCGGCCGAGTTGATCAGATTTCCCCCGCATTTCGCCGCATGGAGCGCGCCGGAGCCGTGCCCTCTGGAGTGCTTGGTGCCGCCTACGAAATCCTCGGCGACGCCGCCCATCCGCAATTCAGAGCGGTTCTCGGTGTCGTCAAGACACTTCAAGCCCCTTTGACGCTACCTTAGCGGACGTTATCGCGGCCCTCGGCAGGTGCCCGGGCCAGCACCACCCCTAACCGGAGACGACGATGGATCTCTACGAACAACTCTGCGCCAAGGTCCGTGAAGTCGAGGACGACATGAAGAAGGCCGTCGGTGGCAACAAAGCGGCCGGCACGCGCGTCCGCAAGTCCATGCAGGACATCAAGGACATCGCCCAGCAGATTCGTGGCAAGGTCCTCGAGATGCGCGGCACGGAGGAAGGCGAGGCCTAAGCCCGCCCGATGCTGTGGCAAGTGCTCCCCTCATCGACCTGTCGACCATCGACCTGTCGCAAACCATTTGCGATAGCTCTGGGCTCGACATCTATCTCCCCCAAACTGGGCCGATGCGCCAGTGCGACCGCATCGTTTGGGTGAGCGACGACATGCGAAAGTGTGTCGGCGCAAAGCATGTTCGCTCCGATGAGTTCTGGTGCGAACATCACATCAAAGGCAGGCCCCTTTACCCGGGTGTGCTCATGATTGAGTCCACCGCGCAGTGCGCCAGCTGGCTCTTCCGAACGCGCTTTCCCGCGCTTGGATTTCTCGGCTTTCTCCGCTGCGATGAAACGAGCTTTCGTGGCCAAGTCGTGCCAGGCGACACCTTCTTGATCCTCGTCGAAGAAATCGAAGCGACCCCGCGGCGATTTATCTCTCGAACGCAGGGCATCGTGAACGGGAAGTTGGTGTTCGAGGCGAAGATCACCGGAATGGCGATCTAGTCACAGCGAGATCGAAGCCAAAACGAGAGCGCTGACTTGCTTCCCCCACTCTGTTTCATGCCGATTGCGAAGGCGCGCTCTTGGGGAGCGGCGCGCCTTCGCAACTACGGTAAGCCGACGATCTCAGGCCAACCTGTTGGCGAAACCTGGGAAGTCGCTGATCTCCCGGAATCCATCGCTGATGGCCAGTCGCGTGTCGTCGGTGGCCCTTATGCCGGACGCACGATGCGCGAACTTCGCGAGACGCATCGCGAGGACCTCCTCGGGATCGCCACCCCTGCTCCAGACGGCGCGTTTCCGTTACTCGTCAAGTTTCTCGACGCAGCAGACAACCTCTCGCTTCAGGTACATCCGGATGCTGCATATGTGCGCCTCCATCCCGAAGCGCACCTCAAGACCGAGGCCTGGATCGTGGTCGAGGCAACCCCCGGCGCCCGCGTCTATCGCGGAATCCGCGAGTCGATCACAGCGGAAGAGTTCTACGCAGCGCTCGCCTCCGGGCGCGTCCTCGAACACATCGAAAGTTTTGAGGTTTCGCGGGGCGATTGCGTCTATCTCCCAAGCGGCACCTGCCACGCACTCGGCGGCGGAATTCTTGCTGCCGAAGTGCAAACGCCAAGCGACACCACTTTCCGAGTGTGGGATTGGAATCGCAACGATCCGAGCCGGACGCTAGACCTCGACGCGGCGCGCGCATGCATGAAGTTTGGCGCAAGTCAACGCGACGGTACAAAGGGATTCGTCCGCTTCGCCGAAGCACCGACCATCGACGCTGCTGGCCTTTCGACGCGCCGACTCTGCCGCTCCGCGTTCTTCACAATCGAGTGGATCGATGCGCATCACGCAAGTTCGATTCCGCTTGCACCGACGGGTATCCCCGAAGTGTGGATGACGCTCGCGGGAGAAGCGCGTTGGCGCACCGATTCTGGAGCGGCGGGATCTGGAACCCTCGTCGCTGGGTGTGGCACCACAGTACTGCGACCGGCAGCTGTTGAGCCGGGCTCCGTCGAGCTCGCGCCAGGAACCGCGATCTTGCGAACCTTCTGCGCAAGCCCACTCGACCGCGCGACTTGACGCTGTTTCGCTGCAACAATACGAAGATGCGCTTGGCCCACGCCGCCGCCCTTCGTGTTGTCGCCGCCACGCTCGCTCTCGCGTCCCTCACGCGCGCGGGCAGCGCCGCCACCTACACCGTTGAGCCTGGACAAGATTGGGCGCTACTTGGCCCGAAACTTGTCGCTGGCGATGTGATTGTCCTTCAACCGGGCGTCCACCGCGCGGCCGCGTTCACTGGCGTGTCAGGCTCCCCGCTTCTACCGATTGTGATCCGCTCGTCAGGCCCGCGCGTTCTCGCAGAAATCGCGGCGGAGCGCGAAGCAATCAAGCTCACCGATTGCAGCCACATCCACATCGAGCGCATTGTGACACGCAATCCGCGGCGTGCAGGAATTCTGCTCGAGTCGACAACGCCACTCGGAAGTCGCGACATCGCCATCTCTGATTTCCTCGTGATCGGGGTGCGTGGACTTGCCGAAGAGAGTGGCATCATCGCCCGCGAAGTTGCGGACCTCGGAATTCGACGCAGTCGGATTGAGAATTGCGTCGGGAGCGGCATTCACGTTGAAAACTGTGAAAGCGTTTCGATTCGCGATGTGCAAGTCTCCGCAGCACCCGACAAGCCTATGAAATGCGGCATCGCATTTGAAGGCCACGTTGCGAGCGCGCTTGTGGAGAGTGTCCAGTGGATCGGCCCGATCGACTCCGCGCTCTCCATCGGAACGGTCGCCGTCGCACGCGTCGGAACCAGTGCTGCGCCCGATGCACCGAACGCGAAGAATGCCCAGCCAGCGACGCCGCCCACGCTGAGTCCGCTGGTGCGATTTCTCACGGTGACCGGGAGCCGTTGCAGCGGCGCCAAACGGTTCCTCGACATTGGAAGTTGTGCAGACTCGAGCGTACGAAACTGCACCGTCCGCGACCCACACGAGGAGGTCTACCGCATCGCAGTGCCACCGACTGGCCACGCAGCGGCGTCGCTTAGCTTCCGAGAAAACATCATCGCTTGGAACCCCGGAGTCCTGCGACGGCTCGGCTTCGTGGCCGCGGGCGCGGAGCCGAAGGGAGTGATTCTCGGGCAGAATCTCTGGTGGAGCCGCGAACTCCCCCTCGCACTTGGCCTCCTCGGGCCGGAGGGAGCGCCTTTCCCAGGCACGCTTGAAGTTCCACAACGCCTCGACCTCGACCCGAAACTCGACGAGCGTGGATTCGCGACCGCCGAAGACGCCGCACTGTTCGGGGCGCAGCGGAATTGAGGAACGGAACGAATTGCGGGAATCGAGGGCGTGGAAGCCTCGTCCGTCGCTGGCCTTTCCCTCTCGGCGGGCGTGACACGCGCACCGCGCAATGAGCAACGACACATGAACGACACATGAACGACACATGAACGACCCGTCGCGCCAACCTCATGACCGCACAGCGCTCGAACTCACGAGTTCGAACGCTGTCACTCGCGGTGCTGCACCTCCGATCACTGAGCGTGTTCTCAAGCATTGGATCGAGCGACTCACCCCCGGACTCATTCGGCTCTCGTTTGGCATCTGTCACGACCGACATCGTGCGGAGGAACTCGTTCAAGAGGCGTTTGTACGCCTGTGGCGTTCGCCCCCGGATGCGGGTGAGCCTGCAATTTCGAGTTGGATGCGATCGACCGTGACCAACCTTTCAATTAGCGCGATCCGTCGCAAAAAGCGCACTTGGACAATCATCGACGAATCGGGAAGCGCACGCGATGTACGTGCGGAGGTTCCAGGAGCCGCGACCGAACGCCGCGAAGATGTCTCGCGCATTGCGTCCGCGCTCGAACGACTCGATCCAGAGAAACGCGCGATGATCATGCTGCGCGTGAACGAAGGCCTTTCCTATGAAGCGATCGCGAACCACCTTGGTGTTCCGATCGGCACCGTGATGAGCCGCTTGAATCGCGCGCGGCTCGCACTGCTTGGCGAACTTGATGAAGGACCCGGCTCGCAAGAATCTCGCCCAAGTGATTTCAACATCAACCGTCTTCGCGACGCTTCCCGCTGAGGTACTGACTATGAATGTTTCCCGTGACGAATTCCCTGAAGAATCCTGCGCGAATGATCGTGACGACCCGCGCGCGAACCGCGTGCCTTGCGCCGAAATCAAAGCAGCACTCTCCGCGTATCTCGACGACGAACTCGCGCGCAGCGAGCGTTTTCGCGTCGATGCCCATCTCCTCGAGTGCGGCAAGTGCCGTCACCTTGTTGAGCGCGCGGAGCAACTTGATCTGTCGTTGCGCGCCGATTTTGACGCTGATCTTTCGGACGCCGCGGCGTCGATCGACTCCTCCGAAATCGATATCTCTGCCATGCAAGAGCGCGTACTTGCTTCGATTGGTACCGAGTCGCGGCGCAGATGGACTCCGCGTATCGCGGCTGCAGCGGCGATTACAGCCGTGGCTGTTGGTGCACTGTTTCTGTGGCAATCGCGCAACCGCGCTGATTCGCTCGCCCCCGCTGGAGTCGGCGAATTCGTGCGCGGCGAACGCAGCACCGACCCCGCGCGTGAACTCTCGATCGACGCACCCTCGTCGCGTTCGACCATCCTTGCGTCGCTCAGCGCGGATGATCGACAAGCGCTCTACGCGACGAGCGTGATCCTTGACGCGGCAAGGCGCACGGCGTTTGCCGATCGCGCGCGTCGCACCGAACTTGGCGAGACCGCGCGATACGACGAACTCGTCACCCGGCTCTCAGAGGTGCTGCCGAAACTACCCGTGGAAGATCGCGCGACCGTTGCGCTTGCCCGCGATGCAACCTTGCGCATCGCCTCTGCCGCCGAAAGCGCGGAGGACTGGTCGCGCCTTCAAGAAGATGTGACAGTGGGAGGTCTCGACCGATCGGTGGATGCGCTGAGTGATTTCGAGACGGGTGATGTTGAGACTGGTGATGTTGAAAGCGACGCGGAGAGATAACAGCACAGTTGCGCTCGTTCGCGCAACTCTTGCGGCTGTTCTGCTCGACCTCACGACAAAGTTGCTCAGTCTGCGAGACAACAACACCTCGCCGGGTATATTCCGCGCAGTTCATGGATTCGAACTCCCCCATTTCCTTCCGAGCGGCACAGGCAAACGCGGCCTACGGCATGCGCCCTCCGCAGGGGCCCCGCTCAGCGAGTTCGACGACTATCCCAGCGGGTGGCAGATCGGAAACCGGACGCGTGGAAGGCGGACGCGTCATCCCGCCATTCAGCCCTGACCAAGTTGCCCGGCGTGACCAGTTCACCCACCGACCCGCCGAGTTGGTTGCCGGCACAGTCGATTCCCCGGTCTCACGGGGTGAGGGCTTCGACCAACCAAGTGCACCGCTCGCGGGTGGCCGGAACGCACAAGTCCGGGTTGGTCCGGCGTCCCCGGCAGCCAGTTTCGCGATGTACTCGCGTGCCGCCGACCGCATCGAGGTTGCGACCGCAGTGAGTCTCGGACGCGCACTCGACGCCCGCGGCTAATCCGGGGATCGCCCGCAAGGGCTGCGATCTCGTCGGTTCGGGTATCAAAAACTTCAGGCCGAAGTCGAACGCGACTTTGCACGCCTCGGGCGAAACCGCTATCTTCTCACCCCTCTGTGAAATCCGTCACGATCCCCAAACGGGTCGCGCGCGATGGCCCAGAAACGCCCCCGACGAGGTCGTGGGCGCCCGCGAAGAGCAGCGAACCTTTTGGAGCCCCCATGGCCAGCACTGGCACCGTCATTCAGGTCATCGGATCGACCTTCGACGCGCAGTTCCCCGAGTCGGACCTGCCGAAGATCTACAACGCCGTTCACATCAACTTCGAGACCCGCGGTCAGAAGATGCTGCTTGTCGGTGAAGTCGCGAAGCACCTTGGCGGCGGACAAGTCCGCTGCGTTGCGCTCGCTTCGACCGACGGTATCAGGCGCGGCGATCCGTGCACGGATACGGGAACTCCCGTGCGCGTGCCCGTCGGCGAAGGCGTGCTCGGCCGCGTGTTCAATCTCCTCGGCCAGCCGGTCGACGAGCGTGGACCGGTTGCGACGCAAAAGACCGCTCCGATTCACCGCGAGCCGCCCGACTTTGTCGAGCTCAATCCGCAAACCGAAATTCTCCAGACCGGCATCAAGGTCATCGATCTCCTCTGCCCGTTCGTGCGCGGTGGAAAGATCGGTCTCTTCGGTGGTGCAGGCGTCGGTAAGACCGTCGTCATCCAAGAGATGATCGCGCGCGTCGCTCGTAACTTCGGTGGATACTCGGTGTTTGCCGGCGTCGGCGAGCGTACCCGCGAGGGCAACGACCTTTGGCTCGAAATGCAGGAGGCCGAGTACACCGACGCCGCCGGCAAGAAGATGCACGTTCTCGACAAGGTCGCGATGGTGTTCGGCCAGATGAACGAGCCGCCGGGAGCGCGCCTGCGCGTTGCGCTGTCGGCGCTGACGATGGCTGAAGAGTTCCGCGATGCGTCGGGCAAGGAAACCCTTCTCTTCGTCGACAACGTCTTCCGCTTTACCCAGGCAGGCTCTGAAGTCTCCGCGCTCCTAGGCCGTATGCCGAGCGCCGTCGGATATCAGCCAAACCTCGCGACCGAGATGGGCGCGCTTCAAGAGCGCATCACCTCGACCCGCCAGGGCGCCATCACCTCGGTGCAGGCCATCTACGTCCCGGCAGACGATCTCACCGACCCCGCGCCCGCAACGACCTTCAGCCACCTCGACGCATTCATCGTGCTCGAGCGCAAGATCGCCGAGAAGGGCATCTATCCCGCGGTCGACCCGCTGTCGTCCACCTCGCGTATTCTTGACCCGCAGATCCTCGGCGAGCGCCACTACAAGTGCTCGCGCCGCGTGCAGAACATTCTGCAGCGCTACAAGGATCTTCAGGACATCATCGCGATCCTCGGCGTCGACGAGCTCTCCGAAGAAGATAAGCTCACAGTGTCCCGCGCTCGCAAGATCGAGCGCTTCCTCTCGCAGCCGTTCTACGTTGGCGAGGTCTTCACTGGCCTCCCGGGCGTGACCTGCCCGCTTGAGGACACCATCGACAGCTTCGAGCGCATCTGCTCGGGCGAAGGTGATGACCTTCCCGAGAGCGCGTTCATGTACGTCGGTACCCTCGCTGATGCCCGGAAGAAGGCCGAAAAGATGGCGGCAGGCGTCTGAGCCTCCGTGCCTATCGGCGCAGGTTGCGTCCGCAGAACCAAGTCTCATTCAAAATCACGCGACCCCGACCTTCGTCGGGGTCGCGTGTTTTTCGGAACCGCCTTGCGTCTGGGGCGAATGGTTGTAGGTTTCTGCCGGAGGGCGTCCTCGAAGAGCGCGCCTGCCAGCGGAACACCGCTATCCCCTCCCCCCGGAGGCATATCCCTTCTCCCCGTCGAACGGGGATCACAGCCAACGCTCCCTCTGACTGATCAGCCCCGATCAGTCGAGGAAGGCCTCAGGAGAATTTGAATGCGTCACATGACGGTCGCGACAACCCTCGCCACAACGTTCGTACTGCTCTCGAGCAGCGCGATTCACGCCTCGAACGCTGGCGGCAAGTCCAAGCCTGCGCCATCAACGCCCGCACCAGGGGGTGCCGTCACCATGGGCAATGTTCAAGCGGTGCGTGAAGCCGATGGCCACGGACTCTACGGGAAGCCATGGGCGGCACAGCAGGCTCTACAACCGTTGTCGGCGATCCATGGCTTTGATGCCATTCCGGCGCCCATGTTTGAACTCGCTCTTCAAGACAACGACTTCTACCTCATGGAAGACGATGTCACCCGCCAAACCGAGGATCGCAAGCCGCTTCGGTTTGCTGTTCCCGTTTCGGTTGCCCTCGACATCGCGGATGGCGAGTGGATTCCCGTCGAAGGCGGTCATGTCTGGCGCGTGGTGCTCGCAAGCCCCAATGCGACGACAGCGCGACTTCACCTCATCGGTCTCGACGTCCCGGAAGGCCAAGAAGTGCGTCTCTCGTCACCGGGATGGGAAGACTCTGTGATTGGTCCGATCGAAGGCGTGGGCGAGTTCGGCACAGGCGAGGCCTGGAGCTTGGCGATGCCCACCAATGAAGCGATGATCGAGTGGTTTGTTCCGACAGGCACGAAGGTCGCCGCTCTTCCCTTCGCTGCCGTCGACTACTACCACGGCTACCGTCAAATCTGGAAGTTTGGTGAGGAAGGCGAGGGCGGCGTCGCCGTCGGAACCTGCCACCTCGACCCCATCTGCTTCCCCACCTGGACTAACGAGTCGAACGCAACCGTACGCCTCATCTTTGCGGGCAGCCTCTGCTCCGGTCAGATGATCGCGACCACCGCGGCGGATGAAACTCCGTATGTGGCGACCGCAAACCACTGCATTTCGACCGCGACCGTCGCAAACTCTTGCCAGTTCAACTTCTTCTATCGCCGAAATACCTGCTCAGCGTCGGCGACCGCCGCTGCGGGCACGAATATCACTGGCAGCGATCTTTCCGGCACGCAACTCGCGAGCGACTGCACGCTGCTCATGATTCGCCCGACACTCCCAGCGACGACCTTTTGGGTTGGTTGGATCGGCACGACGCAGCCAACCAACACAGCATCGACCGGACTGCATCACCCAGACGGCAGCTATCAGCGCATCTCCTTTGGCACGAAGAACGCCAACTCCTTCAACTGCGGTAACCCGACGAGCAATTGGTCGAGCCTCTCGTGGAACACTGCAACTCAGTACGGCGTGACGACGACCGGTGTGACCGAAGGTGGATCGTCGGGTAGCGCGATCTATCGCAACTCGGATAAGAAGCTCTATGGTGTGCTGACCTGTGGGTCAAGTCTCTGCGCGTCGCCGCAGGCCGACGACGGCTACGGCCGTTGGGACGTCGCGGTGACCACTGGTGGCTTCGGCACGCTGCTCGCGGCGGGTGCCGACGACAACATGGAACCGAACGACACCTGCGCGGCTGCCATCACGGCGAATGCCGGTACGAGCTACTCCAACATGGCTGTCAAACGTCTCGACGAAGACTGGTACGCGCTTCCGTTGCCAGCTGGCGCAAGCATGAGCATGAATATGACCTTCACGCACGCCAACGGCGACGTGGATGTCGAGCTCTACTCCGCGTGTGGTGGCGCAGCTGTCCTCCAGCGACTTGCGAATACCAACAACGAAGTGTTCACCTACTCCAACACCACCGCCTCAAACACGATCTACATGCGTGTCTTCCTCGGTGCTGATACCCGTAACAACTACACCTTCTCCTACACCATCTCCGCACCGCCGCCGGCCAACGACGAGTGCATCTCGCCACAGAGTGTCGGCAACGGTTCGTTCGCGTTCTCGACTGTCTCAGCGGGAGATAGCACCCCGAGCGTGGCTGCAAGTTGCACCGATGGCGGAGGCGTCAACTGCTACAACGACGTGTGGTTCCGCTACGAAGCGGCCTGCACCGGACTTGTCACCATCTCGACCTGCGGCTCGGCAAACTTTGACTCGCGCATCGTGGTCTATAGCGGCGTGAACTGCCCAACCGCGGCAAGTGCTGTGCTCGCCTGTAGCGACGACGACTTCTTCTGCTCACCCACCACGACAAGCCGCTTGTTCATGGAAGTCACCGCAGGCACCCTCTACTACGTTCGCGTTGGAAGCAAGGCCAACAGCGGCGGCACGGGAACGCTCGCGATCTCGTGCGAGCCCGATGCGGTGCCGTGCCCATCAGATCTTGACGGAAGCGGAACCGTCGACGCCTCCGACCTCGCGACCGTTCTCGGCGCGTGGGGAACCTGCTCAGGTTGCACTGCGGACCTCGACGGCAACGGCACCGTTGATGCAGCGGATCTCGCGACCGTCCTCGGTGCGTGGGGCGGCTGCCCGTAAGCGACCGATCGACACGATTCTCTTACCGCGCCCGCGTGCAGCCCACGCGGGCGCGGGTCTTTTTAGACTGCGCGTATGCAGACTGCTTCGCACTTCTCCGCGCCCCTGTCCTCGCCGCTATTTTCGAATGCCTTCACGGTGCTTGTTCTCGCTGTCATCGCCATCGTTGCCAGCGGCGCGTGCGCTGTCTCAACACAGGATTCGACTCGGCCGAGTTCGGTCGTCCCCGCGGCTCGCACCGACGAGTGGGCAATCAAGCGGGAGGCCGAGTGCATTCGGCGCGCGAAGGAGTCGACGCCTGTGAAGGTCGTTTTCGTTGGCGACTCCATCACGCAGGCGTGGGAAGACCCGGGCAAGGCTGCGTGGGATCGGTACATCGCGCCGATGGGCGCCGTGAATCTCGGCAACTCTGGCGATCGCACCGAGAATGTGCTCTATCGCCTCGCGCAAGCCCCGCTCACGCGGCTCGCACCGGAGCATGTCGTACTCCTCATCGGAACGAACAACCTTGGCCACGGCACGAGCAACGCTGACGAAACGCTCGCGGGCATGAAGGCTGTCATCACGCTGCTCGCCGCGCAATGCCCAGAGGCGACGATCCATGTGATCGAGACCTTTCCCCGCGGCGAGAAATTCAACGCGATGCGCGGCGATATTCTGCAGATCAATCAAGCAATGCGCGCGTGGGTCGCTTCGGAAAACGCGCGGATCGTCGCAGCGGGTCGAACGAGCGCACAGCCGGCGCTTGCCATCCATGCGATAGGGGACGCATTTGTGTCGCCGGACGGTTCGATCGCAAAGAATGTCATGCCTGACGCGCTGCATCTTTCGCCGGCGGCGTATGAGACGTGGGCGAAGTCGATGGCTTGGCTTTCCGCACGCTGAAGCTATTTTGCTTCGAGTTTGCTTGTGTGCTTGAGCGTTACTCGAGTGACTGTCGCTCCAAGCGATTCGCGCGCCGCTCCGCGTCCTCCGCGGCTTGTTGCTCGACCCACGTGGGCACGGCTTTCGAAATCACCTTACCGTCCGCGCCGAACACAACCGAATACGCGCGCTCGGGGTCGCCACGAAATGCTGCGCTTGAAGCGAGGCTTGAAAGCCCATCGCCCCACTGCAAGCGTTCACCCGTGACCCCGTCGAGTTTTTCGGTGAGTGGCCAGCTCGAACTCGGCGGACCGAGCATCGAGACGACATCGTCCTTCCCCATACCGAGCTCGACGCGGTCGAAGCGATCAACAACCTGCTCAGAGGCGCACGAGGTGAGCAGCGGTAGCACGGCACACAGCGTCATCACGAGCGTGAAGATGGTGCGGTAAAGAGGTTCGGACGCGCGGCGGGATGGTCGAGGCACCTCGCGATTGTCACCGCTGATGGGCGCGCGCTCAAGTCGTCGGGCGCATACGCTGCAACAATGAGCGTATTGACGACCGAACCGACCTCGACCGTATCCCGTGAAGCCCTTTCCGGCGAGGCGTCGCCGCGCGCGATTGCGGTGCTGATCACGCTGCACGGTGAACCGCACCGCGCAGCAATCGAGGCTGGTGTTGCGCGCGTTGCCTCGCGTTGGAGTGCGGCGGACGGCGATATTGCCGCGTTTGAGGCCTTTTGTGTCAAGCACTTGGTCACCGACCATTCTGAGCGCACGCGACTCCTCGCACGGCTTGAGAAGGCCCTCGAGCAAATCGACGGCCACCTCTACGAAATGCGGCGAACCCTGCGTCGGCACCACGACCTCCGCGGCGACGAGTTTCCCGGCGTCGACGATATCCTTGCCCAATTCGACCCGTCGCCCGATCTCTCTGAGCAACTCTACAAGCAGAAGATCGCTCACCTCGCGCTGCTGAACTTCCCGAAGCCCACGCTCTCCACGATGCTCAAGGAAGGACCCAATTGGAGCGACTCAGACTGGGCGGCCGCACGCGTTGCCCAGAACTTTGGACCGCGTATTCCTTCCGGGCTCGCCGACCGCGCGCGCAAGGTGTCGTTCGAGTCGGGGAGCTTTGTCAGTCACTTCCACGTTCCCGTCGGCGGGATGGTCGATGCGAACGGCAAGCGTTGGTTCGAGGCCGACCGAAAGTTGATCGCGCACTGGCTCGTACGCGAAGAAATCAAGGCGGGCTACGGCGATGCCGACGGAATTGCAAAACAACGCGCACTTTCCTGGGTGATGGCGCGGCACATCGACGGCTCGATCCCTGCGCGCGTGATGTCTGGCGAGGAGAAGCGCGACTGGGACCCGGAGCGCAACACCATCGCTGGCGGTGCGCCAGGCGAAACGCTCGGTCTTGCTCGCTATGAACACTGGATTGCCAACTTCCACATGGCACGAGAGTTCGACCCACTGTTTCCAGACGAACCTTCGGCGATCGCGCGCAAGTTCGCCCTCGAGCGCGAAATGCCCGAAACGGAAGTCGAGCAGTTGATGATCGCACTGCTTGAGTCGCCGGTTCGCCGCGACCTCGCTGCATTCATGGCAAAGAAGCTCGGCCGTACATTGGAGC
Organism: Candidatus Kuenenia stuttgartensis; assembly: GCA_945902075.1. Taxonomy (GTDB): domain Bacteria; phylum Planctomycetota; class Phycisphaerae; order Phycisphaerales; family SM1A02; genus QWPT01. Next base: position 48,537 of record CAMDMA010000016.1, on the reverse strand, counting down.
CCTTCGATATCTACTTCGAAGATGTGATCGAGGCGAAGCCGGCGACGGAGATGAACGCGGCGGTCAAAGCACGATTCGCCAACGCAAAGGAGCTCGAGGCCAAGCTTCCAACGGTGCTGCGCGAACTGGGATTCGAGGCGAAGGACGCTGACTTCCTCGGAACTCGCGTGACGGTCGAAATCTGCAAGGGCGCTGGCCACGCGATGCGCCCGCAACTTGAGGGCTACGGAGCGTGGCTGAGGACCTCAAGTCTTGATGCCGAACTCGGCTGGGACGGCTTCGACACCGCGATGCACGAGCTCGGCCACAACCTTGAGCAGCTCTGCTCGACCTACTTCGTTTCCCGCCCTGCCCTGCGCGGCGTGCCCAACACCGCCTGCACGGAAGCGTTTGCGTTTCTCTACCAGGCCCTCGCGAAGCGTGTGCTTGGCATGGAGGACGCGGCGGCGGCGGAGCGGCAGTTCGCGGCTGACTCGGTGATGACGATGCTCTCCGCGTGCCAGATCGCGGGACCATCGCTCCTCGAACTTCGGGCTTGGCGCTGGCTCTACGCAAACCCATCAGCAACCGCCGCGCAACTCCGCGACGAGGTGCTTCGGATTGCTGACGACCTGTGGACCCGCTACTACGAGCGCGACTTCGGGAAGGACCCCTATCGGATCCTCGCGGCCTATCAGCACATGATCGCGCACCCGCTCTACCTCCCCGATTACACGCTCGGGCACATGATGAGTCACCAAATCAGGTCCTATATGCGCGGTAAGGACCTTGCGGTCGAAACCAAGCGGATCACGTCGCTGGGGTGCCTCACGCCTGATCGATGGATGCGGCTTGCGGTGGGTGGGCCGGTTTCGGCCGAGGCGCTCGTCCGAGATGCCGGTATTGGGCTTCACCTCCTCGCATGAGTCGCACCTAAACCCCTTCAAAGTCGACCTTTCCTGCGCAAGATTTCTAGGAGGTTTGACTCTTCTCCGCAGGAGGGCGCGACGTCGTACCAGTCGCGTGCCGATAGCGAACGGCGTCCAAGACGCTTGAACGATCGGATCCTCCATGAGCGATGTGCGGAAAATGAACGACACACCGGAGCGAACAACCTCGCCGCAAAAGCGCGACTCCTTTCCCGCCACCCAGCGGGGCTGGCTCGTCGCGCAGTTGGCGCAGGGTGCAGCGGGCCTCCCGAAAATCAACGCCTACGTCATGCAGACCTACGCAGAACCCCTCGGAAACTACGTTGCCGGCTCGAGCTTCCGCTCGCTCGGGACGCCGAGTGACCTTGTGTCTGGGTTCTTCGCGTCGAGGCTCGCCCAAGTGGGCTACTTCGAGCGCTGGATCGAGAGCAACCTTCCCCTGCGCCGTTGGCTGATCAATGGGTTCCTCTTCTTCCTTCAGGAACAAGTGCGGCGCCGCAAAGCGGATCGCGTCGAGTCGATGCCAACAGTCGTCGCGGATGAGCCGACTTCTCAGACAGCGACGGCCGTGGAAGAGTTCGACCGACTTTGGGCTGCGTCGATGGTGCGAAGTGCGGCAAGCTCGGCAAAGGATCGATGCGCAACGGAGGGTTTCGACGCGCACTGGCAAATGTTTGAGCGTCACTTTGTGAAGGGCATTTCGTATGCCGCGCTTTCGGACGAATTCAACGTCACAGGCGGTCAGGCCGCGAGCATGGTGCGAACGGCATCGATCCGGTTTCGCCAAGCCGTGGTGGACCTGCTCCTGAAAGACGGCGCGACCGAGGAAGAACTCGACGATGAAGTTGCACGACTGATGCGTGCGCTGAAACCGGGCTAACGCAGAAAATCAAACCGCCGCGCCGAGAACATCGCGATCACGACGATGATCAAAGCCGGGTGGTGAGCAAGACAAGTGAACGATGAGGCAGAGTTGTAAGCACATCCTGGTGATCTGAAGGGAAACAGACAACGCGCTCAGGCCGATGCTTGAGCGCGACGCAGAGGGATTGAAGGGAATTGGGATCGGCTCATGTGTTTTAAATGAGCCACGCGAATGAACGACTTCACGAACAACAACAACAACGATTGTCACCGCCTTCTCGCCGCACTCGGCGAAGAGACCGACCCGCTGCTTACGCGCGTGGTCGATCGTGCGCGTCGGCGGGATGGTCTTCTTCCGTCGCGCGAGGCAATCGAAAACGGGCCACTTGCGGATGTTGGAGATCCGGCCGCACTGTTTTTCGAAGGTCAAGCATGCGACGAGGATTTCCTGCTCGCACGGCTCGCGTGCGAGACGATGCGGCTTGACGGAACGAGCGCGGAACGCGAACTCGCTGCTGTTTCGCTCGCACTGCTGGAGGCGAGTTCGATCGTGTATCGACGCAGGCTTTTGGTCTCGCACACAGCGGCCGAAGCCGATGCCCGACTCGCCGCAGCTGCCTCTGGTGTGCCTTCTGATTGGGCACGGCTGCTCCACGCGGCGATGCGCATGCCTCTCCGCGCGAGCGCATAAGCCTCGGCGGCTGTACGCACGGATAGACGCGATGCACGATTCTCAAACGATCGAGCCCACGACCAACTGATGCGATGTCGTTGTCCACCGCCCAGGATTCGAACTGGCGCGTTGGATGACACTTCAGTCTCTGGATGACGCTACAACGTCGATGACGCGGCTCCGTGATCCACGAGTTGCCGGATTGCCTCCTCAGCTTCTCCTTGCCCAATCGGCTCAAATCCCGCCGCGACGAGAGGGTCATTCGGACCGTACGCTCGACCAAATGCCTCAATGACCTGTGGCCAGTGCTTCATCAACTCCGGTGGGTTTCCGACGGCGCGAACATCATTCACGATCGCGCGCAGGGCCTTCCGAAGTACGTCAATCGCGTCGTCCCGCGCGACCTTTGCGGCCGACTCCTCAAGCCGTGCCGCACGCTCCGCCCATGCGAATTCAAGCGAAACCGCTGTCGCGGCTGAGAGCATCATTCCAATCACGGTTGCCGCAATCGTGACCGCGCGGTATCGATGGACGAAACGTCGCATGCGGTATCGAACCTTCGGAGCCGTTGCGTTCGTCGGCGTTCCCTCACGAAGCCGAGCGACCTCATCCGCGAAGTCGGCCACCGATCGATAGCGCTCCTCTGGATTCTTTGCCAAGACCTTGGCAATGACCGCATTGAGGTCGGCGAGCTGCGAGTTCGAGAGCCGAATCGCATCGAGTGCCGCTCTGCGAACAACGGGCGGCGGCTCCTCGCGGATCTGTCGCGCAATCTGGACCAAACGGTGAGCTTCATCACTTGATCGAAAAAAGGGTGGACGACCGGTCACGAGCCAATACAGGATCACTCCGAGTGAGTAGAGATCGCTCCGGGCGTCCGATGCCGCACCGAGCGTGAGTTGCTCGGGCGCCATGGTCTCAAGAATGCCAACCCGATCTCCCACATGCAGCCCATCGGCGGTCGTGACATCATCGACCGTGAGGGCTGCAACACCAAAGTCGATGACCACCCCGCGCGGCTTGGCCGATGTGCCCTCTCCGACGAGGACATTCGCTGGCTTCAGATCCCGATGAATGATGCCGCGGTCGTGCGCGTATTGCACCGCAGCGCAGATGTCCCCAAGTACCGCAAGCCGCCGCTCGAACGACGGTCGGTGCTGCTTTCGCCACTCCTCGAGGGTCAGACCATCGATGTACTCGAAGGCGACAAACGCATGGCCCTGCAGTGCAACGCCCGCATCAAACACTCGCGCGATCCCCGGATGCACCAGTCGATCGGTTGCCCGCGCCTCGTGAAGCGCGACCTCCAGTGCAGCACCTCGCGCAGTTGGCTGCAACAGCTTCACGGCGACCCGCCTCGGACGGAAAGGTGATGCCCTTGATGAGGGCCTCGGTACGTGGGCCTAGCGGCATATCGAATTGCACCGCACCCACAACCGCGTTCTGGTCCACGTTGATGAGCGCACACTGAATGTAGACGCGATCGATCGTCACGCTGTAGGTCGAGACGAGCGCGGCACCTGCATTGAACTTCGTCGCAAGATCCTTCGCATCACGGGTCAGCAGGAACTCGCCATCTGCGGTGATCGGAACATTGCCCTGACGGAGCGTCATCTGAATCAACTTGTTTTTGCGGTGATTCTGCATGGCGATCGCAAGCGACTCACCCATGAGACGACCGAAGTTCGATGTTTTCCCGTAGTTATTCAGGTCGACTGTGGTCGCCCAAATCACTGGTCGAGATTGGTCGAACGCATCGTCACCCATGATGTTCCCTCGGACATTGCCGATGAGATACTTCATGGCCTTATATGACGTCTCGATGTAATCAGCATCAACACAGGTCTGCTGGGTGCAGCCGTCGAGCACAACCACATTCCTGGAATTGGTGCAGCCAACAGACGATCCGAGGGCAGCAATCGACGCGGCAACGATGGTCGCGCATGTGAGATTCTTAAGCATATGGAACCTTTCCTGCGTCATGAGCAGGCGATCAATACTTCGGTTGGCTGGCGACGGGCGAATACGACTGGCCGAGGCCGATCGTGTTTGTAGGGCCATGGATGTGATTGGCCGTCAGCGGCGTTGGGTTCTGCGTGACCGCAATGTCGTTGGTCTCCGTGACGCTTGGGGCGCGGTACGCCGTGAACGACTCGCTGTTCACACCACGAAAGTAGGTGTGGGGAATCCAGTCGACCTGCGAGTCCTCAAGATTGAGATTTTGATGCTCGAAACCAGTGTGGTTCGAGCGGGGATTGCATCCACCAAACACGAACGCCAATGTGGCGCACGCGAGGGCCGGAAGCGCTGCCCGCATGTACTTGTTACGCATGTTTCTATCCTCAAAGAACTTGCATCAGGGTGAAGCAAGTATGGTTTTTCAAGCCGCCGCCATCCACTTGGCAACCAGACACGGCTCAAGTTCTGAGGAAGCAGTCCATCGCCTCGCGGCGCGAGGAATCTCAGAAACTGGAAAGATTTCCTGCGTACAACGATGACGAGCCGCTTCCTGCGGTGCGTCCGGCGTACCTTCAATCGCTCTCTCCGCGGGTCGAGCTACCGCTCCGCAGGCGAGCCCCATGAACTTACGCAAGGATTCTTCGCCGATCGCGTGTCCTCAACCGACTTCTTTGAGCGCTGGCTTGACTCGGAACTCCCGCTGCGGCGTTGGCTGATGAATGGATTCCTGTTCTACCTGCGCGAAGTCGTACGCCAGATGCAGCGTTCACCGCAAGCACTTGATTCGGAGCCTGCGGACGAGCGCGAGGCTGCGCAACGACAGTTCGAGCGCGAATGGGGGCTTTCGCTCGTTCGACGCGCGCTTGAGCGGGCGCGGGCCTCGTGCGATCGCCGCGGTCAACGCGCGCACTGGGAGATTCTCGAGCGGCATTACCTCCACGGCGTTCCCTATGCGACGTTGATCGAAGAATTTGGAGTGTCGACCAAGGAAGCGGCCACGATGGTTCGGACGGCTGCTGGGAAACTACGGCAGGCATTTTTCGATCTGCTTGATCGAGATGGCATTCCAGAAGCAGAGATTGAGGGCGAGATTCTTCGTCTCATGGAGGCACTCCGGCCATGAATGAGCAGTCACACGCAAATGATGATCTTGACGGGTCGCATGTGGCCTCCAACATGTGGAGGTTGCTCGCTGCAGCGCACCGCGTCGGAAGTGACCCGATCTCGGATCTTTGCGCGCACCTTTCAAATCCAGCGCTTGCGGCAACCGTCATCGACGACGCCATGACCGCGAGCGAGTCCCCGCTCTCGGGGTTTGGGGATGCGCAACATCATCTCACAACGAAAAGTGGGCTCGAATTACTTAGGGCCATGAAGCAGCGGGCGAAGCGCGATCTCGGGCCGGAACAAGCCGATCCGGCCAAGCGCCGTGCGGGACTCTTTGCCTTCGGGATGGTGGTCAGCGCATGCCTGGTTCAGCACCGGATCCTTGATACGCGGGCAAGCCGCGAGTCTATTGAGGACCTGCTGCTGATTCTCTGCGCTGCGGAGCCAGCGTGGATTGTCTCGCTGGCCTCGCAAGCGCTCATCGAACTTGCTGAACTTGATGGCAATGTCCGAGCGCGCATCGCGTAAACGGGTGACATGAGATCCCATGACCACAGTGCATCGACTGAGGTCTTTGACGATGACACTGGTAAAAGCGAAGGACGCCCGAGGGCGTCCTTCGTGATTTTTGCGCTCTCCGATCGCCGCGCGAAAGCTCGCGCGTGACTCGAACAGACCGTGGCATTTAGGCGCTGAAACTCGATCCGCAGCCGCAGGTCGAAGTCGAGTTCGGATTGTTGAACACAAATCCCGAGCCCATGATTTCGTCCTTGTAGTCGATTTCCGTGCCGTTCAGGTAGAGGTAGCTCTTTGGATCACATACGACGGTGACGGTGAAGGTCCCGTCGGTCGCAGTCGCGGTCGCCGTTCCGCCACCCGACTGCGATGCGTCATTGCCGAGCTCCGCCGTCGAGACGGTGGGAATACGGCTGTAGGTGAAATGCCACGCCTCGTCCGAGTCCTTCTGGACTTCGGTGAGATCAAGCGTGTAATTGAATCCTGAGCATCCGCCGCCCTTCACGCCCACGCGGAGCTTCATGGTCGAAGCCTCAAAGCCATGCTCGGCGATGATCTGGTCGATGCGGCGTGCTGCTGTTTCGGTAACTTTAACTGGCATGGTGAAAATCCTTTCGTGGATCGAGCGCTCTTGGCCTCGACTTGGAACGGTGTGTGTTCGAATCAGTGGTGCGCTGCGGCCTCGGCCACCTGCTCGGCGCCAAGACCATTCTTCTTTTTGTAGTCGGCGATCGCGCTGCGAATCGAGTCCTCCGCAAGAACGGAGCAGTGGATTTTGACTGGCGGCAGGCTCAACTCCTCGACGATTTGAGTGTTCTTGATCGTGAGCGCCTCATCGACCGACTTGCCTTTGATCCACTCGGTTGCGAGTGAAGAACTTGCGATGGCCGAGCCGCAGCCGAAGCACTTGAACTTGGCGTCTTCGATGACGCCCTGCTCGTTGATGCGGAGCTGAAGTTGCATAACGTCGCCACACTCGGGTGCGCCGACGATGCCGACGCCAACGTCTTTGCGCTGGGCGACTTCTTTCGAAGTACCAAAGCTGCCGACGTTGCGGGGATTCTGATAATGGTCGATGACCTTGTCGCTGTAGGCCATGGTGTGGCTTCCTTCATAGGCGCTGGATGCAGCGCGAGATTTGCGGTTGTGTTTGGACGATGACCTCGCGGCGCGAAGTCAGTGCGTCTGCCATTCGATCTTGCTGACGTCGATGCCTTCTTTGTGAAGGTCCCAAAGCGGGCTCATCGTGCGGAGGTGGTTGACGGCCTTTACGATTGCCTGAATCGCGTAGTCGACTTCCTCCTCGGTCGACCAACGGCCAAGCGAGAGTCGGAGCGAGGAGTGCGCAAGTTCGTCGCCAACACCGAGGCTCTTGAGGACATAGCTCGGCTCGAGGCTTGCGCTTGTACACGCCGAGCCAGACGAGCAGGCGATTTCCTTGATACCCATGAGGAGCGATTCGCCCTCGACAAAGCCGAACGAGATGTTCGCGATGTGCGGGAGGCGGCGTTCGGCATGGCCGTTGACTTGGACGACCTCAAGGCGTTCGGAAAGTTCACGCTCGAACTTGCGGCGCAGAGTGAGCAGCCGCTCGCGCTCGGAATCCATCTCATGCATCGCGAGTTCGCACGCTTTTCCGAATCCGACAATTCCGGTGACGTTGAGCGTGCCGGAGCGCATACCGCGCTCGTGACCGCCGCCATCCTGAATCGCCTCGAGGCGCACGCGCGGATTGCGACGACGCACATACAACGCGCCGACACCCTTTGGCGCGTACATCTTGTGCCCCGACCATGACATCAGATCGATGTGGTCGCGTTCGACGTCGGTCGGCATCTTTCCAACCCACTGCGTCGCGTCGGTGTGAAAGATCACGCCGCGCTCATGGCACAGCGCACCGATTTCGGGCACTTCATTGATGGTGCCGATCTCGTTGTTTCCCCACATGAGCGACACCAGGATCGTGTCGTCGCGCATCACGGCGGCGACCATCTCGCGGGTGATCACGCCATCGGCCGGCGGCTCGAGGAACGTCACTTCGAAGCCCTCGTTCTGCAGGCGCTTGCAGGGATCGAGAACAGCTTTGTGCTCATGCAACGCGGTGATGATGTGACCGCGGCAGACGCCTGTGGTGCCTTCGGGGTGCTTCGCGTACATACGCGCGGCACCCTTGATCGCTAGGTTGTTCGACTCAGTTGAGCCGCTCGTCCAGACGATTTCCTTCGGCGATGCTCCGATGAGCGCCGCCGCTTGCTCGCGCGCGAGATCGATGCCATCCTCTGCCTCCCAGCCGAACTTGTGGTTGCGGCTCGCGGAGTTCCCGAATTTCTCGGTGAAGTAGGGAAGCATGGCCTCGACGACCCGGGGATCGGTGCGGGTTGTTGCGGCGTTGTCCAAGTAGATGGGCAGTTTGACTGCCATCGCAATGACTCCTGATTTGGGTGTGATTCGTCGCGCAGCCCAGACCGCACGTGGTCGAGGCTGCTCTTGTTGCGACTGAGTCTCATCATACGGCTTCGCCGCACCGGAGAGAACAGACGCAGTGATCGTTAGAATCGAGATTCGCAACTTCTCGCGACCGCTCAAACTATGCGACTCATCGAAGACCCGTCCGAACTCGCCTCCCCCGCCTTTCATGCCTGCGGATTTGTGCCAACGATGGGTGCTCTTCATGAGGGGCACGCGTCGCTTGTCAAGCGTGCGGCGGAGGCCGGTCGGCCGGTCATCGTCAGCATCTTTGTGAATCCGACGCAGTTCGGACCAAACGAGGATTATGGCCGATATCCCCGAACGCTCGACGCCGATTGCGCGCTTCTTGAGCCTCTCGGCGTCGCGGGCGTGTTTGTCCCGGCAGTGGAGGCGATCTACCCGGAGGGCCTGGACGCGTCCCGCGCGGTGGCCGCAAGTCTCGCGCTCCCAGAGGTGGCAACGCAACCGGGACTTGAGGACAGCTGCCGCCCGGGCCATCTTGCCGGGGTCGCGCTGGTCGTCGGGCGACTTTTTGACCTTGTTGGCGCCTCTGCCGCCTACTTCGGCGAGAAGGACTACCAGCAACTGCGTCTTATCGAAGACATGGTCGCCACCGACCCTGCCCGCTTTGCGGGACTTCGCGTGGTTGCCTGCCCAACCATTCGCGAACGCGACGGCCTCGCGATGTCGAGCCGGAACCGCTACCTCAAAGCGGACGAGCGCGATGCCGCGTTGGCGCTTGCCCGCGCGCTCCAGATTGCGCATTCAGCCCAACGGGTCGCGACTGCCGAGCGCCTCATGCGCGAAACGCTCGACGCACACGGACTCGAGACGGAGTACGCGGTCATTCGTGATGCGCGCACGTTGCGGCCGGTTGGCGGCTTCGAACTTCCAACGCGTGCTCTCATCGCAGCGCGGCTCGGCGCCACCCGGCTGATCGACAATGCAGCCATGACCGTCTGGCGGTGAATCCGCGCGTGCAGCCGTCTTCCGCGGAGGGCGCACGACGCAGCACCAGTACACTTCTCCCGGAGCACTCTCATGAAAAACACCCACCACCGCCGCATCCACGTCGCGCTCTCCTTCGCCACTTGCCTCGTGATCGGAGGACTTCTGGCCGCTTCGGCACCGCAGAACGCGCCCAAACCCGCAAGTGGACCGACAAATGGTCCCGCGAGCCGGCCTGCCAGCACGCCGGCTCAAAAAGCGGCGGAGAAAGCGGCTGCTCGCGAACGCGCGCGGTGGTTTGCCAAACTCGACCGCGACGACAAAGCTGCGAGCGATGCAGCCATCGGATTTGCAATGCCCGCGTTTCCGGAGGATGCAGAGCTCTTGAACATGAAAGTAAAGGCTGCGACGGATCTTCGCGGGAAGGTCATCGTGATCCAGACTTTCACCACGAAAAATGTCGCTGGACTTGTTGCTGTTGAGGAGGCGAGGACGGCCATCGCCAACGCGGGCCTGCCCGCCGAGGACATCTCGCTCATCGCGGTGCACACGCCCGAAGAACTTGACAACGAAGATTCCAAAAAGGCGAGAGCCGCGATCGAGAAGCGCAAGCTTGATGCGCCGATTCTCCTCGATGCGTCCGGCGCGTTCTGCGACGAGCTTGGCGCGTTCCGCCGGCCAATCGCCTACATCGTCGATCGTCAGGGCAATGTGCGCTACGCGGGACTAAGCCCCATCGGAATCACAGCCACCGCCAAAGAACTCGCGGCGGAAACCTATGACCCATCGATCGCTGCGAAGGCGCGCGACGAGGGCAAGGTCGCGACGAGTAGCGATGTCGTGTTTCCCACTTTCACCGATGCGGTCGGAAGTGCGACCGATCTTCGCGGAAAGCCTGCGCCAGACCTCGCCGTACAAAAGTGGTGGAATGCAGAACCGAACACACGTGGCAAGCTCGCGGTGGTTGACTTCTGGGCAACCTGGTGTAACCCCTGCCGCGCGGCGATTCCGCATATGAACGAAATTGCGAAGGCCTATCCGAATGACATTGCCTGCATGGGCATCACCGATGAGAGTTCGCGCGACTTCGATGAAGGTGTGCTGAAGTACCGCCTGAACAAGAGCGATTTCGCCTATTCGGTCGGGCTTGATTCGCAGGCGCGCATGAAGAATGTCTTTGGAATCCGCGGGATTCCTCACGTTGCGGTGATCTCTTCGGACGGCATCGTCCGTTGGCAGGGTCACCCAAGTAGCCTGAACGCCGATGTCGTGAGCAGACTCGTTGCAGCAAACCGCGCGCTCGTGACCGCGTCAGGTGGCGGCGCAGGCGCGACCGGCAATCGCTGGTCAAGGTCTAGGCGCTGACGTTCTGACTCGCCTCGCGCAGAGAACTCCCCGACTCAACTACACAACCGCCCGGCCTGACACGCCGGGCGGTATCTTTCGCACTCCCTATGGCACGAACTCCGAACTCCACGTCACGCGCGAAGACCACGAAAAGTCGCAGCGCAGCCTCTGCCAACTCAACAACAAAAGGCGCAGGCGCAAAGCCCAAAGCCGCGCGTGCAAAGCGCGCTGGCGTTTGGCGCACGGCTGCAAACAGCGATAAGCACGAACTCTATGAACTCGCTGTGCAAGAAGTCGTCGCCGAATGCGACTTTATCGACAAGGCGTGGAAGTCAAAGCGTGGCCGACTCGCCACAACGCTCCGAGAAGATTTTTGCGGAACCGCGAAGGCATGTACTGAGTGGGCTCGACGACGCCCGACCAACCACGCGATCGGCGTCGACCTCGACCGCTCGGTGATCCTTTGGGGCGAGCATCGTCATCGCGCGCATCTGCCCGCGTCGATCTCCTCACGCATCACCGTGCTTGAGGCCAATGTGCTTGAGGTCGAAACGCCAAAGGTTGAAACCATCGTCGCGATGAACTTCAGCTACTTCATCTTCAAGGAGCGCGCGATGCTCGTGCGCTACTTCCGCCGGGTGTTCGAATCGCTTGCGGACGACGGGCTCTTTATCTGTGATGCCTACGGCGGAAGCGAATCTCATAGCGAGGTGGAAGAAGAACGAAGCCTCGACGGCTTCACCTATGTGTGGGATCAGAATGTCTATAACCCGATCTCTGGAGATGTGGTCAATCACATTCACTTCCGCTTTCCAGATGGCAGCGAGATGAAGCGCGCCTTCACCTACCGCTGGCGACTGTGGAGCCTCCCGGAGATTCAGGACGCGTTGCGCGAGGCGGGCTTTGCCCAAACCACTGTGTATTGGGAAGGCACCGACAGCAAGTCAAACGGCGGCAACGGCATTTTCAAGCCCTCGACGCGCGGCGAAGCATGCGCCGGTTGGATCGCGTACCTGGTGGCGGAGAAGCGCAAGCCGCGCGCGAAGGCTGCGAAGAAATGAACATGTGCGACTCTGCACCGTGGCAACGCGCGAAGGGTTGTCCATGAGCGCAGCATTTCCAGACAACGCCCTCGCCGCCGACATCGCAGCTGGGCTCTCGCGTGTCGAAACACTCTTCGATACCCAATTGACGAGTGCGTTTCCGGCGGTCAACGAACTCTGCCGTCATGTCGAGCGCTACCGCGGAAAGATGCTGCGCCCGACGCTGGTGCTTGTCTCCGGACTCGCGTTCACGGCGGACGGCGAATCGCTGCGGCCGGAGCATGACATCGTTGCCGGAACGGTCGAGATGATCCACATGGCGACGCTCGTACACGACGATGTGCTCGATGATGCAGAAGTACGACGGCGCGGAGAGACGGTGAACTTTCTTCGCGGGAATGAAACGGCCGTCATGCTCGGCGACTATCTGATCTCGAATGCGTTTCACCTCTGTTCGCGTGCGGGTGACCCTGCGCTCAACCTCCGACTAGGGGAGGTCACCAACACGCTCTGCGAAGGCGAATTGGTGCAACTCTCGCGGCGACATGACCTCTCCCTCGATGAGAACACCTATTTCGAGATTGTGCGCCGCAAGACTGCCGTACTCGTTGGCGCGGCGTGCGAGCTCGGAACGAAACTTGCGGGCGCGACTGCTGCGGAAATCGCGGCGATGCGCGCGTTTGGCGAGAATCTCGGCGTCGCCTTCCAGATTCAAGACGACTTACTCGACCTTCTTGGCGACGAAGCGACCGTCGGCAAATCGATCGGAAGAGACCTCGAGAAAGGAAAACTCACGCTACCGATGATCCTGCACATCGCCCACAACCAGGGCGCGGATCGTCTGGCTGCGCTTGAGGCGATCGATGCGAAAGATGGACCGGCACTGCGCCGGGTACTGACGCGCTCTGGCTCGATTGATGCGGCTCGCGCGCGTGCAGTCGCAATCGTAGAGGACGCAAAGCGCGGACTGCCACAAACGCGTCGCGCACATTCGCGCGAACTCCTCCTCGAGTTGGCGAATCGCGTCGTGGCGCGCGAATCCTGATCGCAACGCGCTCATGTCGACCAATTCGACAAAACGGCTGCGAGATCGCCAGCGTCCACTGAGCCACTCCCATCGACATCCGCAGCCACGCCCGACTGCCCCCATGTGTTGAGCACGATCGCGAGGTCGACCGCGCCCACCACGCCGTCACCATCAACATCGCCCGAAGTCGTGCAGAGTGCGATCGCTTGAGCCGCGCAGGCCGCATCCCACTCGGTTTCGCAGCAGTAGGCATCAAGATCACAAACTGCGCGGCAGCACGTTGCGTCGGCGCAGGCAGGCGTGTTTCGTGCCACAAAGCAACTTCCCGCCGTGGATGATCCGCACACCGGGATGTTCGGGCACGCCGCGTTGCAGTACACCGTGGCGATCGCTGTACAAAGTTCATCCCATTCTGTTTCGCAGCAATAGGCATCGAGCGCGCAGACGCAGGCACTGGTTTCCTTGTCCTGACAACCCGGCGTGCCGATCGTGCAACAGTCGTGCGGGGTGCTGTCAATTTCGACGAGTTCGATATCGTCGAATGTCGCAAGATTTGAGACGCTTGATCCACTCGTGAAGCGGAACCACACCGCGGGTTCTCCGGCGATCGACGCGAGATCGAGGAGCACTGGGGCGCAGTCGCCCGGAAATGAGATTGGCGCGCTCCACGCCGTCGTCCACGATGCTCCATCGAGTGAGACATCAATTTTTGGGCCGAGTGTTCCTGTCGTTTTTGAATAGCGAAAGGCGAGTGCCGGCGACGTTCGCTCCGCAAAATCCACACAGCGCGTAATCGCAGCGGAATAGGGATATCCCTGCGAAAATCGTAGTGCCATATCACTACTCGTCGCGCATCCGAGGCTCGAGGTCAGAAACGGCGCAACGCCTTCGCAGCGTTCGAAGATTTCAGGAAACTTCGAGCAAATGCTTCCGCCTGAGTAGAGCGTGCCAAATCCAATGGAAAGTCCATCAAGACACGCGGCACCGCCATCGCAGGATCCGCAGCCAAACTCGGTGACCTCCGCGATGCACTGCGCGTCCCATTCGTTGCTGCAGCAAAACGGATCGGTCGCGCACACACAATTCGCGATCGCGGCGTCGGCGCAACCAGCCGCGCCCGTCTCACAGCATGGGTGCCCGCCTGAGGCACAACAACCAACGCGCCGAATCGTGCAATCGTCGATCGTCAGCGCGTTGCTATTCGATCCATGATCAAAGCGAATGAACACGCCCTTCATTCCCGCAAGTGGAATGGTCGCGGAAAAAGTCGTGCACACGCCGCCAGTCGTCACAAGTGCGCCGAGCGTGTTGGGCGTCGACGCGGCGCAACTGATCGTGGTCGCGTTCGTTGTGCCATAGCGCACCACTGTTCCTGAGGCCGCGTATTGCGCGTAAGTCAACGTGATCTCGATAGCAGTGCAGCCTGACGAACCCGTCGTGACAAGAATCACAGGATCATCGCTCGAAGAGTCGAGTTTGAACGCGTTCCCCGTCGGACAAAAGTTGGAGCTTGTGATAGAGGCTCCCGACGGGCACCACAGCACTCGAAACTCCCCGTCCAACAAATCCGGCGGGCCGCTGAATGCGCCAAAGTCTGTTGCGTAAAGCGCACAGGACTGGGAGAACGCACGCGATGCGAGCATGCAGGCGATAAGCTCTGCAAGGGCGAGGATGTAGGTCAGACTTCGACGCATGGAGCAGCCGAAGCATGCCATGGCGACGCGCCGCGACAACCGCGACCTTATCAATGTTTCCATCGATGTATCGAGAAGCCGCGCGAAACCGCGCGATTCCTCTCATCCGAACAACCCGCACCATTCCACCTCAACCCCAATTGCTGAGGACGACGGAGAGATCGGCGGCATCGGTCGTTCCGCTCCCATCGACATCGGTCGCGCCTGCAGCGCCCCAAGCGTTGAGGAGCTCGGAGAGATCCGCTGCATCCACACGACCGTCACCGTTGATATCGGATGGATTTTTCGGACACGCCGCAGTTTCGAGACGGACGAAATCGACGCCGGCCTCGACGAGCGAACCAGTCGCGAGATCGCGCGCCTGAAAACGAAGCTGCACGGTTGCGCTGGGCGCAACAAAGTCGGCGACTCGAAAACGGCGCTCGACCCATACCCCTGCATTTTCAACAACATCCTCGAGGATCGTCCATGTCAGTCCACCATCCGACGAAATCGAAATCGGCATCGAATCCGTGTTTGGTGCGCCGCCAAGATTGTTCGAGTACCAGCGGCGATAAACGACCATCGTGTCTGCGTCGCGCGCATCAAGAATCGGTGAGAGGAGCGTCGTCACGCCAGCGTCCACATCGGACGCACCGGCCGCCCCACCGATCACCCCTTGTCCAGTGACAAAGCAGAGCGTTCCTGCGTCGAGCGAATCGCTCTCCGGCTGCGCGATCGTGCCGACAGGGTCTACGCGCGTCCACTGTCCGGCGGCAGCATTGTCACTGGTCGCACCGACAGTCCATCCATTGTTCGTCTCGAACGTATCGACAAAGGTCAACCGCACATCGATCACTTTGGTGCGAAGGAAGGTGCCTGCCGCGCGCGGAAAGCGACCCACACCAACCGTCGTGGCCGCCGTGATGTACCACTCAATCGTCGCGCCGCATGGAGCATTCACGAGCGGCGCGACGAATTGCCCGAGCGTCGCTTCGCTCATCACAGTTTGCGTAAATCGACCCGATCCCCCTACACGCGCGTGCAGCGTCACGCCGCCAGAGAGAAGTGTTCCGCGAATTGCTGACACTTCCGCCTCAACCGACACCGGTGTACCGAAATCAATGGATGTTGGAGCGCCGCCAGGAATGCGAACCACCGCACCGTCGACCGTCGCATCAGCGAGTTCGAGCGCAGCTGCATAGTTCTCGCTCGCATTCGGAATGATCTCACCCGCGGGCATCACGAAACCGTACGAGCCGGTATCGCGTACCTCGATCGTGAAACTCGGAACTCCGTGCTGCCCAAACGCATGGTCGACCGAACTTCCGCTCGCGATGTAAAGCGTCGATGCGATCGGCCCGACGGTGTACCCCACGCCGTTGGTGCGAAAAATTGCTTCGCGCATCTCCTGACCAAGCGCCTGGAACGTTGCGTTGTTCGTCGGCGGCGTCGTGGTGTAGCCCCAAGGCGAAAGCACAAGTTGGCTGTAGGCGTGAAAATCGATGTGACCCGCGAGCGTCGTGTTGGCGATGAAGTAATCGCGCATCGCTGCGCTTTCAGGCTCGGTGAACGGCGCGGGACCACGGAATGTCTCATCACTCCCAACCGCGCTTGATCCGCCCGTTCCCCACTGAAACGACCAGTTGCGATTCAGATCGACACCGAAACTTCCGTCGCCATTGTTCCGACGATTCTTTCGCCAAAGCCGATTCGTGGTCCATGTATAAACGTAGCCATCAGGGTTGACCACGGGAATCACATCGACCCATGCGCGCGCGAGCAACGCTGTCACGCGCGCATCGACACCCTCGCCCGCGATGAGTCGATCTGCGATGTACAGCGCCGTGGTCGTCGCGCCCCACTCGCGCGCGTGCTGCGTGGCATTGAAAAGAACACCCGGGCTACCGGAGGACGCCTTGGTGATCCGAATGCCGCGAATCGGACGACCCTCAAGCGAGGTGCCAATCGTAAATGGGGTCACCAGGTCCGGTCGCTGTGCGGCGTACGCATCGAGTTGGGCGTTGATTTCATCAAGCGTCCGAAATGCGGCGAAGAAATCTCCGGCTGCAACGCCACCTTCTGTGCGCGCCGTGCGCGATGCGAAATCAGCGCGGAGTAACGGGCCAAGGTCGCCGACGAGAATCTCGTGAGGAATACCGCTTGCAACAAGCGCCTCGAGTGCACTCGAATCGAGGATGAAATCTGCGGGCCCGTAGTCGAGGCGATGACTGAGTACATCCTTCGAGAGCACGAAGAGCGTGCGCAAGTCACGCGCCGAGCGAATCATCGCGCGAACCACCGCGCGGCCATCATGAAAAACGGGCGCATCGATATCGACGCATGCAGGCACGTTTGCCGGAGCCAACGGCGCGAGCGCCAGCGATGCGGTGATCGCCGCCAACTTGCACGCGCGTTCAATGAGACGACCGGCGCGTACAAAGAATCGGGTACTCCGGAAGAGTGGCATGGCCTCAGTTTGGCGCGTCAAGCGAACCGTCGCAAGTGTTGTCCGTGACCTTCGAAGAAGTTCTTCAAGGTCGACCCGCCCGGGTACACTCGCGCAGACTCATGACCGCCCGTCCCCGCCGCCACTCGTCCACGTCCGCGCTTCTGCCGATGGTTCTTGCGACGCTCGCGATGATGCCATCCTGCACCCGCTATTTTGCAGGCGATCCCGCACTCACCGAACCATCGGGCGCGATTCTGCCGAACGAGGGCAACGCGCCGCGAGCGCTGTCGATGTTTGAAGGTTCAACCGGCCGAAGCCTCGGCTGGGCGGATGTGATGGCGAGCGCATCGTGGGCCGATGCTGTGTTTATTGGGGAGCGGCACGACGACCCGACTGCGCACGCCGTCCAACTCGCGATCTTCGAAGACCTCAATGCGGGTTACCCGGGCACCGCGCTCGCACTTGAACATCTCGAGCGCGACGAGCAGTTGATGGTCGACCAATATCTGCGCGGCGAAATCACGGCCGATGCATTCATCGACGCGACCGAGAGTCGAAACTGGGCAGGCAAGGACACTTGGGTTCCATTTTTTCAGCCCATGATCGATGCTGCACGGGAAACGGGTTCGCCGGTCGTTGCTGCGAACGCGCCACGCGAGTTCGTGCGCCGCGCACGAGAAGAAGGCCACGACGCCCTCGCCGCGAATGCATCGAGTGATCGCGCGTTGTACGACCTTCCGGTCACCGAGCGGTTGCCACTTGTGACTGGAGATTGGAATGAACGCTGGGCCGCGTACCAGTCGCGATTCCGGGAGATCATGTCGTCTGACAGTGACTTCGAGAGCGATGGCGCATTCTCCGAGGACGCGCGTACGCGCCTCGATACGATCTTTCTCTCGCAGTCCACCTGGGATGGCACCATGGGAACATCCGCCGCGAATGCTCTCGAACGAGGAGCACCGAAGGTCGTGCTCTGTGCAGGCTGCTTTCATATCGAGCGCGACGGCGGAACAGTACTGCAATTCGAGGCGCGGAAGCCGATGGCGAAGGTGTTGACCGTCACCGTGATCGACGCGTCGAGCCAACGTCTTCGGGACGAGGATCGCAACGCGGCCGATGTGGTGATCTACGGATTCCCGGTCGAGCGAAAGAAGCCGGAAGTCGACTCCGCTCCCGCGAAGCCGGATACGACCACCGAAAAACCGGCCAATTCAGCGGCTCCGCCCACGCGTTAGACTGTGCTCCCCATGAGCGCATTGCCTCCCACAAAGAAGACCACACTCGTCGACATCAACCTCCAACCGACGCTGCTCTATGTGAAGTTCGTCGGCCCTCAAGTTGGCCAGCGCGAGTCGCCGATCATCAGCCAAGAGGTTGAACCCTACATTCGTGAAGCCGGAAAGTCGATGAAGCACTTCATCATCGACCTGCAGTCGGTCACTTTCATGTCATCGATGGGCCTTGGAATCTGCATCGCACTGCGACACAAAGCCGCCGCCTCCGGCGCGAAGTCCGTCCTCTACGGAACGCCAAAGGAACTTCTTGCGCTGTTTGCCATGATGAAGATCGACAAGCTCTATTCCTTCGCGAAGGACCAACGCGAGCTTGACGCACTGTTGTTGAAGTGAACGAAAGCGCAGCGCGGCCGTTTCCTGCCGCCGCGCGTTTATCTCCTGCCGCAGCGCTTCTATTTCCTGCCGCCGCGCTTCTATTTCCTGCCGCCGCGCTTCTATTTCCTGCCGCCGCGCTTGCCCCCCCGCTTCGCGCGGGCCATGGCGGGGGTTGCCATCCAGAGCAAGTCTGCGCGGAGCGTGGAGGCTGCGTTGTGCGCTGCGTTCATCGGGGGTTCATGACCTCTGCCCGCCCGAGCTCGTTCGGCATCGTGCTCATCGTGCTCATCGTGCTCATCGTGCTCATCGTGCTCATCGTGCTCATCGTGCTCATCGTGATTGTGAGTTTCTGGAAGCCGGAGCGCGATCGCAGCGCCTTTCTTGAAAGCAATACGTACGGCGCCTGGCGAACCTGCGAGGAGCTGCGAGGCGAAGCGCGAGAGAAGCGGCTCATGTCCGACCCACGCCACCGCGCCGATTCCACGAAGGGCACGGACGGTGCGAAGGAGCGATTCCAACTGGACCGCCTCAGCCGAAGCGCCGTTCGCGGAGCCGCTTGCGTTGTTTCCCTCAAGCCGCTCAAGCCGCGACGGCTTTGGCCATCCGGCGTGCTCGGCGAGGAGCTGTGCTGTTTGCCAGGCGCGGGTATACGAACTTGATTCAAGCAGATCCACCGTTGGATAGATGCGCCGAAGCCGCTTTGCGAGCCGAACAAACTCTTCCCGCCCCTCTGCGGTGAGTGGTCGGCGCGAGTCATCCGGCCAGGCCGACGCGTCGCGATCGAAAGCACGCGCGTGGCGGACGAGAATCAGGTCCATCGAAAATACTCCCTCGAAAATGCAGCCCGCGAAGCGATGACCGTGCGCACCGTAACGCGTTTCACCGTTCATGCGACAATCCGCAAGCGATGTCCCGACTGATCCTCACAAACGGACGCATTCTGACGCTCGCCTCCGCCGCCACTGGTGACGGCCCGAGGCGCGGCGCGGCGATGCGCGAACTCGGCATTCTCGCTGATGGCGAGATTGTGATCGATCGCGGAATGATCTCTGCGCTCGACACTTCCGGAAAATCTCCCCGTCGACCAACCGACCGCGTGGTCAACCTCAGCGGCCGCGTCGTTCTTCCGGCGTTTATCGATTGCCACACGCACGCGTGCTCCGCGGGCGAACGCTACGGCGAGATGGCAATGCGACTCGCCGGCACGCCGTATCTTGACATCCTCGCGGCGGGTGGCGGCATCATGTCGACCGTTCGTGCGGTCCGCGATGCGACGGTCGAGACGCTCGCGAGCAATCTTCGCGCGCGCCTTGCGCTCATGCGTGCCACCGGAACGGCACACGTCGAAGTGAAGTCCGGCTACGGCCTCGCGCTCGATGCGGAGCTCCGCATGCTGTGCGCCATCACTGCGGTCGCAGCGAACGATCCTGGCATCGTGCAAGCGACGTTTCTCGGCGCACATGCAATCGACGGCGACGAACACGTGTATTGCGATCTTGTCGAACAAGAGATGCTGCCGTCCGTGGTGCGCGCATTCGGCGCGATTCCTTGCGATGTGTATTGCGAGAAGGGTGCGTGGAGTCGCACCCGCGCGCGGCAACTCTTTCACGCCGCCCGTGCCCTTGGCTGCCCGCTGCGCGCACATGTCGACCAGTTCAACGAGCTCGGCTTCCTCGCGGATGCGATCGAACTCGGCGCGCGCACGGTCGATCACCTCGAAGCCACATCAAAGGATGCCCTTGAAATCGTGGCACGCAGCCCGTCGATTGCAGTGCTGCTTCCCGGCTGTGGGCTCTCGCTTGATCTGCGCTTTGCAGATGGTCGTGCGCTCGTCGATCAAGGCGGCGCGGTCGCGATCGCAACGAACTCGAATCCAGGGTCAAGCCCGATGACCTCCATGCCGCTTGCGATCGCGCTTGCTGCGCGGTTCTATCGATTCGATCATGCGGAAGCCATCACTGCGGCAACCTGGAACGCTGCCTGCGCACTTGAGATCCAACGGCACGCGGGATCGATTGAGGTTGGGAAGCGCGCCGATCTCGCAATTCTCCCAACATGCGACGAACGCGCCCTCGCCTACGAGTGGGGAAGCGTTGCTCCGAGCGCGACGCTCGTCGGTGGAAAGCTTGTGGCTGGGGAACTTGTGGCTGGGGAACTTGTGGCTGAAGAACTCGTCGTCCGCTCGCTCGACTGACCACCCGCTCGTGGATTCGCGCAATATTTGCGCAGCGCGCTCGTCGCGAATCGAACATTTCTGTATTTCGCGCCAACACCGCACAAGTCCGCGCTCGACGAATCCGATCCCGTGCTTCACGCCAGGCGCGTCGCGGATGGTCCACGCGCGTCGGTTGGAAATCCACACGATCTACGGAGCGAAATCCCTCATGTACCACCCGACGTTCTCAGCTTGGTCGCCGTTCACAACCTGCAACAACTGCCCCGGTACGGAAAGCAGCGACTGCTGCGGTGGTAACGGCTTCACCAATTCGTCTGGCTGGAACACCGCGTGGAACCGCCCGACTCCGTTCGGATGGACTCCGGGGTACCAAGGCGGCACCACCGGTTGGACCAACGGCTCAAACAACACGCCGTGGAACTCGTTCCCCGGCTTCAACGGTTTCAACGGCTTCAACGGTTTCAACGGTTGGACGCCGAACTTCACAGCGAACAACGGCTGGAACAACACTGGCTGGAACAACACTGGTTGGAACACGGGCTCAAACAACACGCCGTGGAACTCGTTCCCCGGTTTCAACGGTTTCAACGGTTTCAACGGCTTTAACGGCGGCAACGGTTGGACGCCGAACTTCACAGCGAACAACGGTTGGAACAACACGGGCTGGAACACGGGCTCAAACAACACGCCGTGGAACTCGTTCCCCGGCTTCAACGGCTTCAACGGTTTCAACGGTTTCAACGGCTTCAACGGTTGGACGCCGAACTTCACAGCGAACAACGGCTGGAACAACACGGGCTGGAACAACACTGGTTGGAACACGGGCTCAAACAACACGCCGTGGAACTCGTTCCCCGGCTTCAACGGTTTCAACGGTTTTAACGGCGGCAACGCCTGGACGCCGAACACCGGAACCACGCACACCTCGGGAACCGAGACACCTTCCGCGGGCAACACCCAAACGACCTCGTCGCCCAACTTCACGACTTCGAACTTCAGCAACTCCGGCTTCGGCTGCTGTGGCTCGAACGAAACGACAGGTACCTGCACGCCGACCATGAAGGTCCGCTCGGTCGCCTAAATCTGCCATCCACCACGCGATGCTGCGCCGGAGGTTTCCGGCGCAGCGTCTTTTTTAGAGTTGGATGGGCTACAGTCCGCGCCCCATGCTCGTTACGTCATCCGCGGACATCGAAGGCGCGACCCGCGCCGCAGCGTGCGTCGTCAAGACCCACGAGCGGCTCGTCGATTACCTGCGCGAAGGACTCACGCTCGCCGATGTCGATGCGTTCGTTGGCCGGACGCTTGCCGAGCTTGATGCGCCAAGTTGCTTCGTCGGCTACCGCATCCGTGGCCATCCGCCGTTTCCGTCGCACGCGTGCCTGTCGGTAAACCAATGCGTTGTTCACGGCACACACGACATGCGCGCGTCACCGCTGCGGCGCGGAGATCTTCTCTCTGTAGATATCGGTGTGCGCCACAAAGGTTGGATCGGGGATGCAGCATGGACCTACGCGATCAAAGAGCGTGATCCCATCGGCGAAGCACTGATGAAGTGCGGAGTCGAGTCGCTGCGACGAGGTGTTGCCGCACTTCAACCTGGTCGGCCGCTCATCGACTTCGCGAAGGCAGTGCAGGGTTACGTTGAGGGAGAATGCCGTTTCTGCCTCGTGCGCGGCCTCGGAGGCCACGGGTACGGCACGGAATTGCATGCACCGCCCTTCGTTTCGAATGTCGTCCCTTCGTACCCCGGCGAATGGCCCGAAGCTTGGAAGTTGATCAAGCCCGGACTTCTTGTTGCGGTCGAGCCAATGATTGCAGTTTCGAGTTCAGAAACCCGCTCGAATGGCCGCGAGTGGCCGGTGATGACTGCAGATGGTTCGATGAGCGTCCACTACGAGGCCGATGTCCTCGTCACCGCCTCGGGGCCCGTGAACTTGACACAGGGTCTGTTTGAGTTGCCCGACATCGTTGGCTAACCGGTCGTTGTCTAGCTCAATTGGCTTTCGCGACCTGCGTGTTTCCACGCCTTGTCTTTCCACACGTCTTTCCTCGCGTTTCGACAACATTTCGTACCATGCGAAGTTCCAACGGAGCTTCCATGTACAACTTGATTTCGCTCGCAGCCGCTTTGTTTACATCCATAAATCCGCCCGCTCTCACGCCTCCCGCGACCAAGACTGAACCGGTCAAAGATGTCGTTCATGGCGTGGAAATCGTCGACGATTTTCGATGGCTTGAGCCGCTCGAGAAGGATTCCGCCGAGGTCGCCGAATGGACCACTGCACAGAACGACTACACGCGAGCGACGCTTGAGCAGCTTCCATGTCGTGCAGCGCTTGCGAAGGCGATGGAACCGTGGATGACGCTCGGCTCCATCGGCGCGCCCCGTGCCACCGACCTCGGTTACTACTACTCCGAGCGCAGCGGCACGCAGAACCAGGGCGTTGTGATGTTTCGCTCCGCACTCGATAGCCCCGCGAAAGTAATCCTCGATGTCAACACCCTCGACTCAAAGGGACTCACCAGCCTGGACTGGTGGACGCCGAATGAGCGGGGAAATCTGATGGCGTTCGGCCTGTCCCAACAGGGCAGCGAGATGAGCGAACTCCACATCTACGACCTCGAGCTCGGTACCTGGCTCGCAGACGAAATCGTGGGCAAGGTGCAGCTCTCTGGCTGGATGCCTGATGGAAAAAGCTTTTTCTACTCCGGCCTGCGCGATGTGAAGGACCCTTACTCGCGCGAGACGCGCTACCACGTCGTGGGGACATCGCCACGCTTTGATCGCGTCCTACTTCAACAGACGAATCCGAGCGAGATCCCAAGCGCAGGACCCACCTCCGATGGAAAGTGGCTCATCGGCTCGCTCTCAAAGGGCTGGCAGGCCAACGATCTGTGGGCGGTCGAACTTGATGGATGGAAGAAAACCGGCGAGCTTCGCAAGATCATTCTCGCGGAAGGTCTCGACGGACGCTTCGAGCCAATCGACACCATCGGCGACACGCTGTACATCACGACTTCCTTCGGCACACCAAAGGGTAGCCTCGTCGCGATTGATCTCCGCAATCCCGCGCGTACGAATTGGAAGACGATCATTCCTGAACGCAGAGACATGGTGCTCGAAGGCGTTTCGCTTGCGAAGGGTCTGTTCGTCGCAACGTGGTCGAAGGATGTTTGCACGCGCTTCGAGCGCTTTGAGATTGATGGAACCCTGATCGGAGACATCGCGCTGCCCGGACTCGGCACCGCTTCGATCTCCACCGATCACCGCCGCACCGAAGCCTTCATCGGCTACACAAGTTACGACGCGCCGCGGACAATCTTCGCGCTTGACCTCACGGCACCAACGCTCACGGAGTGGGCGAAAACGGTGATTCCCGGCGATCTCTCCGGCTATACCGTCGAACAAAAGCGCGCCCGATCAAAGGATGGAACCGACGTCCCCATGTTCATTGTCCGCCGCAAGGACATGTTGCTCGATGGCAACAATCCAGCGCTGCTTTACGGCTACGGCGGCTTCAATGTTTCGCTCACGCCCGCGTTCAATCCGACGATTGTGCCGTGGCTTGATGCCGGCGGGGTGTATGTCGTCGCGAATCTTCGCGGTGGTGGCGAGTACGGCGAGGATTGGCACCGTGCAGGAATGCAGGCCAACAAGCAGAACGTCTTTGACGATTTCTACGCTTGCGCGGAATGGCTGATCGCCAACGGTTACACCTCCAGCACTCGGTTGGCCATCGAAGGCGGATCGAACGGCGGACTTCTCACCGGCGTCGCGAGCACGCAACGCCCCGATCTTTTCGCAGCCGCGATTGTCGCCGTCCCACTCCTCGACATGATTCGCTTTCAAGACTTCCTGATCGCCCGCTACTGGGTTCCCGAGTACGGCTCTTCCGAGGATCCCGCGCAGTTCAAGACGCTCGCGGCGTACTCCCCCTACCACAACGTACGGAAGGGAACGAAGTATCCGGCCCTGCTTGTGACCGCCGGTGAAAATGATTCGCGCGTACATCCTCTGCACGCACGGAAATTCGTGGCACGCGTTCAAGCTGCTGCTGCCAATGATGTCGCCAAGGATCCAATCATGCTCTGGGTCGACCGCGACGCGGGCCATGGCCAGGGGAAGCCGCTCGCACTCCGCATCCGCGACGAGGTCGACCAGTGGTCGTTTGTGATGTGGCAGACTGGATGCTGCAAGTAGCGTGAATCCTTCTCTGAGCGCTGCGGATCCCGCCTTTCACGGCGGGATTCGCGCTTTTTGCGCACCTTCAAGGCCGATCGCGCCGTCGCGCGACTTCGCCCGAGAAGCGTTGAAGTCGAGTTTGAAGCGTGCCGATGGCTCACGGGTGCGGCTCTACGACCTCATTTCCATCGGCTCGGGGCCTGCCGGCGAGAAGGCGGCGTTGGTGGCGGCAAGATTTGGGCGCCGCGTAACGATCGTTGAGATGGCACCGCGCCCGGGTGGCGCGATGGTGAACACCGGCACGGTCGCCTCGAAAGCCCTCCGTGAAACGGCGTTGGTGGCGAGCGCGATGCGTCGACGACCGATTCCTGGCTGCGAGACGGCGGTTCCGCAGGGACTGTCCATGCAACGCTTCATGGCGCG
Organism: Candidatus Kuenenia stuttgartensis; assembly: GCA_945902075.1. Taxonomy (GTDB): domain Bacteria; phylum Planctomycetota; class Phycisphaerae; order Phycisphaerales; family SM1A02; genus QWPT01. The sequence goes on along the minus strand of CAMDMA010000016.1, from coordinate 23,156 downwards.
GCGCACGCTCGTTCAAATGGAAGAGCACGACCGCATCGAAGGTGGGCTCGAAGCAGCTGGCGTCGAAATCATCCGCGGGCGCGGAGAGATCCTCGACGAGCACACCGTGCGCGTTGTTGGCGCGGATGGATCGTCGCAACTCCTCACCACCGAATTCACAATCATCGCGACCGGTTCATCGCCGGCGCGTGCCAAACAAGTCGATTTCTCGCATCCCGCGATCGTCGATGCCGACGGAATTCTTGAACTCGAGACCATGCCGCGCTCCCTCGTCATTGTTGGAGCTGGCGTCATCGGTAGCGAATACGCGAGCATTTTTGCCGAGCTTGGCGTCGCGGTCACGCTCATCGAGCCACGCAACACGCTCATGCGCTTTCTCGACGAGGACATCCGCGGCGTTCTCGCGCGCGGCATGGAGGACGTTGGCATTCAACTCCTCTTCGGCCGCAGTGCATTGAGTGTTGAGGGTACGGCGGACGGGCGAGCGCGAACCGTACTCTCAGACGGCGAGGTTCTCGAATCCGATTGCGTACTTTGGTCGCTCGGACGGAACGGGAACACACGCGGCATTGGCCTCGAAAATATTGGGGTCAGCGCGGACGAACGCGGCAATATCAAAGTCGACAGCCACTACCGCACATCGTGCGCGAGCGTCTTCGCGGCGGGCGACGTCATCGGATTCCCGGCACTTGCCTCGACAAGTATGGAGCAAGGTCGCGTCGCGGCATGTCACATGTTCGGAGTGCCGTTTCTCACCAAACTCGCGGACACCGTTCCCATGGGGATTTACACCATCCCCGCCATTGGCTCCGTTGGTCTGACCGAAGAAGACGCGCGCAACGGTGGTCGCGAGATTCTCGTCGGACTCGCGCACTATCGCGACAACGCCCGCGGCCGCATGCTCGGCGATGATCGCGGGCTACTGAAAGCGATCTTCGATCGACGCACCCGCGTGTTGATTGGAGTTTCGGTGGTCGGCGAAGATGCAACCGAACTCGTTCACTACGGGCAGCTTGCCATCACGAGCGGCCACGGCATCCAACATCTGTTGGAAACCTGTTTCAACTATCCGTCACTCACGGAGCTGTATAAGGCCGCTGCCTTTGATGCGTTGGCAAATGCAGCCTCGATCCGCGCCGCGGCTTGAGGCGGATAGTGAGATTGACGTTCGCAACACACGACTTTTCACGTCACGCGGCTCAGTTTCGCGTGCTCGACGATGAGAGTCTTAAGACCGACCGAGCGAAACGCAATGCGTGCGCGCGTCCCGCCGAAGCCGCGTGCGAGGTACTCGATCTTTCCAACGCCGAACACTGGATGTCGCACCATCGTGCCTATCGGGAACAACTCACCCACGTCCACATCGGAAAATGCCTCTGGATCGTCGTACTCGACGCGGCCGCCGGCATAACGCTCTGTGAGATCGGTTCGCGCAACATGTGTTGCAGGAATCTCTCGAATGAACTCGCTCTCGATGGACGCCTGCCGCATACCTCGCACCGTGCGCACCGCCGCAGAACTCACGAGAAGCGCGCGTTCGGCACGCGTCATCCCGACGAAGAGCAGTCGGCGCTCCTCCTCGATCGCGTCCTCACCTGAACTCGCGCGACTGTGCGGAAGAATGCCGTTTTCGACACCAATCACAGCCACTGTGTCGAACTCAAGCCCCTTCGCCGCGTGCAGTGTCATCAGCGTCACGCTCCCCTGCTCCGGGTCGACTGCATCGGCATCGGCGACGAGCGACACGCTCTCAAGCCAGAGCCGTAACGCATCGCCTAGGAGTGGCTGCGCCGGCAGCGGTGCCTCACCCGGATACTCCGCATCGGCGGGAACCGCCAGCGCCGGATCACCCGCGGGGTCATCATCGGGAAGCCTGTATTGCGCGGCAGCGGACACAAGTTCTTCGAGATTCGCAACCCGCTCGCGCTCGTCGCCGGTGGAGTGGTCATCGAGTCGATCGAGCCCGCTCGTCTCAAGAACCTCGCTCACAAAGGACGCGAGATCTCCGGGTAGTTTTTCTTCGAGTGACTGAGCGAAGTCGCGGATCATCAGTACGAAGGCGTCAACCGCTTTCGCACTCTTTCCGCCGATCACGCCAGCGTTTCCTGCCTGCGCGAATGCGGCGATCAGTGGCAATCCATGCGCGATCGCATGTGCCTCGATCTTGCGCACCGTCGCATCGCCGATCCCACGGGCGGGCACATTCACAATTCGTCGAAGCGACACTTCATCGCGCGGATTCGCGCAAACTCGGAGGTACGCGATCGCGTCCTTGATTTCCTTCCGGTCGTAAAACGCGGTGCCGCGCGCAATCGTTGATGGAATCATCTTTCGCCGCAACGCGTCTTCGATCACGCGTGACAACGCGTTCATGCGGTACAGCACCGCCATCGAGCGCCACGGCACGCCCTCCCGCGCGCGAAGCTCAAGAAAGCCAGCAACCTGATCGGCTTCCTCGTGTTCGTCGTTTACCTTGAGAAGCCGAACCGGAAGCCCATCGCCGAGCGCGGTGGTGAGTTCCTTGTGCTTGCGGCGACGGTTGTGTGAGATCAGCCCAGCGGCTGCACCGACGATGTGCGCGGTTGATCGAAAGTTTTCCCCGAGCGGAATCACTTTCGCGCCGGGAAACTGCTCTTCAAAGTCAAGGATGTTTGAGATATCCGCGCCGCGCCAGCCGTAAATCGACTGGTCAGGATCACCGACGACGAAGAGATTCCGCGAACGCTCCGCGAGTGCGTGCGCGATGACGAATTGTGCGTGGTTCGTGTCCTGATACTCGTCGACGAGTACCCACTGGTGGCGGAGTTGGAGCATGCCGCGCACCTCGTCATCGCGACGGAGAAGAAGCGCAACCTTGAGAAGAAGGTCGTCGAAATCCACCGCGTTCGATCGTGTCAGCACCGTCTCGTATGCGGCATAGGCCTTCGCGACAGATCGTGTCCAAAAGTCGTTGGCCTCCGCGAGATACGCGGCGCCATCGCGAAGGCGGTTCTTTGCGTCAGAAATCTCAGCAAGCACGCTCGCGGGCGTCCACTGCGTACTCGACAGTCCGGCCTCGTCAATTGCCGCTTTGATCGCGTCCTTCTGGTCGCCCGCGTCATAAATTGAAAAACCTGCTTGCAGACCGACGCGATCACCGAAGCGACGCAAAATCGCGCAGCAATGCGAGTGAAACGTTGATACGACAAGTCCAGTGCGTGAGCCGTCGTCGCGTGCGACCAACTGCGAAACACGCTCACGCATCTCGCCCGCGGCCTTGTTGGTAAAGGTCAGTGCGAGAATCTTCCACGGTGGCACGCCATCGGCGATGAGTGCTGCGATACGACGCGTAATCACGCGCGTCTTTCCGGAGCCCGGGCCGGCAAGAACAAGCGCTGGCCCACCGCCATGTGATGCGGCCTCGCGTTGCGCGGGAGTCAGGTCGCGGAAGAGTCCGCGCTCGTCGCCGATGGCGGCGAGGCTCGAATGTGGGACGTGGACGGTGGTTGCTTCGGGTCGATCTGGCACGATGACGATCCTACGGCTGCGGGGCGCTTTGCTCGACCGGACAAGCGCTTCGGCGGCGAATTGGTTGGGTTTTGTTCGCGTCTCGACGCACTTAGCCGACGGTGGGTGGCGCGGTGCAACAGGTTTTCCACCACAGCGAGGAGGACTTCTGTCGTTTGCAAAACGGGGGTAACCTCTCGGGGTCCGATGGCGGCATTTCGTGGTTCCGCCTAAAAATCAAAAAAGTACGAAAAGAACTACTGCTTGTGGGCTTTCTCTCTTGCTACCCCAACAGGTTGGGGTAGGATCGACGACGAAGCACCCCTGACTGTGTTTGGAGGTTGCTTCGATTTTGTTTCTCCTTAGTGAGTAGGTTCTCGGACGGCTTGTTCTCCGCCGTTGGTGGCTGTCCTCGTGATGAAGTGTGGTGAAGTGATGTGAAGTGTGATGAAGTGCGGTGACTTGCGGAGAATTGCCGGGTTTTGGTTCGGTTGCCCGGCGTGGCTGCCCGGCGTGACTGCCCGGCTAAATCCCGCCGCGCATGAATGCCTGTCGCGAGGTTCGGAATCCTCCGATCGAACCTCCTGTTGGAGGTAGGACGACGGAGATTCGGCGGGTGAAACCGCACGACAGCAGCAAGGACAGCAGCAAGCCTCGTTCAGGCCAATGAGCTGAGAAGCAGCCGAGTAAATGTGTGGCGACAGGTCGACTGGATGGCGACCTGAAATTGAACGCTCTGGATTGCGCGCATGGTGGTGCGCAATGCGGGGACCGTGCGGACCGGTGGGGTTCGCGATCGGTGTGTTTCGATGCCAGTGTTGAGTGACACGCAAATTCGCGAGTTGGTTCACATCGAGCCGTTCGCTTCCAATGAGAAGCGTCCTGGCGCTGTGAGCTTTGGTGTGTCCAGTTACGGCTACGACGTCCGCGTCGGAACCAAGTTCAAGGTCTTCACCAACGCGACGTCCGGGGGGACCGCGATCGTGGACCCGAAGAACTTCACCAATGATCTGTTTCTGACGATCGACACCGCCGAAACCGGTCGCGACCACATCGTCATCCCGCCGAACTCCTTCGCTCTTGCGGAGACCGTTGAAACGATCCACATTCCCCGCGACATCCTCGCGATCTGCGTGGGCAAATCAACGTACGCGCGCTGCGGAATCATCGTCAACGTCACCCCACTTGAGCCAGAGTGGCGCGGCAAGGTGACGATTGAGATTTCGAATACCACGCCACTCCCCGCGAAGATCTACGCGAACGAAGGCATCGCTCAGATGATCTTTTTGAAGGCAGACCGCATCTGCGCGACAAGCTACGCCGACAAGAAGGGTAAGTACCAGGATCAAACTGGACTCACGCTCCCGATGGTCGACGGCATCACGGCAACGCAGGGATCACCGCGCACGCCTGCTCTCACTTCAACGGCGTAACCGCACGATCGAATCAAACGACCGCGCACTCTCGCCGCCCCCAAAAACACACTTGTTTCTCCTCGAATTCACTCCGACAACCCTCAGCTCGATCGATCGCGCAGGAAGTACACGACAATGAAGATCTCGCGACGCTTCACAAAGTCCGGCCAGAACGTCTATGACACCCTCGAGTGGTCCAAGCGTTCAAGTCGTATCGGCAATTCTGACGGCTCCACCGTTTTCGAAATGAAGGACGCGGAAATCCCCGCTTCCTGGAGCCAACTTGCGACGGACATCGTCGTAAGCAAGTATTTCCGAAAGGCCGGCGTGCCGCAATTTGCTGCCGACGGTTCGGCGATGATTGACGATGCTGGCAAGCCCGTGCTCGGCCCTGAGCGCTCCGTGCGCCAAGTGGTGCACCGCCTTGCAGGCTGCTGGACGCACTGGGGCGAGAAGTATGGCTACTTCTCGACGAAGCGCGATGCCGAGGCGTTCTACGACGAACTCGCCTTCATGTTGCTCACGCAAATGGCGGCGCCGAACAGCCCACAGTGGTTCAACACTGGTCTCAACTGGGCATACGGTATCTCTGGCCCGGCTCAGGGTCACTGGATTGCCGACCACCGCACCGGCGCGACCAAGCTCGCAACCGATGCGTACTCCCATCCACAGCCACACGCGTGCTTCATCCAAGCCGTCAAGGATGACCTTGTCGGCGAGGGTGGCATCATGGATCTTTGGACACGCGAGGCGCGCCTCTTCAAGTACGGCTCGGGCACAGGGACGAACTTCTCCCAGTGCCGCGGCGAGGATGAGCCACTTTCCGGCGGAGGGAAGAGTTCTGGCCTCATGAGCTTCCTCAAGATCGGCGACCGCGCAGCTGGCGCGATCAAGTCGGGCGGAACCACGCGACGCGCGGCAAAGATGGTCTGCCTTGACCTTGACCACCCGGACATCCAAGGATTCGTGAACTGGAAGGCGCGCGAAGAGATCAAGGTTGCCGCGCTCGTTGAGGGCATGAAGGTCCTCAGTGCTGAGCAAAAGAAGCTTGCCGAGAAGTTCAACCTGAAGCTTGACTACGACTTCAACGGCGAGGCGTACTACACCGTCAGCGGCCAAAACTCGAACAACTCGGTTCGTATCCCTGACTCGTTCTTTGACGCCCTCGATGCCGACTCGGAATGGAACCTCATCCGCCGCACGGACGGTAAGGTGGCAAAGACCGTGAAGGCAAAGGATCTCTGGGAAGAGATCAACTTTGCGGCATGGCGCTGCGCCGATCCGGGTGTGCAGTACGACACCACCATCAACGCGTGGCATACCTGCCCGGTTGGCGGTCGCATCAACGCGAGTAATCCGTGCTCCGAGTACATGTTCCTCGACAACACGGCCTGCAATCTCGCGTCGATCAACTTGATGAAGTTCTATGACTCGCAGGCCCGACGGTTCGATATCGAAGGCTACGAGCATGCGATCAGTCTGTGGACGATCGTGCTTGAAATTTCTGTGCTCATGGCGGCCTTTCCTTCGAAGGAGATTGCCGACCTCTCGTGGCAGTACCGCACACTTGGCCTTGGCTATGCGAACCTTGGCGCGATGCTCATGCAGGCTGGCATTCCTTACGACAGCGAGGAGGGGCGCGCTGTGTGCGGCATGCTCACATCGATCCTCACCGGTCGGTCGTACGCGCAGAGTTCGCTACTCGCTGCGGAGCATGGTCCGTTTGCCGGCTACGCCGCGAACCGCGACAACATGCTCCGTGTTGTGCGCAATCACCGACGCGCAGCGATGGGCATGTCCCGCTCAAACGATGAGTACGAGGCGCTCCGGATTCGCCCGGTCCCGATTGATCACTCGATCGTGCATGGCGGCCGCATCAACCTCACGAACGCGCATGATCTTCTTGATCGCTCGGTCGTCTGTTGGGACGACGCGCTCAGCTTCGGCGAGAAGTTCGGCTTCCGCAACGCGCAGACCACGGTCATCGCGCCAACCGGAACCATCGGGCTTCTCATGGATTGCGACACGACCGGTGTCGAGCCCGACTTTGCGCTCGTGAAGTTCAAGAAGCTTGCTGGCGGCGGGTACTTCAAGATTGCCAACCAGTCGCTCCGTCCGGCGATTCGAGCGCTCGGCTACACCGCCGAGCAAGCCGATGACATGGTGACCTACGTGATGGGCACGCTCGGACTTGATGTCGCGGTGCCAAATGCGGACGGAACCCCAACCTCTGGCCCATCAATCTCCTTCCGCGAATTCCTTCTCGCCAAGGGCTACACCCACGAGCAACTCGTCGCGGTGGAGAACGGTCTTCCGACCGTCTTCGAAATCGCTTTCGCCTTCTCGGCATGGTCGATGCCGATTGATGTGCTTGCGACTGCTGGCGTCGATGTTGACGCTGCGAAGGGCGATATGTCCTTCAATGGCCTACGTGCGCTTGGGCTCACGAAGAAGCAGATTGAGGTCATCAATCGCACCATCTGCGGAACTCAAACGATCGAGGGCGCACCACATCTCAAGGACGAGCACCTTGCGGTGTTTGACTGCGCGAATCGTTGTGGCCCACTGAGCACGCGGTTCATCAAGCCTGAGGGACACATCCGGATGATGGCGGCATCGCAGCCATTCATTACGGGGGCCATCTCAAAGACCATCAACCTGCCATCTGATGCATCGGTTGCCGACATCGGTGCCTGCTATCGGCTGAGTTGGGAACTTGGTCTCAAGGCCAACGCGCTGTATCGCGATGGATGCAAACTCAGCCAGCCGCTTTCGACAAAGAGCGACAAGAGCGAAGAGGATGACAGCGAGAAGACCGCTGCAGCTGACCTTGAAATCACCACAGCCGAGGAGCAATCTGCACTGGTGACTGAAGCTTTGACAGATATGGCTCTGAGTGGTGAGAACACAGCGGTGCAGGCCGGGGTCCACGCGGGCACTTCGGAACATTCGGCCAACGGCGTTCGTGAAATCGTGGTGGAGCGCGTCGTCGAGCGGTTTGTCGATCGCGTGGTCGATCGCGTGGTCGACCGGATCATTGAGCGGCCGATGCGCCGTCGACTCGCCGACACCCGCGAGTCGCTCACCCACAAGTTCAACGTCGCTGGTCATGAGGGCTACCTCATCGTCGGACTCTATGAGGACGGTCGCCCCGGCGAGCTCTTCATCACCATGGCCAAAGAAGGCTCCACCATCGGCGGACTTATGGATTCGCTCGGCACCGCCATCTCGGTGGCGCTGCAGTACGGCGTGCCGGTGGAGAGTTTGGTGACGAAGTTTGCGCACCAGCGGTTTGAGCCAATGGGAATGACGACCAACGCCGACATTCCGTTCGCGAAGAGCCTCGTCGACTACATCTTCCGCTGGCTTGGAATGCAGTTCATCCCTGGCTATCGCGAGATCAACGCGCCACGTCGCCCCGGCGCGCAGCCGGAGAACACGCTCGGTCATTCCCTTTCGGGACATTCGGAAACAACGCGCAAGGAGGACGCATCATGTGCCAACGGAACCGGCACGCAGGCATCGACCAACTGGTCGGTGCGCCGCGAAGCGATGATCGAGAATGGGAGGACGGATTCAAGTCGCCTGGAAGCGAGTCGCGACTTCCCCACCCGCGAAGGGCGGATCGACTTGACTGCGACCACTCCCAGCTCGGCCGCTCCAACAGTCGTGCCACGATTTCTCGCTTCGAGCGGGTCGCCTGCGATGACCGCTACGGTCACCTCGGAAACGCGCACGATCGAGGCGATCGCTTCGGTCGAGCGGATTGCACGAACAGCGACGACAACAACCGTCGCCGCGAATGCACTCGACGCATCGAACGCAGCACTCATGGGCGACGCGCCAGCATGCGATGTCTGCGGTTCGATCACGGTGCGCAATGGAACGTGCTACCGCTGCCTCAACTGCGGCAACAGCATGGGGTGCAGCTAACCACACAAAAACTTCGACAACCCGTGGCACGCGCTGGTAGACGCGATGATGAGTCGCTCGCCAACCAACGGCAGACCCATGCCGCGGACTCGATACAAAGGCCATTTTCCCGCTCTCCACTCTCAGCTTGAGCCGTTCGAGTCTGCACGCGTCAAGAGCAAACAAACATCGGGCTGATGCCCCTACAAATCCGATCCGCACATCGGATTTGCAGCACAAACGTGCGTGGATTGGAGAATTTTGGCAGTCGGGACGCACTCCCCTCTGCGCGAATCGTGGCACGCCACAGGAGGTGGCAGAGATGATTCCACGTTGCCCGCGACGCACTCGCGGGCCTGGAATTGCAAGGAATGGAAGCCGAATTCAGGTGCCACCATTCGATCGGGTGTCTGCTGAGGACTCCGACACACCCGACAGAGTCGAGAGACTGACAGCGCGACCGCAGAGGCTGCCGGAATACCGGCTGACTTTGTGTTCGAGAAGGTGCGCGAGTGGATGGATCCTTCTCGCATTGGTTGGGCGCGCAAGGAGTTCGCAGAGCCCAATCCCCAAGTCGCGCGACCTCAAGCGCGTCTCGGGACACCGACTTGAGACCGCTGACCTGTTGATCGTTCTCTCCTTCACATCCACCACGACGGGGCCAACCACGCGAAGGCCCCGTCCCTCCCCCCGCGGACCCCACCTCCGCGGGGGGCTTTCATTGGTGAGGCTTTCATTGGTGAGGCTTTCATGGGTGAGGCTTTCATGGATGAGGCTCGCGTGGCTGAGGGCGTTTATGGTCCCGCAGTCCCGGCGGGTACGCTTCAAGTTGCCGCGAAAATAGGCTCTACACATGACCGCTACACCTCTCTTTTTTCTGCTTCCGTTGATCGTGCTCGCCTGTGCCTCCACGCCGAGTGGCCCGACTGCGCACAACGCGCTACGAGCCGGATTCACCCAAGGTGATCGCGATGTGTGGTTCGAGCAGCGCGTCCGGCTCCTCACGGCTGACGATGGATGGCTGACGCTTGTCGGGCTCGACTTTCTCACCGATGGCGTGTTCACGATCGGCTCGGACCCCGCCTGCACACTCCGCTACGCCCACGCGAGCGCGGGTTGCATTGGAGCGTTCACCGTGCAGGAGGACAGCATCAGTTTCCGTGCACGCGTTCCCGACGTGACTCTTGACGGTGTGCCCTGTGCGGATCGGGAGTGCGCCCTTGTTGTCGATGATCGCGGGACGCCAAGCGTCCTACGAAATGGGCCACTGATGATCACGGCTGTGCGTCGAAACGGCGCGTTGGCGCTTCGGGTGCGAGACAACGCGAGTGCCATCCGAAGCCAGTTTGACGGACTCAAGCTGTTTGCGTTTGATCCGAACCTTGTTGTAGAAGGTTTGGTTGTAGAAGGTTTGGTTGTAGAAGGCACGGTTGTAGAAGGTTCGGTTGTAGAAGGCACGGTTTTGAGAAGCACGGTTGCGGACGCACTCGCGGCCGAGACAACCGTTGCGATCACCAACGTCATGGGCTTTGTCGAGACCCAGCCGATCGCGGCACGGCTTCGCCTCCAGGTGCACGGCATCGAGTGTGAACTCGTCGCGACTCCAGGGGCGAATGGACGGCTGTTTGTCGTGTTCGGCGATACCACCAACGGTACGGAGACCTACGGCGGCGGACGATTTCTTGATATCGAGAAACCGGTTGGCGGACGGACAACAATTGATTTCAACCGCGCGACCAATCCCCCCTGCGCATTTACAGCATTTGCGACCTGCCCGACCCCGCCCGCAATGAACCGACTTCCGCTTGCGATCCGCGCTGGCGAACGCGCTGCGGCGTCTCACAAAGCCGACTAAGACATTTCGGTCGAATGTTTGCACATTTCAACGCTCTCGAGAGAGATCGCGGCGTAGCCGACGGAGTGCATCGGAGTTGGCGGCCATACGTTGTTGGCGCGACAACTCACGAGGAGAGCGTCATGCGTTCCGTGATCATTGGCGGAGGTGTTGCAGGCTGTGCGGTCGCGGCCGCGCTTCGGTCGACTTCCCATTGCAGGGAGTCTGTCCTTATCGAACGCCGGAAGCCCGGTGCGTCTGCTGGAATGGGTTTCATCCTTATGCCGAATGGACTCAGGGCACTCGATGCAATCGCTCCAGAGTTCGACTGGCGAGCGGCTGGCCGCATTATCGAGATGGTCTCGCTTCGAAACCGCAACGGGGAAGTCCTCGCGGAGCATTCGCTCGAGGCGTCCGTTTGTATCTCCCGCGAGCGGTTTCTTCGCATACTCCGGATGGCTGCGGCCGGCACCGGAATGCTCGAAGGCTGGAATCTCGAGACGCTTGAACGAAATACGGACGGCTCGACCAATGCGATCAAGGTCGACGACGGCACGCGTATCGCCGGCGACATCTTCTTCGCGTGTGACGGTGCACGCTCGCGCACGCGATCCTTGATCTTTCCAGAGGCAACGCTTTCCGATGTCGCGATTCACGAGATTGTTTCCGTTGCGGAAGCACCTGAACTCGCAGAAACGCTGGGCAACGGCTTCCAAAAATTTCATGATGAGCGCGGTGGCCTCGCCGTCGGCATGCTTGCGGAGAGCGCGACGCGCGTGGTGTGGTTCGTTCAATTCGATGCTGTGCGGTACGGGGTCGATACTGCGCGCGATACCGGTCGCGCTGCGACACTCGCGGAGAAAATCGAACTGTTCGTCCGTCATCAACTTACCAACTGGGCACCCGAGATCGCCGAGGCGATCGACTCGACCAACTTCAATCACTCCCATCTTTGGCCTACGCGCGACCTACCGCCGCTCGCGAGTCTCGCATGTGGAAATCTTGCGCTTGTTGGTGATGCCGCGCACGCCTGCTTGCCATTCACGAGTCAGGGAGCCAACGGCGCGCTCGTCGACGCCGCGATCCTCGGAGGGCTGCTTGCGGATGTCGGCAGCCGTGAAGAAGCCGCTGCCGCTTTCGCTCTCTACACGCTGCTTCGTCGCCCGCATCATCAAAAGCTCTTCATGGATGGACGACGATTGCGCGCTGCATTTCTTGCTCCGTTCGGCGCGCGCGGTCCCGCGTTACCGCTCGTCGTTTGATTCGCCTGTGTCCGCACACCACGCCGCACCTGTGAAATACATCGATGTGAAGTACGGTGCGTTCGTACGGCGCGCTGAGCATCCGGACGGAAAACCACCATGAATCACACCCACGGTCATTCCTCTCCGCGTCGCGATGCAGAGGCAGAAGCGAATGCCTGCGCGTCCGCCGGGAACCCGTTGCTCGGAACGCCAGACTTCGATGCGCTTCGCACTCGGGCGCACAACCTTCGCTGGGCGACCGTTGCGGCTGATGTCATTCCACTCACAGCGGCCGATCCTGATCTTCCCGTCGCGAGTCCGATCATCGATGCAATCACGGCCTATGTGCGCACCCCGCATCTCTCGTACGGGCCAGCCGCGGGGATTCCAGAGTTTGGTGCGGCGGTGGCGCGCCATTTCAAAACAACGAAAGACGCGACCGTTGCGTCCGCGCGTGTCATCGCCACCAACTCGGCCGCGAGCGGAATCACGCTGGTTGCGCGCCATTTGCTCAAATCGGGCGATGAGGTTGTGGTGCAAGACCCCGTGGACTTCCTTGTCGCGGAGAGTGCGCGCCGCGCGGGAGCAACGCTGCGATTTTGGCGCGCGGATGCGGGCCGTTGGACTGCGGAGGGTCTTCGCGCTGCGATCACTCCGGCAACACGTGCGGTCTTCGTATGCAGTCCCCACAATCCCGTCGGAGCACTTTGGACACCTGCAGAGGTGAGCGCGATCGCCGCGGTCGCGAGCGAGTATCAACTCATACTGGTCTCTGATGAAGTCTGGTCCGATGTCGTCCTCGATGGTCGTCCGTTTCGCTCATTCGCCGCGCACGCGCAGGAGGCGTGCCGCGCGTGGGTTGTGTACGGGCTCTCAAAGGGCTTCGGGCTCGCTGGACTTCGCATCGGCGCAGTGATCGCGCCCACCGCGACCGATGCCGAGCAATTCCAGGAAGCACAGGGATTTCGCCACACCATCGAAGGCGTCTCAACCGTCTCACAAATCGCCGCGATCGCGGCACTCGAACAGTGCGGCCCATGGCTACAGGCGTTTCTTGCCCACTGCGCAGCACAACGCGATTTCGCCCGACGGCGGCTGTGCGCGCTTCCCGGGGTCGAACTTGCATGCGCGCCGATGGGAACCTTCGTCCTCTTCTTCAAGATATCGGGAACAGGTCTCAGCGAAGAAGTGTTGGCGGAGCGCATCGAGACCTACGCACGGGTTCGTGTCGTTCCTGGAAGCCCACGATGGTTCGGGGCGGGCGCAGCTGGACACATTCGCCTTAGTCTCGCGACAACTCGCGCGGTACTGGACGACGCGCTGACCCGCATCGAAGCGGCGTGGCCAACGATTGTTGCGCTCGGCGACCGCAGACCCGCGTCAACGGGCTCAGAGGCCGAAATCGACGATGTATGAACGCCGCCACTTGGGTCGCCACTCGGTGACAAGTTGGAGATGCACGGGGTGCTCGAGATACGCCTTGTAGTCATCAATTGATGCAAACTGCACCACGATCCCAAGGTCGTAATCCTTGCTCACATTCGCGCGGCCGATGTCCACTGGCGTGCCGCAGACATAGCCCTTCACCATCGGGATGGTGGGTAGCAGTCGGTCACTTGCCGCCTTCATCGCGGCGATGTCGGCGCTGTCGTTGAGCGAAACCAATACAACATGTTGCAGGCCCCCCGCCATTGCGACCATTGCAGTGTCTCGCTCCGGGCCCACGACCGACGGCGTGCCGCCGCAGCCAACGAGGGCGAGAGGCGAAAGGAGGCAGAGCACCATGCGTGTTCGTGCGCGAGTTTGCATCTTCATGCGCGCAGCGTAACTTCGTCGCACGAGTTCATCAGTCGATCGCACGAAGAGCGGCAATGCGGTCAGTTTCGTTGGGAGAATACCGCTCCACGAGGTCGGCAAGCACACGGCTGAGCGCATCACGATCGACAAGCGCGAGGGCTCGAGATGCGGTAAATCCGGGGACCACCGCCGAGGTCCTACCGATACTCGGCGGAATGTTTGCGGCGTCTGCCTTCGTCAGTTCGCGAGAAATCCATGCTGCATCAACGCGCTCCGGAAGTTCTGGCGTTGCAAAGATCATCCGGGCTGAGAGCGGTTCACCCGCGCGCAGCACGCCATCCGCGCCCCGCTCGCTCCACTCAGGAACGACCACGAGAAGTACCCCAGATACATCGCCAACATTGATGCGCTCCGCTGTCTGCGCACCAACAAGAAGCACAGGCTCCGCAACCTGACGCGCGACGAGGTACGGCTTGGGCGCTCGAAGCACCACGACATGCCCGCGCGTAACTTGCACGCGATCTTTGCGCATGTTGTGCTCATACGGCTTCTCGAGCTTGAAGGGAATGACCTCGACGACCGCCGTCACCGACGCTGGCGTGACTGGCATCGCCGGCATCCCCTCCTCTTGCATCGGAGGCTTTGCCGGCGGAGGCACTTCCTGCGCCTCGGCGGTGGACACGAAGAAAATCGATGCGACGAGTGAGATCAAAATGGCGGTCGCGGTCGTCTTCATGTCGCTTCTCATTTTCTGCATGGCGCGGTTCCGTTTTCTTGCGATCCGGGCTTGCGATCCGGGCTTGCGATCCGGGCTTGCGATCCGTGCTTGCGATCCGTGCTCGCGATCATTCGCGCTCGATCTGCACGTCATCAATGACAAGTCGACCTTGGGCCGATCCGTTGCTGCCTCCGAAACGGATCACCAACGATGCGATCCGCGTGAGGTCAATCGAGTTTCCTGCCGCACGAAACGCACCCATTGGAATGCGGATCGCTTCCATCGCGTTTTGCCAACCGGTTCCTGTTCCGTAGCCAGTCCGTTGATACGGCTCCTCAATGCCGCCGGAAAGTGCGGCAATCGGTATTGCACTTTCCACTCCCAACTCGTCGATCAGGACCACCGTGAAGGTCACATCACCGAGCAACGCAATCGTGTTCGGATGGCGCGTACCCTGCGCCGCACGCAGTGATACAAACTTTCCAACAGTGAAATCGCGCAGCGCCGGAGGCACCGTCCATGCGACGAGCGATGCAGCCGACCAGTTGAAGACCGACGCGCGGGTTGCGTCACTGGTACGCGCGCGGGTTGCTCCATTGAACGGATCGGTGGTCGCCCAGGTGAAGACGGTGTTGAGGTCGTTTTGCGCCGATTCCGCGGTACTCGCAACGCCCGAGAGTGTGACGCTGCCTCCTGAACTCGAGGTTGTGGTCGCACCATTTGTTTGAAAATCATCGATCGCAACGATGTTCGCTGGCGCTGGCTTCCACTCGTTGACAACCGTCGTCGTCGATGCAACGGAGATCGGCTTCAGACTTTCGTATTGCCGCCAGAGATACTCCTCCGTCGAACGATCACCTTCGACAACCGTTCGAATCATCGCCAATGACGCTGCTTTTGCCACATCCTGCGCCTCGGTGTTTCCGATCGCAGTGCCGATCGGCCCGGCGAAATCATTGATGCCGCAGCAGTTGAAATCGTTGTGATCGGCGCCGTAGACGTAGGTTGACTGCCGCAGACCGGTCGCGCGCTCGAACACATTGAAACTGTCGCCGATGTCAGAATCGGGGCAACCGCAGACGTCGCCGTCGGCGGAGCCGTACAGCAGCATGAACGGCACGCTGTGCGGATTCGCGCTTGTGGTGCCGAGAAAATCGGTGGGCGCGATAGCGATGAGTAGGCGGATATCAGCGATTTGATAGTTTGGCGAAGTGAACGTCGCGTCAAAGAGGCGGTCGTATCCGCGCGCGATGCCCTCGCCGCCGCGCGAATGCCCGATCCAAACGATGCGGTCGCCATCGACCTTGCCATTGAGCACGCCGCCGCCGATGAGCCCGAGTTGCGCGAGAAAGCTCTCCGTGTGCTCGAGCGTCGTCGTCGACGCGGTTTCAATCCCAGGGACCGTGTCGTTCTGGTGACTCATGACGATGTAGCCCCAACTCGCGAGGTGGGTACCGAGATAGTCGTACCACGCATAGTTGTGGCCATTCCCGTGCGAGATCACCACCAGCGGGCGCGGCGCGAGTGCGGCGATCGATGCGGGGTAATAGATGCGCTCAAGCTCCATCGTGTCGGCGATATCAGCGTCGTTCACGTCGTACGACGCGATCGAGGTCGTCGCGTAGGGTCCAGCTGCCGCGAGGTCTTTCACGTACCAGAAGCCCGGTTCGTTCCCGGCTCCGTCGATGATGTCGCCAGCAGAGAGCGTGCCGTCGCGGTCTGCGTCGACGACGAGATCGAAGCCGCGGCCGGGACTGTCGCCAGAACCAGCCGTGACCCCGGCCATCAACAGGCTCACCACGGAAGCCGCCGGAGTCGCCGGAACGACCAACGCCTGCGAAGCGCCGCGGACATCGGTGAGGGCGGGGTTCGCGGCCCACTCTGCTGCCGATCGGTTGTCGACCACAACGAGGTCAACAGTCGTACCCACGAGGTCCGAAAAGCGGACAGGATCAATCGCCGCGCCCACCGTCCCACCGAGGTTAAAGCTGTTGAAATGAAGCGCCCACGGCGCTGTCGCGGCTGCAACACAGGCGACTTCAGCGACAATCGGAGCAACGGCCGGGCACGGCCCCCACGCGCTGAGGAGTACCGCGAGATCCTCGCCATCCACCGCACCGGAGCTGTTGAGATCGGCGGCTGGGTCGTTGGTACCCCAACCGCCCAGGATCGCCGCAAGATCACTGCCGGCAACGTCGCCACTCCCATCAATATCGCCCATGCATCCGCCCGCGAGCGCTGAGGCGCCAGGGAATGCGATGCAGGCCATCAGGACGACTGCGACCTGGTGTGCAGAGGCCGAACACCAGGAACTACCGTGAATTTCTCTGAATAAGTGCTCAGAACGCGCGCCAGACGGAGCGCAGTCGGGGTCGGTCAATGCCATCAGATGCCTCAATAATGACGGGAGCGCATGCAGGGGAACTGCGAAAGAAACGATCTCAGGCGTGCGCTGGGGACGGTGAAAGAAGGGTGAGTCGGTTGTTGTTCATCGACGATAGGGGACGGTCGAAGAACCTCTATAGTGTCCTTCCAAACGGAGCATTCGCAGAAAGGTTCCGCCAATATTCCGCCGACAAATGCAATGGTGAAGTTCTCTTCAGAGCTCCGCCATCCGAGAACTTCAAGCAGAGAACCTTCATGGCGATCGAAACCAAGGTCCAACCCCGACAGACATGGCAGAACATCGCCTACGCAGTGCTCTGCCTCGTCTTTGGAATCTGGGGTTGGTACGACTACGCAATCAAGATTCCGCGTAAACAGGCGGACTTCGACGCCTACGTCGCGGCCGAGCGGGTGAAGGCCGACTTTGAAAAACTCGTGCAGACCACGCCTCTGACTGAAGCGCAGAAGGGCGAGTTCAAGATCGCCAACGAAGTCCTCAACTCGTTCAAGGACGACAAGCCCGCCGAACCTGCCGCCTACGACCGCCCTGTGCAGTTGTGGCTTTACATCGTCGGCTGCGGCGTCCTTGGCGTGCCGTGGTTTATCTGGGCGCAGTGGCAGCTCACGCGGCGGAGTTTTCGCCTTGACGACGACGGAACAT
The DNA here is from genome assembly GCA_945902075.1 of Candidatus Kuenenia stuttgartensis. Taxonomy (GTDB): domain Bacteria; phylum Planctomycetota; class Phycisphaerae; order Phycisphaerales; family SM1A02; genus QWPT01. The sequence goes on along the minus strand of CAMDMA010000016.1, from coordinate 5,704 downwards.
TCCACGCGGTGGAGGGGAGTTTCCCGCCCGAGCAAATCACCGGCATCGACATGTCGAAGTGGATGGCGAAGTCGACCGCGACGGTTGAGACCGCGCCTGGCGTGAAGATCGTGCTCGACGACTACAAGTACAAAGGCGTTGAAGACATCGTCGCTGCACTCGCCGCGCGGTTTTATCCGGGCGAATGGACGAGCGATGCGCGGCCCATCGGTGACCCGAAATCGCGTGACACGAAGCGAGCCGCGAGTGATGCCGCCGCGGCCAAACAGTCGGCCGAGGCCGCGGCACCCAACGACTCCACCGGCGCCTAAGCCCGGCAATTGGCGCCCTTTTGGGCTACGCTTGGAGTCTCGCGATTCAGCGAGACGAAACCATGCGCGCCACCACCGAACCGACGACCGCCATTGAGAAGCAAGATCGCTGCAGCGATCTCCCGCACCGCCCCCGAGTTTTGCTCGGGAAGATGGGTCTTGATGGCCACGATCGCGGGGTGAAGCTCATCGCGCGCGTGATGCGCGATTCCGGAATCCACGTCATCTACTCAGGACTCTGGCAAACGCCGCGGAGCCTCGCGATCAGCGCCCGCGACGAGGATGCCGACTGCATCGCCTGTTCGATGATGTCAAACTCCCACTTGGTGCTCGTACCGCGCCTTCTCGAAGAGTGCGCGAAAGTCGGTCGACCGGACATGATCGTGAACGTGGGTGGCATTATCCCACAGGACGACGTGCAGAAACTCCTCGATGCAGGCGTCGCGCGGATCTATCACACCGGAACCGGCATGGACGAGATCGTCGGCAGCGTTCGCGGCAGCGTGAAGGCCTATGCGCCGATCGCACCCGCTGTGTCGACCAACGCAACGGCGCACCTCGCACGCAACATTTCGCTCGCGCACGCCGGGAAGCCCGTGCAGGCGCCGCGTCGACGTCCAGCGCAGGTCGTCGGCATCACCGGTTCGCCTGGCGCTGGCAAGAGCACGCTTGTCGCCGCGATGGCGAGCGAGGCTGTTCGTCGTGGCGACAAAATCGCCGTGGTCGCATTCGACCCGATGAGCCCAATCACGGGTGGAGCACTGCTTGGAGACCGCCTACGGGTTGACTTCAACGCGGTGGATGAAGGCATCTTCTACCGATCGCTCGCGATCGTTGGCGAGGACTACCGCACGCTGAACGAGATCATCGAACTGATCGGCGGTGCTGGCTATGACAAACTCATCGTTGAGACCGTCGGTGCCGGACAGAACGATGTGGCGATTCGTACGTTCGTCGATCGCACCGCAGTCGTCGTGGTGCCGGGGATGGGCGACTCGGTTCAGATGGATAAGGCCGGCATCCTGGAGATTGCCGATCTCTTTGTTGTGAACAAAGCCGACCATGCCGGTGAGTCGAAGCTCGTGCGCGAGTTGCTCGACATCGCAAGCGGGCGCAAGATCTTCGAGACCATCGCAACGCAAGGCAAGGGCGTTATAGAACTGCTCGACGGTCTCTTCGCCTAACCATCGCGCGATCGGCGGCCGCTACAACTTTTTGGTCGCGAAGTACGTCACGCCAGCTGGCACTTCCGCTGATGTTCCGTCAAGACCAGCAAAGCCGAGCTTGCGATACAGGCGAATCGCGCCGCTGTTCGAGGCAGCAACCTCGAGCGTGATCTTGGCAAATCCGTGTTCGCGCCCAAGCTCGGCGAGCGACTCGACCATCGCTGTCCCGAGCCCAAACCCACGACCCGCCGGTGAAACATGAACGTCGTGGATGTTGAACAACTGCGCGCGCGCGAAGGACGAGTAGCCCTCGAATGCGATGAGCACACCCTCGGTGTCACGGCTTTCGCCGCGCGCGGCAAGCAAGACAAGCGTGCCCGCCCGATTGGCAAGGTCGTCCGCGACGGCGGCGAAATGGGCGATACCAAGTTGCGGACTCGCCGAGACCGGCTCTGCGGCAAACTCGGCCATCAGTCGAACAAACGCCGACCGATCTTCCGCGTCGGCGAAGTCACAGATCCAGACATCACAGTCCAGTTCGGTTTCGACGTCGCTCACTCGTACTGCCCGCGATCTGCGATAGCAAAGTCGTAGAGCCCTGCGAGTTCAACGGTGCTCATCGCTCCAACGCGGTTGAAACGATCGATGATCGGGTTTGCTGCATCCGATGCAAGTGCCCCGAGCAACTGCGCCTTTCGCGCGAGAATACCCTTGAGATCAGCGGTCGCGTTACGCGCGTGTCCGGCGGGATACATCACAAGTCCAGAGTCAAACTTCGTCCCATCGGTCATCTCAATCACGAGCGAGGTCGGGATGCCATCGGGGTAGCGACGGTCGTACTCGGGACCGCCGTGCGTGAAGGAGAACTTCTCCATCAGCGCGCGCGTCTTCTTGTTGACGATCGCATCAGGCGCATAGTCGTGCGGCACGAGCATCAGGTTCTTCCAATAGCAATTGTCACAGTGGCCGAGCTTGGTCGATTTCGTCGACTCGGCCATCTCGATCGCCTTCCGAAGCAAGGTCGACACGATATAGACCATGGAGTGATCGGCGGATTGGCGAGTCTTCGGATCGCGCTTCGCCGGATCACCGATGATTCCGAATGCAGGCTCGTACGCAACGATGTTGATCTTCGCGATCGCGCCGTGCTTCTCGAGAATCTGTGGATTCTCGCGGATGAGCGTGAGGAGCCCCTGCAGTGCGCCAGCGGACTGGTGCTCGTAGAGACCGAGTTTGAAATGCATACCCATCACAGCGAAGTCGCTGCCCGAGTGTGAGAGTACGAGGTCGAACGGGCTGTCACCGGAGGTCTTCTCAAACTGGCGGAACATGCTCTCAGGGTTCCGGAAGATGTCGCGTGGCCCCATGAATCCGCGCATCGAGCGCATCATTGAAAGCACCGCGACCTCGGTGGAAATCGCCGCCGACGCGCCCTTCGAATCGCTGAGTTGCTTCCCGGCGCGAATCGCGCGCCAAGGGATGTAGTGGGCGACCGTCATGCCGATCGCGCTCTCGATTTGTTCAGCGGTCGCGCCCATCATCGCGCCGTACACCGCGGCACTTGCGATCGCGCCGTGGACGACGTGGTCGATCTTGTAGGTCTTGAGCGAGAAGACTTCCGCGAGACGACCGCGGATTTCGTCGATGCAGATCATGCCGCGCAACGCATATGCGCCGTCGCGGCCAGCCTGCTGCGCAGCGGCGATGGCAACCGGATAAAAGTCGTTGTGTCCAAACTCACCTGCGGTGTGACCGAGGTTTGGGTTGTATCCAAAGTTCGTACCGTTCGAGTCCCACTCGCGCACTGCGTTCGAATTCGCGACGATCGCCTTCTCCGCGGCAACTTTCTGCGTCGAGCCGAAGACTGAGGCACCCTTCGCGTTTGGATACTCAGCTGCCTCCTGACGGAGAATGATTGGCGCGTTGGTGTTGAGAGCAATCGCGCTGATGCCGCAGAGCACCGAGTCTGTGTGAAACATCGTCGTGCGCTCAAGCACCGACGCATCCGGCGAACCGATCTTGCCCGACATGAAGTCGATGGCAAAGTGTCCGATGCCGAGGGCCTGGTTCGTGTTGCGCGGGAGAACGGTCTGGTTCTTGAGAGCTGCTGCGTCGGTTGGAATCGCCATAGGTGAACTCACTCGAAATCAGTCGGTCGGGCCGCGAGGCGCGACGACGTGCTGTGGCTTGCCGCGTCGAACGGACCCGCCGGAAGGGCGCGGATGGTAGCGGCATCGGCGGCGCGTTGGTGCGGGGTGGCGGGCGAACAAACCGTACCCAAACCTTCATCCGAACCAAAGCCGCTCAAGACTCTGCGCGCGGTGCCTCAAGACTCACAGAACGTGCCCCAGGCACCGGCTGATAGATCCCCGCCGCCTCGCGCAGCGCGAGTGCAAAGCGCCGAAGCTCACCAAAACACACCGCCATCGAGATCGTCCAAATGATGGGCGCGAAGAACCACCCGATGATCGGCACGATCAGCAGCGGATACACCACCCAGAGCGCGCCGCGCGCCGTCGCTGCACCGAATCTGCGAGTCGATCCGAGCAGCGGACGCGCCTCTTTCGAAAGACTTGCGAGAACGCGCACCGTGACGATGTCCGCCCCGATCGCGAGGATGGGCAGCGTGAAGTACGCGATGTAGGCAGGAATGAGCAGCGCGTCCGTCTGCAGCAATTGCACGACGAAGAGAAGTAACGCCGCGAGGCCAAATGCGGTCGCACGCGCGACTGCGGCCCAGAAGAGAAGCCACGAGCGTCGCGACCCGAAGCGTCGATCCTCGACCACCAACATCGCAAGGAGTTGCGCCAAGACCTGGATCGGCATCAAAACGAAAAAGATGATTGCGGTCTGCGCGAGGCCGTCGGGACTGATCCGACTCGTCACTCCGACCACAAAGTAGAGCGGCACAAGCAACAGCACCCAGCACGGAATCGCTGCAACACGAGCCCAGAACGCCATGCGCGCGAGGAGCGCATCATCCCACCACGCGGGCGCTGCCGCGTCGATCGTCCAGCCACATTCAGGACACTGCTCGCCGACGACTCGGCCGCGCAAGTCGTAGCGGCAGCGCGGGCATGGAAGTAGTCGATCGACAGACATTGTTTCCATTCATGGACTCCGTTCTTCACGGATACGAATTTCTCGCGCGATCCCCCGTGCGACCGACACGAGCGAGAGCCATGCGAGCAACACGCCGGCAACGGCGAAACCAATGCAAAATGCTTGAGGGAACCATGCCTGAGAAACGAGCATCCACGAAGCGATCATCGCCAGCCCTGCGCCGACCAAACCTGCGATCGCAGCGACGGGGCGCCGTGCGCTCCATCCCTTTCCAAATCCTGCCTCATATCCGGCAACAGACCCCGCCGTAGACCCTGCCAACCGCCGCGTGCGCTCAAGGAGGACGATGAACGCCATATCCACCGCACAGATGGTCGTGAACGCCGCACCAAGAAAAACCTCGTCCCAAGGGAACCCCCACACGAACCCCCACGGTGTCATGCGGAAAATGATGAGAGTGATGACACCGACCGCCCCGACACGCATGCACGCGAGCGCGATTCCCCATCGCTCAGCCGCAACCCTCTGGAGGCCCCGCGCCATTCCTACTTGCGTCATGCTCGCGGCTACGACGTGCACGACGACGCAGCCAAGACCGATGAACCCAATAAAATCTCGCTGGACGGAGGTCAGCCAGTTTGGTCGGTTCATCGCGATCGCGATACCGATTGCGCCGAAGAACAGCGCGACCTCAGCGCCAATGGCCCACTTCCACGCGCGACCAAAGCACCTTCGTACGGCGACACTCGCCCATCGACCGGAGAACGTCACCCTTCGCACGATGCGCCCGCACTCGGGGCATGCGTCACCTTCGACGCGACCAAGAAGTTGGTAACCGCAACCGAAGCACTGTGCGGGAAGCGCACCCTCATCCTCTGCCGGCGGCCGCGGTTTCAGCCTTGTTTTTTCGGGCAAAATCGCGACGACTTCAATCTCTTCACGCGTCGGCAACGACCTCATGGCACCGGCGCGCATTGCGGCAAGCGCGCCCGCCGCATTTCCGTGCGCGAGCGCTTGCGCGATGTCACGACCTTCGGAAATCGTCGCGAGAAACACACCGACAAACGCATCGCCGCAACCAACGGTATCGACGGCGTCGACTGCAAATCCACCATGCGCGTAACGCGCGCTTCCAATCGCAGCGATTGCTCCCGCAGCGCCAAG